>NZ_BCRK01000023.1 GCF_001552555.1 Nocardiopsis trehalosi NBRC 14201 | reverse complement strand
TCGGCGGCGGAGGACGCCGCCGGCGCCCGCCGCCGTGTGCGGCCCCGTCGCGGCTCAGCCGCCCGGCGCGGCCGCGGCCCGGCGCACCGCGCGGCGCAGCGCGGCGCCGCCGTCGGTGTCGGCGGCGTGCCGCCGCACCAGCGCGTCGACCTCGGCGAGCAGCGCCGCCTCGGCCGGGCCGGCGCCCCACCCCTCGGGGTCGCGCCGCACGGCCGGGGCCAGGGCGGTGAACAGCAGGGCGAACTCGTCGGCGCGCAGCCGGTCCTCGGTGAAGGCGCGCAGGACGTCGTGCAGGGACCTCACGGTGCCCGCCCTTCGAGCGCGTCGAGTTCGGCGGCGACCTCGGCGACGCCCGCGCGCAGCTCGTCGGCGCCGATGAGGCCGCCGCCGACCTGGTCGGGGCGGTCGGTGTAGCACTCGGCGAGGTGCATGCCGCGGTTCAGCAGCAGGTAGGGCTCGCGGGCCAGGCCGGAGGAGGTGCGGGCGAGGTCGAAGAACACCCGGGAGAACTCGCCGGGCTCCAGGCGGCCGTCGAGGAAGGCGCGCATGCACGCGCGGAACGGGGCGGTGCCCGCCGGGCCGGCCGGGTCGGCCATCAGAGCACCCCGTCCCGGAGCAGGTACTCCAGCTGGTCGGTTCCGGGGTCGCTCTTCCACGCGCCGAGGACCTTGCCGACCTCGGGGCCGTCGGCGGCGACCGAGACGTGCTGCCCGGTGTCGGGGTCGACGTAGTGGTGGGCCGGCTGCCCGCGGAACGTGCCGGTGATCTTGGTGTTGTTGGGGCTGCGCATGAAGTGTCCCAGGGCCTCGATGTACTCCTGCCTGGTCTGCTTACCCCATTTCCCGGTGACACCGAAGTCGGCGGCGTGCTTGAAGTGGTGCTCGACGCGGTGGGGGTCCATCCAGATGTCCCCGCACCCGGGACCCGCGTTGTGGGTCAGCAGCTCGGCGCCGCCGACCGCGACGTAGTAGGTGTGCGGGTCGCCGACCGACAGGTTGTGGACGGTCGTCGGCACGGTCACGGGCGAGGCGGCGGCCACGGTCGCCCGGCCGCCGTCGGGGGTGCGCAGCAGGTCGCCCGAGCGGAGGTCGCCCGCGGTGGTCCAGGCGCCCGCGCCCGCGTCCCAGAACGGGTGGTCGGCGGTGGCGGTGACCACGCCCGCCGTCCGGCCGCCGGCGTTGACGGTGAGGTGCACCAGGTCCTTGCGGCCGGTGCCGGTGATCAGCGCGGTGACCTCGCGGGGCCCGGTGGCGCCGGTGGCGGGGTCGGTGGCCAGGACGTCGTCGCCGATCTCGACCTCGGCGATGGGCAGCCGGGTGCCGTCGGCCATCAGCACCGGGGTGTCGGCGGTGAAGCTGTTGGCCTCGCACTGGCGGAGCAGGCGGCTGCGCGCGGCCGACGCGTTGTCGAGGCGCTCCTGGGCGGAGTCGAGCGTGGAGCCGGCGCGCCGCCACCGGTTCCACAGCCGCAGGATCTTGGGGCTCTTGGAGACGAGCTTGGCGCCCTTGCCCCAGGGGGCCAGGCCGACGACGGTCCACAGGCAGGCCATGAGGTCGCCCTCGGTGAGGCACTTGCGCGCGTCCTCGATGCCGAGGATCTCGCCGAGCAGGGACAGCAGCTCGTCGTCGAGGCCGTCGTAGTCGGCCTGCGCGGCGGCGTGGGCGTCCTCGGCGTCGCGGAACTCCTGGTCGGCGGCCGCGACGTCGGGGTCGATCATCGGGTCGTTGAAGACCGACTCCGGCTCCTCGGCGCCGTCGGACGCCGACGGGTCGGGCGAGGGGTCGGTTGCGCCCTCGGTGGCGCTGCCGGTGGCGCCGTCCGTGGGATCGGGGGCGGGGTCGGCGGGGTCGCCGGCCGGGCCGTCGTCGGCGCCGGTGGGGCAGTCGTCGTCGCCCGCCACCCGGCACAGCGCGGTGTCGTAGAGGGCGCTGACATCGGTGGGGATGCCCATGGTCACCACGGCCGCGGTGACCACGGCGACGAGCATCACGACGGCGGCGTACTCGGCCTTGAAGGCGCCGGAGTCCGCGCGCCACACCCATCGCACCGGTCCGCCCTCCGTCCGCCGCAGGGGTGATCGTTCACGGAGCGTCATGCACCCGCACCTCAACGTACGGTCCGGCCGGGCGGGTCGTCAGCGCTTTGGCCACATGCGGGCGTCGACCGGGGGATCTCCGGAGCGTAGGGTTCGCAATTGCGAAGACTTTGCAATAGGAGGAGCCGTGACGCGGACCCCGCCCCTGCCCGCTCTGGCCGCGTGCCTGGCCCTGGCGGCCGCCGCCGGCTGCGCCGGCCCCGCCGCGGGCGGCGCCGCCGACGCCACCCTCACCTACGCGATCGGCGACGAGCCCGAGGAGTTCAACCCCGCCCTGGTCGACGAGCACCTCGACCCGGTGACCGAACTCGTCTTCCGCGGCCTCACCGGCCACGACGCCGACAACGAGGTCGTCCCCGCCCTCGCCGAGGACTGGACGGTCAGCGAGGACGAGCGCACCTACACCTTCGACCTGCGCGAGGGCGTCACCTGGCACGACGGCGCACCGTTCACCGCCGACGACGTCGTGTTCACCGTGGAGGCCGTGCGCGACGGGGACTTCGCCACCAGCAACAAGTTCGCCGCCGTCGAGGAGGTGCGCGCCGAGGACGACCACACCGTCGTCATCGAACTCGCCACCCCCGTCCCCGCCCTGCTCGACACGCTGTCGAACGGCGTCCTGCCCGAGCACCTGCTGGCCGGCCCCGGCATCGACGACCCCGCGTTCGGCGCCGCCCCCGTGGGCACCGGCCCGTTCCGGCTGGACGAGTGGCGGCACGGTGAGTACGCCGCCCTCAGCGCCTTCCCCGACTACTACGGGGGCGCTCCCGGGCTCGACGGCATCACGGTCGCCTACGTGCCCGACGCCGCCACCCGCCTCATGCGGCTGCAGAACGGCGAGGTCGACGCCGCCGCCCTGGAACCCCGCCAGGTCCGCGACTTCCAGGGCGGCGACCGCCACCGCGTGGAGGTGGCGCCCACCGCCGACTACCGGGCGATCATGTTCAACACCGGGCCGGACCACTGCTACCTCGACGCCGACTGCGCCGACCCCGCACCGCGCATCGCCATGGGGTACGCCGTCGACCGCGAGGCCGTCATCAGCGCCGTCCTGAACGGCTACGGGACCCCCGCCGCCGGGCCGCTCGACCTCAGCCCCTACCGCGTGGACGCCGCCGACGCCGTCCACGACCCCGAGCGGGCCGAGCGCACCATGACCGAGGCCGGGTACCGCCGCGGCGAGGACGGCGTCTGGGCCAAGGACGGCGAACGCGTCGCCTTCGACCTCACCACCTTCGCCGAGGACGGCGTCCGCACCGCCATGGTGGAAGTGCTCGCCACCCAGCTCCGCGAGCAGGGGTTCGACGTCACGGCCGACCCCCGGCCGCGCGACGCCGTCGACTGGGCCGCCGTCGACGCCTTCCTGATCGGCTGGGGCACGCCCTACGACCCGGACGGCTCCCTCTACGGCCCCTTCCACTCCTCCGAGGCGCTCGCCGAGGGCGGGTCCAACTACGGGAGCTACGCCGACGACGCCGCCGACGACGCGCTCGACCGGGGGCGCTCCACCGCCGACCCCGCCGTCCGCGCCGACGCCTACGCCGACTTCCAGCGGGCCATCGCCGCGAACCCGCCGTACGTGTTCGTCGCCTACCTCGACGCCGTCAACGCGGTCCCCGCCGACCTGCGCGGCGTCGAGCGGCGCACACTGGCCCACCACGGGTACGGGTTCTTCTGGAACGCCGAGGAGTGGTCGTACGAGGGGTGACGGCCCCGCGCCCCCGCCCCGCTGCCGACCCCGCCCCACTGCCGCCCCGCCCCGCCGCCCCCGGGTGCCCCGCACCCGCCCGCTGAGAGGACCCCGCGCATGCACCTGGGACTCGTCGCCCTGCTCGTCCGCGACTACGACGAGGCGATCGACTTCTACGTCGGCCGGCTCGGCTTCGACCTGCGCGAGGACACCGACCTCGGCGGCGGCCGCCGCTGGGTCGTCGTCGCCCCGCCCGGCGCCGGGGACGCCGCCGTGCTGCTCGCCCGCGCCGCCACCCCCGGGCAGGGCGAACGGGTCGGCGACCAGACCGGCGGCCGTGTCGGCCTGTTCCTGCACACCGACGACTTCGCCCGCGACCACGCCCGCATGGCGGCCGCCGGGGTGGAGTTCGAGGAGGAGCCGCGCCGCGAGTCCTACGGCACCGTGGCGGTCTTCCGCGACCTCTACGGCAACCGGTGGGACCTGATCGAGCTGCGGGCGTGAGCGGGGCGGCCGCGCCCCGGGCGGGCGGGCCCGGGGGCGGGCGGCCGTGACCGCGCGCCCGCTCGTCCGCCGCCTGGTGTCGGCGGTGCTGGTCGCGGCCGGCCTGTCGGTGTTCTGCTTCCTCGCCCTGGACCTCGCCCCCGGCGACCCGGCGCGGGCCGTGCTGGAGGCCCGCTCCGGCGGGCGGCCGGTGCCCGAGGAGCTGGTCGCCGCCCGGCGCGCCGAGATGGGCCTCGACGCCCCGCTGCCGGTCCGCTACGCCGACTGGCTCGGCGGCGTCCTCCGCGGCGACCTCGGCGCCTCGTACCTGCACGGCCGCCCCGTGGCGGCCGAGATCGGCGCGGCGCTGCCGTGGACGCTGCTGCTCACGGCGGCGGCCACCGTCCTCGGCCTGGTCGGCGCGGTCGCGGTCGGCCTGGTCGCCGGGTCGACCCGCAGCGCGGCGCTGCGGCGCGGCATCGAGCTGGCGGTCTTCGTGCTCGGCGGCACCCCGGGGTTCGTCGGGGCGCTGCTGCTGCTCTACGTGTTCTCGGTCCGGCTGGGCTGGTTCCCGTCGGGCGGCCTCGGCCGCCCGGGGGCGCCGCCGACCGCCGCCGCCGTCGCGTCGTCGCTGGTGCTGCCCGCGGCCGCCCTCGCCTTCGGCCACCACTTCGGGGTGTACGTGCGGCTCGTGCAGACCGGGGTCGCGCGGGTGCGCGGGTCGCCGCACGTCGTCGCCGCCCGCGCGCGCGGCGTGGCGCCCTGGACCGTGGCGGTGCGGCACGTGCTGCGCCCCGGCCTGGTGCCGTTCGCGGCCCGGTTCGGGGTCGGCACGGCGCAGGCGCTGGCCGGGGCCTACGCGATCGAGGTCGTCTTCGCCTGGCCCGGTATGGGGCGGCTCGCCCTGGACGCGGCGCGCGCCCAGGACTACCCGGTCCTGCTGGGGGTGGTGCTGGTGACCGGCGCCGTCGTCATCGCGGCGAACCTGGCGGGCGAGGCCGCCACCGCCCGGCTCGACCCGCGCGCCGCCGCCGGCCGCCCCGGCGCGGTGCCCGGCTGACCGCCGCGTCCGGCCGCGCGGCGGTCAGCCGGTCCGGGCGTGCAGCACGGCCCAGCCTCCCGCCGGGACCCGCAGGCCCGTCGCGGGGCGGCCGGTCACCAGGTCGACCGCGTCCGGCGGCAGCCCCGCGTCCGCAGCCGCCACCGGGTGCGCCGCCTCGGTGTGGTTGAGCACGAACGCCCACGCCTCGCCGGGGGCGCGGCGCCGCACGACCTCCAGGCCGGGCGGCCGGCCCGGCCCCGGGCCGGCGGCGTCGGCCAGGAGCCGGGCCAGGCCCGCGTCGGACAGGCCGGTCGACAGGTACCAGGCGATGCCCGTCCCGAACCGGTGGCGGGTGACCGCCGGGCACCCCGCGAGCGGGCCGCCGGTGTAGCGGACCACGGCCTCGGCGCCGGTGGTGTGCACGTGCTCGCCCCACCGCCGCCCCGTGCCGTACCCGGGCTCCGACAGCGGGACCTCCTCTCCGGGCGCCGGCGGATGGAACCGCTCCACGCGCACGCCGAGCAGGCCGCGCAGCGCGCCCGGGTACCCGCCGGTGCGCACGGTGCCGCGCGGGTCGGCCAGGCCGCTGAGGTGGGTCACGACGAGGGTGCCGCCCGCCTCGGTGTGGGCGGCCAGCCGCTCCGCCGCCGTGTCGGAGGTGAGGTACAGCGCGGGCACCACCAGCAGCGGGACCCGCGGCGGCACGGCGTCCGGCGCGGTGAACTCGACCGTGCGCCCCGACCGCCACAGGACGCGGTGCGCCTGGGCGGCGGCACCGGTGTGGTCGAGACCGGGGGCCGGCAGCGAGGGCAGGCCCAGCGCCCACTGGCACTCCGGGTCCCACACCACGGCGGCGTCGGCCGCCACCTCGGCGTCGCGCGCCCCGCCCAGCCGGGCGAGCAGCGCCCCGAGGTCGCACACCTCCCGGAACACCGCGGAGCCGGGTCCGGCGTGCGGCACCATGCCGGAGATCCACTGCTCGGCGCCGCCCCGCGACTCCCGCCACTGGAAGAACAGGGCCCCCAGCGAACCGCGGGCGACGTGGCCGAGGCCGTGCCGGACCAGTTCGCCCGGCGCCTTCGGCACGACCCGGCCCCCGGTGTAGACGACGCCCGCGGCCTGCTCCATCACCACCCACGGGTGGGCGGGGCGGTCCGCAGCGGGGGCCGCGCCGTCCGGGGCGCGCGCCGCCGCGCCGGCGCGCGCCCAGGAGCGGGCGAGGTCGGCGGCGAACGCGGTCTGCTCGGCGGCGGCCCGGCCCGGCCGGTCGGGGTAGTGGTCGACCGCCACCAGGTCCAGGTGCGGGGCCCACCGCCACGGGTCGACCGGGACCCAGTCGCCGAACGCGAAGTTCGTGGTCACCGGGACGCCGGGGGTGCGGGCGCGCAGCACGTCGCGCTGGGCGCGGTAGGCGCCCAGCATCGCGTCGGACAGGAACCGGCGGAAGTCGAGCACGTGGCCCGGATCGGACCGGTACTGCGTGGTGCGCGGCGGGAGCACCTGCGCCCAGTCGGTGACGCGGCGGCCCCAGAACGCGGTGGTCCACGCGTCGTTGAGGGCGTCCAGCCCGCCGTAGCGGTCCCGCAGCCAGTCGCGGAAGGCGCGGGCGACGTGGTCGCAGTGGCACCAGGTGCCGTACTCGTTGTGGACGTGCCACAGGGCCAGGGCGGGGTGGTCCGCGTAGCGGTCGGCCAGGGCGGCGGCCACCCGGACCGACGCCTCGGCGTAGGCGGGGGCGCAGACGCAGTAGGCGTCGCGGCTGCCGGGGGTGATCCGGACGCCGTCGGCGGTGACCGGCAGGGTGTCGGGGTACGCGGCGGAGAACCACAGGGGCGGTGACGCGGTGGGGGTGGCGAGGGCGGCCCGCACCCCGTTGCGGTGCAGGCGGTCGAGCACCCCGTCGAGCCAGGCGAAGGTGTAGCGCCCTTCGGCGGGTTCGATCAGCGGCCAGGCGAACACGCCGACCGTGGCCAGGGTGACCCCGGCGCGGCGCATCAGTGCCGCGTCCTCCGCCTGCGCGTCCTCGGGCCACTGCTCGGGGGTGTAGTCGCCACCGAACCACAGGGGGCCGCCGCCGGACGCCGGCCCGGCGGCGCCCTCGGACCGGGGGCGGGGGGCGGGGCGCGGCGCTCCTTCGGGGCGCTGGGGGCCGGACGGCTCTGGACCTCGCATGCGCGGCTCCTTATTTTGGATGGACAACAAACTAATCGGACTCCCCGTGCGCCGGAAGCCCGCCGTCCTCGGCCGGGGCCGGGGCCGCCCGCCGGGCGGTCCGGGGAGCCCGAGGGAGCGGGGAGGCGGCGGCGTGGCCATCGACTGGAGCGGGGCGGCGACCCGGACGCCCGCCGCCGACTGGGAGGACGCGCTCGTCACCGGCAACGGGCGGCAGGGCGCGCTCGTCCACGGCGGGCCGACCGGGACGCGGACCACCCTCGGGCACGAGCGGCTGTTCCTGCCCGTCACGGAGGCGCTGCCCGCTCCCGGGACCGCCCGCATCCTGCCGGAGGTCCGCGCCCTCATCCGCAGCGGGCGGGGCCGGGCGGCCGCCCGGCGCATCTCCGCGTTCGCCGCCGCCGAGCACCCGGGGTACGCGGAGACCCGGTGGATCGACCCCCTCGTCCCCGCCGCCGTACTCACCTTCACCCCGCACCGGCCGCCCGGCGGGACGGCCGTCCGGCGGTGCGACTTCCGGACCGGCGTGGTCGAGGAGCGCTACGCCGACGGCACCCGGCACCGGGTGGTCGCCGCGCGCCCCGGCGACCTGGTCGCCACCGAGATCAGCGCCCCCTCCGCCGAGGGCGCCCCGATGGCCGGGGGCGGCCCACCGGTGCGGGGCGGCGGCGTCCCCGATCGGGCGGCCGGACGGCCCGCCGGGCTCAACGGGGTGCTGCGCCTGGAACCGCCGCCGGGGGAGCCGCCCGTCCGCGTCGCCACCGAGGTGCGGGCGGCGACCGGCCGGCTCGCGCTGCGCGCGGTCTTCCCCGACCGCCCACCGGGCACCCTCCCCGGGTACACCGTCGTCTGCGCGGTCGCCGCCGAGGGCGGGACGGCCCGTGCGGTCGCCGAGGGGATCGAGGTGCGCGGCGCCATCCGGCTGACCGTCCTCGCCCGGGTCCACGTCGCCCGCCCCGGCGACCCCGCCCCGCCGCCCATCGGCACCCCCGCGCCGCAGGCGCCCGGCGATCCGTCCGCGCCGGATCGGCCCCCGGCCGCCTCCGGACCGCCGCCCCGCGCCCGACCGGCACCGGGGGCGGCGGCCCGCCCGGCTCCGGACGGCCGGAACGGTCCGGAGAGTCCGGACGGTCCGGACGGCTTGAGCGGCCCGGACGCCCCGTCCACGGGGCCCGGCACGCCGGGCGGGCGTCCCCGCGACGCGGCCGGTCGGGCCGGAGGGGGAGGGGCGGGGGCGACGGGCGGCACGCACCAGGGTTCCGCCGTCCCGGCCGCCCCACCGGAGGGCGGGGCCGTGTTCGACCGGGTGGCGCGCCGCAACGGCGCCGTGCACGGCGAGCTGTTCGGGCGGTTCCGGCTCCGGCTCGGGCCGCCCGGACCCCGGCCGGGGCCGGCCGAGGGCACCGACCGCCTCCTCGCCGGCCCGCCCGGCCCGGCGCTGGTCGAGCGGCTGGTCGACGCCGGGCGCTACGCCGCCATCAGCGCGTGCGGCGACCTCCCGCCGACCCTCCAGGGCATCTGGAGCGGCGCCTACGACCCGCCCTGGCGGTCGGGGTTCACCCTCGACGGCAACCTGGCCGCCGCGGTCGCCGCCCTGCACACCACCGGCACCCCCGAGCTCATGACCGGCGTGTTCGACCTGGTCGACGGCCTGACCCCCGACTTCGCGGAGAACGCCCGCCGCCTCTACGGCTGCCGCGGAATCCTGGTGCCCGCGCACGTCTCCACCCACGGCCGGCACAACCACTTCACCGAGGAGTGGTGCCTGACCTGCTGGACCGCCGGCGCGGCCTGGCTCGGCCGCCTCTACTACGACCACTTCAGCCACACCGGCGACACCGTGTTCCTGCGCGACCGGGCGCTGCCGTTCCTGACCGCCGCCGCCGAGTTCCACGAGGACTTCCTCGCCGCCGACGGCTTCGTCCCGTCCTACTCGCCGGAGAACACGCCCGGCGGCACCGACGCGCAGGCCTGCGCCAACGCCACCATGGACGTCGCCGCGGTCCGCGACCTGGTCCGCAACCTGCTGCGCGCGCACCGGGTGCTGGGGCTGCCCGGCGCGCGGCGGTGGGCCCGCCTCGCCGCCCGACTGCCCGGCTACCGGGTGGGCGCCGACGGCGTCCTCGCCGAGTGGGCGGCCCCGGCGGGCCCGGTCGAGCAGCGCGACCGGCACGCGCACCGGCACGCCTCGCACCTGTTCCCGCTCTGGTACGAGCGCGACCCGGCGTTCGCCGACCCCCGGCTGCACGCCGCCGCGGTGCGCGCGGTGCGGGCCCGGCTCGCCTGGTGGCGCGGCCAGGGGTCCGACGAGATGGCGTTCGGCCTGGCCCAGCTCGGGCTCGCCGCGGCCCGGCTGGGCCTGGCCGGCGAGGCGCTGGCGGCCGTCGAGCTGATGGCGGCCCGCTACTGGCGGCCCACCCTGGTGTCGACGCACAACCGCGGGGCGCTGTTCAACGTGGACATCTGCGGCGGCCTCCCGGCCGTGGTGGCCGCGATGCTGCTCGGCTCGGCCGAGGGGCGGATCGACCTGCTCCCGGCGCTGCCCGCCGCCTGGCCGGAGGGCGAGGTGCGCGGGCTGCGCGCCCGGGGCGGCATCGCCGTGCACCGCCTGTCCTGGACGCCGGACGCGGTCACGGCGACCCTCGCGGCGGCCGCCCCGCGCCGCGTCCGGCTGACCGCCCCGGGCGGCGCGGTCCGCGTCCGCACCCTGACCCCCGACCCGGCCACCGTGGAGATCCCCCTCCCGGCCCGCCGGACGCGCGGGGAGAGCACCCGTTGACGTTCGTTGGTTGGGAGTCGAAACTAATTCGTGAGGCCGCGACAGCAGTATTCCGAGTGCCCTCACCGAGGAGTCTGATGTGACAACGGCACCCCATCCCCCTCTCCCGCGCCCACCGGGGCGCGGACGGCGCGCGGCGGCCGGTGCGGCCGCAGCGGCGCTGGCCGCCTCCCTCACCGTCGCGGCGTCCGCCCCCACCGCCGCCGCCGCCGACACCGCCTACACCTGGGACAACGTGGAGGTCGTCGGCGGCGGCTACGTCCCCGGCATCGTGTTCAACCAGTCCGAGCCCGACCTGGTGTACGCGCGCACCGACGTCGGCGGCGCCTACCGGTGGGACCCCGGCACCGAGCGGTGGACCCCGCTGCTGGACTGGGTGGGCTGGGACGACTGGGGCCTGACCGGCGTGGCCGGGCTCGCCACCGACGAGGTCGACCCCGACCGCGTCTACATCGCCGCCGGGTCCTACACCAACGACTGGGACCCCGACAACGGCGCCATCCTGCGCTCCACCGACCGCGGGGAGACCTGGGACGCCACCGAACTGCCGTTCAAGCTGGGCGGCAACATGCCCGGCCGCGGCATCGAGCGGCTGGCGATCGACCCCAACGACAACAGCGTGCTCTACCTCGGCGCCCCCAGCGGGCACGGCCTGTGGCGCAGCACCGACCACGGCGCCACCTGGTCGGAGGTCGCGTCGTTCCCCAACCCCGGCGACTGGGTGCAGGACCCGGGCGACGCCTCCGGGTACCTCAGCGACGAACTCGGCGTCACCTGGGTCGCCTTCGACAAGGGCAGCGGCTCGCCCGGGTCGCGGACACAGGACGTCTACGTGGGCGTCGGCGACACCGAGAACGGCGTCTACCGCAGCACCGACGCCGGCGCCACCTGGGAGCGGGTGCCCGGCCAGCCCACCGGCCACCTGCCGATCGAGGGCCTCGTCGACCACGAGAACGGGCGGCTCTACATCGCCACCAGCACCACCGGCGGCCCCTACGACGGGGAGAGCGGCGACGTGTGGCGGCTCGACACCGCCAGCGGCGAGTGGACCAACGTCAGCCCCGTCCCCTCCGACTCCGCCGACAACCACTTCGGCTACGGCGGCCTGACCATCGACCGGCAGGACCCCGACACCCTGATGGTGAGCACCCAGATCTCCTGGTGGCCGGACGCGCAGTTCTACCGCACCACCGACGGCGGGCAGACCTGGACGCAGGCGTGGGAGTACACCTCCTATCCCACGCGCGAGAACAGGTACGAAATGGATATCTCGGCCTCTCCGTGGCTCACGTTCGGCGCCAACCCGGCGCCCCCCGAGACCGCGCCCAAGCTCGGCTGGATGACCCAGGCCATGGAGATCGACCCGTTCGACTCCGACCGGCTCCTCTACGGCACCGGCGCCACCCTCTACGGCACCGACGACCTCACCGCGTGGGACCGCGACGAGGCGTTCACCATCGAGGTCAAGGCCCAGGGCATCGAGGAGACCGCCGTCAACGACCTCGCGGCGCCGCCGGGCGGCGTGCCCCTCGTCTCGGCCATGGCCGACATCGGCGGGTTCCGGCACGAGGACCTGGACACCGCCCCCGACCTCATGCACACCCAGCCGTTCCACGGCTCCACCGCTGCGCTCGACTTCGCCGAGCTCGCGCCGGACACCTTCGTCCGCGTCGGCACCGGCGAGGGCGTGTCCCGCATCGCGATCTCCACCAACGGGGGCGCGGACTGGTGGGCCGGCCAGGAGCCCGGCGGGGTCACCGGCCCCGGCACGGTCGCCGTCGCCGCCGACGCCTCCTCCATCGTGTGGAGCCCCGACGGCACCGGCGTGCACGTCTCCACCGACCACGGCTCCTCCTGGCGGGCCGCGACCGGGGTGCCCGCCGGGGCGCGGGTCGAGGCCGACCGGGCCGACCCCGACACCTTCTACGCCTTCTCCGGCGGCACGTTCTACACGAGCACCGACGGCGGGGCGTCGTTCACCGCGTCCCCGGCCGGCGGCCTGCCCGCCCAGGGGAACGTCCGGTTCGCCGCCGCCCCCGGGCACGCGGGCGACGTCTGGCTGGCCGGCGGCACCGGCGACGCCTACGGCATGTGGCGCTCCACCGACGCCGGGGCCACGTTCACCCCCGTCGCCGGGGTGGACGAGGGCGACTCCGTCGGGTTCGGCGCCCCCGCGCCCGGCGCCGACTACCCCGCGGTCTATACGAGTTCGCGCATCGACGGGGTGCGCGGCGTCTTCCGGTCCGACGACGCGGGTGCCACCTGGACCCGCGTCAACGACGACGAGCACCAGTGGGCGTGGACGGGCGCCGCCATCACCGGCGACCCCGATGTCTACGGCCGGGTCTACGTCAGCACGAACGGCCGCGGCATCGTCTACGGCGAGCCCGCGGCCTAGAGCCCGCCCGCCCGGGACGCGACCCCGACCCGGGCGGGCGCCCCGTCACGGGATGCGGGGGCCGGGGCGCGCCGCCCCGGCCCCCGCACCGGTGTCCGTGCCGCCCGCGCCCGCCGACGCGGGCGGCACGGGGGCCTACCCCTTCACCGCGCCGATGACGACGCCCTTGGTGAAGTGCCGCTGCACCAGCGGGTAGACGAAGGTGACCGGCACCAGCGCCACCACCACGATCGCCATCTGGATGGCGAGGTTGGGCGGCAGCGCCGCGCTCGCCGACGTGTCGACCACCGACGCGCTGGTCAGCGATCCGCCCTGCTGCACGTACTGGCGGAGGATGAGCTGCAGCGGCCACATCCGGTTGTCGTTGATGTAGAGGATCGCGTTGAAGAACGCGTTCCAGTAGCCGACCGCGTAGAACAGGCCGATGACCGCGGTGACGCCCTTGGACATCGGCAGCACCAGCCGGGCGAGGATGGTCCACTCGCCGGCGCCGTCGGCGCGCGCGCTGTCGCCGATCTCGGCCGGGATGCTCATGAAGAACGCGCGCATCACCACGAGGTTGAACGCGCTGACCGCCGTGGGCAGGATCAGCGCCCAGTAGCTGTCGATCAGCCCGACCGAGCTGACCAGCAGGTACAGCGGGATCATCCCGGGGGTGAACAGGAAGGTGAGCAGCACCGCGAACAGCAGCGGGCGGTGCCACAGCGACGTCGGGCGCGACAGCCCGTACGCCGCCAGCACCGTCGCCGCCAGGCTGACCAGGGTGCCGACCGCGGTCACGCCGAGGCTGACGAGCACCGCCCGGGTCACCACCCCGCCGGCGAACAGCTCGGCGTAGGCGGCGAAGGAGATGCCGCGCGGCACCACCACCAGCCCTCCGGCGGCGGTGACGGCCGACGCCGGGGACAGGCTGGTGAGGACGACGACGTAGATGGGCAGCAGGACGACGGCCGCGATCGCGGTCAGCGCGGCGGCCTTGCCGGCGCGGCCGGCCGGGCCGGGGGGTTCCGCCCACACGGGGCGCGGGTGCGGGGTGGTCATGTCCGTCGGTAGATCCCGTCCTCGCCCATGCGGTGGGCGACCTTGTTGGCCACGAGGATCAGCGCCAGCCCGACCGCGCCCTTGACCAGGCCGGCGGCGGCGCCGTAGCTGTAGGCGGCGGTGGTCAGCGTCCGGTGGTAGATGAAGGTGTCCAGCACCTCGGCGGCGTCGGCCCCGAACGCGTCCCGTTGCAGGAAGAACTGCTCGAAGCCGACGTTGAGCGCGTCGCCCAGGCGCATGATCAGCAGCAGGACGATCACCGGGCGCAGGCCGGGCAGGGTGATGTGCCAGAGGCGCCGCCACCGGCCCGCGCCGTCCACGGCCGCGGCCTCGTACAGGTTCTGGTTGATGGCGGCGAGCGCCGCGAGGAAGATGATGGTCCCCCACCCGGCGTCCTTCCAGACCACCTGCGAGGTCACGACCAGCAGGAACACGTCCGGGTTGGACATGACGTCCAGGGCCTCGTAGCCGTTGCGCCGCAGCAGCTGGGAGATGAGCCCGGCCCCGCCGACGATCTGCTGGAACAGCGTCACCACGAGCACCCACGAGAAGAAGTGCGGCATGTAGACGACGCTCTGCAGCAGCAGCCGGAGCCGGGGCGACAGCACGCTGTCGAGCAGCACCGCCAGGCCGATGGGGATGGGGAAGTAGAACACCAGCTGGAACGCCGTGATCAGCAGCGTGTTGCCGGTGGCGTGCCAGAACGACGCGTCGGAGAACAGCCAGAAGAAGTTGTCGAACCCCACCCACGGGCTGCCGAGGAACCCGTCGTAGACGTTGTAGTCCTGGAACGCGATGACGTTGCCCGCGGTGGGCACGTAGTGGAACACCGCGAGCAGCCCCAGCGCGGGCGCGGTCATCAGCAGCAGCGGCCAGTCGCGGCGCAGCCGGGCGCCCAGCGGTACGCGGCGGCGCGGGGCGCGGCGGGGCGGCCGGCGGCCGGGGCGCCGGGGGCGGTGCCCACCGCCGCCCGCGGCGTCCCCGCCGGGCAGCGGGGGCGCGGCGCCGCCGGGGCGGTGGCTAATCACGGCCGTGGTCCTGCAGGACCTGCTCGAAGAACGCCCGTCCCTCGTCGCCGCCGTCGCGCCGCCACTCGCCGACGACGTCCTCCAGTTCGCGCACCTCGCGCCGGCCGCGGATGATGTCCATGACCTTGTCGGTGGTGGGCGTCTCGACGGAGGCGTAGGCGTCGGGGCGCTGGATGC
Organism: Nocardiopsis trehalosi NBRC 14201; assembly: GCF_001552555.1. Lineage (GTDB taxonomy): Bacteria > Actinomycetota > Actinomycetes > Streptosporangiales > Streptosporangiaceae > Nocardiopsis_B > Nocardiopsis_B trehalosi. Next base: position 34,603 of record NZ_BCRK01000023.1, on the reverse strand, counting down.
GGATGCCCTGGAACGGGTCCTCGCCGGAGTACCGGATCGCGTCGTTGAACCAGGCGGCGCGCGGCTCGACGTAGTCGGGGTACTGGCTCTCCACGATGGGGGAGGGGCGCCCGCTGAGGAACAGGTAGCCGTTGCCGACCTCCTGCTGGCCGAGCTCGGTGAGCTGCGGGGCGCCGTCGCGGAACTCGTAGTGCTCGCCCTCGGTGCCGTACCGGTAGTTCATGTACTCCTCGGTGCCGAACGGGGCGGCGCAGTAGTCGAGGACGGTCAGCAGCTCCCGCTGCGCGTCCTCGGCCAGGTCCTTGCGCAGGAACACGCAGTGCTCGGAGGGGCTGTTGCGGTGCATGTCGGGGGCGCCGCCGTCGTGGCCGAACACGGGGAGCAGGGCGAGCCGGAAGCCGGGGTCGTCCGCGAGGACCGCCTGGTAGGCCTCGGTGATCGCGCTGACGGCGTCCTGGTCGACCAGGATCCGCCCGGAGTTGAGCAGCTCCTTGTTGTTGGTGCCGCCGGCGGCGATGTCCGGGTGCACCAGCCCGGCGTCGTAGACCCGGCGCAGGAACTCCACGCTCGCGGCGAACTCGGGGGTCTCCACCTGGTGGACGAGCCGGCCCTCGGCGTAGCGCCATTCGCGCGGGGCGCCGAACACCTGCCGCATCACCCGGTAGAAGTCGCCGAACGCCCACCGGTTGCCGTCGGGGTCGTTGATCTCCTCGCCGACGGCGAGGAACTCGTCGGCGGTGGTGGGCAGCGGCAGGTCCAGTTCGGCGAACAGGTCGGCGCGGTACAGGAACCACTCGGCGAACGGGTTGGACGGCCACGGCACGCCCTGGAGCCGCTCGTTGAAGACGCCCCACTTCCAGGCGTCGCCCGCCAGGTTGGCGAGCATGGGGTAGGGCTCGACGGCGTCGCCCGCCAGCAGTGGGGTGAGGTCGGCGAACAGCCGGTCGGCGGCCCGGTCGAAGTTGGGGATCAGGCCGACGAGCCAGTCGGGGATCATCGTGACGTCGGCGACGTCGCCGCCCGCGATGACCGCGTTGAGCTTGTCGATGATGGTGTTGCCGTCCTGGAAGTTGAACTCGACGGTGGTGCCGAACTCCCGGTTCATCAGGTCGTAGTGGGAGTTGTCGCCGAGGCCCGGCGGCACCGGCCCCCACAGGGGGGTCATGGCGGTGTAGGAGCCGCCGGACCCGCGCGGCCCCCCGATCGCGTCGATCATCCGGGGGAAGGACGTGTAGGCGTCCGGCGCGCCGTCGACACCGGGGATGTCGGGGGCGGGGCCCTCGAACGGGATGTACCGCGGGATGAGGTCGTCGAGCCGGTCGGCGGCCGCGGCCGACCCCGCACCCGGGCGCGGCCCGTCGGGCGCGCAGCCGGCGAGCAGGCCGCCGGTGGCGGCGGCCGCGGTGCCGGCGCCGGCGAGGCCGAGGAACCGGCGGCGGTCGAGCAGGGGGCGGGGGCGGGGATCTCTCGGCATGGCACGTCCTTCGCTGAACGCGGACGGGGTCCGTCGGGGGGTAGGAAAGTCGCGGGCGGTGCGCCTAGAATTAGTTTGCCGTCTAGACAAACAAACTACTTCACGGTGACCTGGCCCACAAGACGTGCCGTGCGGCCCGGTCCCCGGAGCACCGGGAGCGGGGCGGATACGTGATCACACCCTCCAGGGACCCCCACCGCGTGGACGCGGCCGACGTCCGCAGCACCAACCTCGCGGTGGTGCTGCGCTGCGTGCGCGAGCAGGCCCCCTGCTCGCGCGCCGACGTCGCCGCCGCCACCGGCCTGAACAAGACCACCGTGTCCAGCCTCGTGTCGGAACTGCTCAAGCGGCGCCTGCTGCGCGAGGTCGGCACCGCGGGCAACCGCGTCGGCCGGCCCGCCGTCATGCTCGCCCTCGACGGCGCCTCCTACGCCGCCATCGGCGTCGAGGTCGGCGCCGACTACCTCACCGCCGTCGCCGTCGACATCGCCGGCCGCGTCGTGCTCTCCTGGCGGCGCGCCCTGCCCGGCGCCGCCTCCGCGCCGCCCCGGGCCGTCACCGCGGTGGCCGCCCTCACCCGCCGCGTCGTCGCCCGCGCCGAACGCGACGGCCGCCGCGTCCTCGGCCTGGCCGTCGCCCTGCCCGGCACCCTCGGCGCGGCCGCGGGCGCCCCGGCGCGGGCCTGGCGCGACGCCGACTTCGCCCGCGACCTCGCCGCCGCGCTGCGCATCGCCGGGCTGCACGTCGAGGTCGGCAACGACGCCGACTTCGGGGTGCTCGCCGAGTACCGGTTCGGCGCCCACGCCGGCACCGCCGACCTCGTCTACCTCACCGGCGGCGGCGACCTCGCCGCCGGGCTCGTCGTGGACGGCGCGCTGCGCCCCGGCGGCTCCGGCTACAGCGGGGAGATCGCGCACCTGCCCGTCGACCCCGGCGGCCCGCCCTGCCGCTGCGGGCGGCGCGGCTGCATGGAGGCGGTCGCCGGCATCGGCGCCGTCCTGCGCCGCGCCGGCGCCGACCCGCACACCCCCGACGCCGGCGGCCGGCCGCCGATCGCCGAGGTCGAACCCCTCATCGACGAGATCACCGCCCGCGCCCGCGCCGGCGACGCCGCCACCCTCGCCGCCCTGGGCGCGGCGGGCCGCGACCTCGGCGCGGGCGTCGCCGTCCTCGCCAACGTGCTCGACCCGCGCGTGGTCGTCCTCGGCGGCCACTACGCCCGGTTCGCCCCGTGGCTGCTGCCCGCGGCGACCGCCGAACTGCGCCACCGCGCCATCACCGCCGAGCACGGCGGCAGCCGGCTCGCCGCGTCGACCCTCGGCCTCGACGCCCCCGCCCTGGGCGCCACCGCCCGCATCCTCGACGCCGTCGAGTCCGGGCGGCTGCCCGGCGACCCCGACGGCGCGGCGCCCGCACGCGGCGGCCGCTCCCCCCTCGGCCTCACCGGGACGGCGCCCGCCGCCGCCCGCGCAGCGGAGCGCGCCGCGCTGCCGCCGTCCGTGACCACCGCGACAGACGGGACGCGTAGATGACCGACTCCGGGACCGCCCCCTTCCGCGACCCCGCCCGCCCGCTCGCCGAACGCGTGGCCGACCTGCTCGGCCGCCTCACCCTGGACGAGCGGATCGGGCTGCTGCACCAGTACCAGGCGCCCGTCGAGCGGCTCGGCGTGGGCCCCTTCCGCACCGGCACCGAGGCCCTGCACGGCGTCGCCTGGCTCGGCCCGGCGACCGTGTTCCCGCAGGCCGTCGGCCTGGCCAGTACCTGGGACCCCGACCTCGTCCGCCGGGTCGGCGCCGCCACCGCCGACGAGGTCCTCGCCTACCACGCCAAGGACCCCCGGGGCGCCGGCCGCAACGTGTGGGCGCCCGTCGTCAACCCGCTGCGCGACCCCCGCTGGGGCCGCAACGAGGAGGGCTACGCCGAGGACCCCTGGCTCACCGGGGTCATGGCCACCGCCTACGCCCGCGGCCTGGCCGGCGACGACCCCGACCGGCTCCGGACCGCCCCCACCCTCAAGCACTTCCTCGCCTACAACAACGAGACCGGGCGCTGCACCACCTCCAGCAACCTGCCGCCGCGGGTGCTGCGCGAGTACGAGCTGCCCGCCCACCTGCCCGCGCTGCGCTCGGGCGCCGCCGTCGCCGTCATGCCGGCCTACAACCTGGTCAACGGCCGGCCCGCCCACCTCAGCCCGCTCATCGAGGACGTCCTGCGCCCCGCCGCGCCCGGCGGCCTGCTCGTCGTCAGCGACGCCTACGCGCCCGCCAACCTCGTCAACGAGCAGCACTACCACCCCGACCTGCCCACGGCCTACGCCCACGCCGTCCGCGCCGGGCTCGACAGCTTCACGCAGGACGACGAGCGCGCCGCCGCCACCCTCGGCCACCTGCGCGCCGCCGTCGACCGCGGCCTGCTCGACCCGGCCGACATCGAGCGCGCCGCCGGCCACGTGCTCACCGTGCGGTTCCGCCTCGGCGAGTTCGACCCCGCCCCGCCGCCCGCCGCCGACCCCGACGCCGTCGACACCCCGGCGCACCGGGCGCTCGCCCGCGAGGCCGCCCGCCGCTCCCTGGTCCTGCTCAAGAACGACGGGCTGCTGCCGCTGGCCGCGCCCCGGCGGGTCGCCGTCGTCGGCCAGCTCGCCGACACCGTCCAGGAGGACTGGTACAGCGGCACGCTGCCCTACGCCGTCACCGCCCTCGACGGCATCGGCGCGCGCACCGCGACCGTGTTCTGCGAGGGCGTCGACCGCATCGCCCTGCGCAGCGGCGGCGGCCACGTCACCGCGGGCGCCGACGGCGCCCCGCTCCGGCTCACCGGGGCGCCCGCCACCGGGCCGTCCGGCGCCTCCGTCGCGTTCGACCTGTTCGACTGGGGCGGCGCCTACGCGCTGCGGGCCGCCGCCGACGGCCGCTACGTCTCCGAGGGGGCCGACGGCACCCTCGTCAACGACCAGCCCGGACCGAACGGGTGGGAGGTCCGCCAGACCTTCCGGTTCCAGGAGCGGCCCGACGGGTCCGTGGTGCTCTTCCACATCGCCACCGGCCACTACGTGGCGGTCGCGGACGACGGGGTGCTCCGGCTGGCCGAGGACGCCGACGCGGCGGCCGCGTTCACCGTCGACGTGCTGCGCAGCGGGGCCGCCGAGGCCGCTGCGGCGGCCGCGTCCGCCGACGTCGCGGTGGTCGTCGCCGGGGACCACCCGCTGGTCAACGGGCGCGAGACCGAGGACCGCCGCGACCTCGACCTGCCGGCCGCCCAGGAGGCGGTGCTGCGCGCCGTGCACGCCGCCAACCCGGCCACCGTGCTCGTGCTCACCAGCGGGTACCCGTTCGGCGTCACCTGGGCCGACGCGCACGTCCCCGCCGTCTGCTGGTCCGCCCACGGCGGCCAGGAGTACGGGCGGGCGCTCGCCGACGTCCTCTTCGGCGACGCCGAACCCGCCGGGCGGCTCACCCAGACCTGGTACCGGTCGGTCACCGAACTGCCCGACCTGCTCGACTACGACGTCATCGCCGCCGACGCCACCTACCTCTACTACCTGGGCGACCCGCTGTACCCCTTCGGGCACGGCCTGGGTTACACCGAGGTCAACTACGCCGACTGCGCGGTGGAGGTCGGCGGCGGCCGGGTCACGGTGCGCGTCACCGTCGCCAACACCGGCGACCGCCCCGCCGAGGAGGTCGTCCAGTGCTACACCCGGCAGCGGCGGTCGCGGGTCAAGCAGCCGCTGCGGCAGCTGCGCGGGTTCACCCGGGTCCGCCTGGAGCCGGGGGAGAGCCGGCGGGTGGCCGTCGCCTTCGACGTCGCCGACCTCGCCCACTGGGACGCCGCCCGCGAGCGGTTCGTCGTGGAGGACGCCCCCCGCAAGGTGCAGGTGGGGCGGTCCGCCAAGGACATCCGGGTGTGTGCCCCGCTCACCGTCCCCGGGGAGGCGGTGCCGCCGCGCGACCCGTTCACCCGGCCCTGGCCGGCGGCCACCCACGACGAGTACCACGGGGTGCTGCACTGCCCGGCGGCCCCGGACCGGGGCGACGCCGTCCGCTCCGCCGAACCCGCGGCGTGGGCGGCGTTCCGCGACACCGACCTCGGCGCCGGCGCCGCCCGCTGCCGGATCACCGCCAACGCCCCGGACGGCGGCACGGTGGTGCTCCGCCTGGACGACCCCATCAGCGGTCCGGTGGCCGGCTCCTGGGCCGTCCCGGCCGACCCGGACCGCTTCGCGTTCACCGGGGTGGCGGCGGACCTGACCGGCGCCACCGGGCTGCGCGACGTCTACCTGGTGTTCGAGACCCCCGACACGGCGGTGGCCACCCTGGCCTTCACCCCCGCCTGACCCGCACCCCGCCGGGCCGGTCTGCGGCGCCCTCCCCGTGCGGAAGGCGGCGCGGCCGGTGGGACCGGTACGGGTCGGCGGCGGACCGTCCCGGCGCCCCGGCCCCCGGCGGCGCGGACGCGCCGGGGTGGGGGTCCGCTGATGCGCGGGGTGCGGGTAGTCGGTGGTGCCCCGGGTCGTGGCGGCGGCAGGGGAACGGTCGGCGCGACGTCCGGCCCTTGGGGAAGGCGGCGCCGTCGGGGGGACCGGTACGGGTCGGCGGCGGGCCGCCCCGGCGCTCCGGGCCGGCGGCGCGGACATGCCGGGGTCGGGGCCCCGCCGATGAGCAGGGCGCCGATGAGCGGGGCGTGGGCGGTCAGGCGCGGGCGGGCTCGCGGTGAGGGGCGGGCAGGGGGAGGCGGCCGCTGTCCAGGGCGTGGATGAGGCCGACCGCGCCGCCCGTCGCGGCGGCGCTCAGCCCCAGCGCGGACGCCTCGATCCGGCACCCGCCGTCGGCGGCGAACGCGTCGGCGCCCGCCGCCGCCCGGCACTCCGGCAGCAGCCACGGCGCCAGCGGCACGAAGTACCCGCCCAGCACCACCGCCTTCGGATCGAGCAGGTTGACCAGGACGGCCACGCCCCGGCCCAGCCAGCCCCCGGCGTCGCGCAGCGCGGCCACGGCGGTGGGGTCGTCGGCCTCGGCGCGTTCGACCGCGGTCCGCACCAGCTCCCCGATCTCGGTCCCCGACAGCGGGCCCTCGGGCGCCCGGTCCGGGACCGCCCGCCGCAGCACCGCCTCGACCCCCGCGACCGCCTCCAGGCAGCCGCGCCGCCCGCACGCGCACTCCGGGCCGTCGGGGGCGACGCGGACGTGCCCGATCTCCCCGGCGAACCCCGTGGACCCCCGCACCAGCTCCCCGTTGAGCAGCACCCCGGCGCCGATCCCGACCTCGCCCGTGAGGTACACCAGGTCGGGCGTGCGCGCCAGGTGCCCGGCCCGGAACTCCGCGACCGCGCCCAGGTTGGCGTCGTTGTCGACGCGCACCGGCACCTCGGCCGCACCCGTCCCGGCCAGCCGCGCCACCAGCCGCTCGCGCAGCGGGTAGGCGTGCCAGCCCAGGTTGGGCGCCCGGGTGACCGTCCCCGACGGCGCGTCGACCAGCCCCGGGACGGCGACGCTCGCCCCGATGACCGCGCGCCCCGCCAGCGCGGGGTCGGCGACGGCCGCGGTGACCGCCTCGGCGATGCGTCCCGCGCACGCGTCGGGCCCGGCCGCCCGCGCGTCGAAGTCGATGTGCGCGCCGAGGAGTTCGCGTTCGAGCAGGTCGACCGCCACCACCGACAGGTAGTCGACGTTCACCTCCACGCCCACCGCGGCGATCGTCGCCGGGTCGAGCGCGAGCATCACCCCCGGGCGGCCGACGCGGCGCTCGGCGGCCTCCTCGCCGGTCTCGCGGACCAGGCCGCGCGCCATCAGGTCGGTGACCAGGCTGGAGACCGTGGTCTTGTTCAGCCCCGTCGCCGCCGCCACAGCGGCGCGCGAGCATGGCGCCAGCGCGCGGACCGCGCGCAGCACCACCCCCAGGTTGGTCTCCCGCACCGCCTGGAACCCGCTGGGCCCCGAACCCCCGCTCACCACGCCGCCCCTCCCCGTCGTCCGCCCGGTCCTGCGCGCCGCGCCGGACGGGCGCGGCCGGCGCGGCGGGGCCGGGAGACCGCGCCGCACGGGGACCGTATCCGGGCGATATCCCTGGTATCCCCCTGTTTCCTCCGTGCGACAACAGTAGGTGATCCCCGCCCCGCCGCACGCCGCTGCGCCGGTTCCGGTCCGCCGCTCCGCGCGGCGGCGTCCGGCCCGGAACCGGGCGCGCGGCCGCCCCCGCGTTAGAGTCGGCGGCGTGCCGGGGGTGCGGAACGGGGGTGCCATGGGTGACGACACCGGCGGCCGGACCGCCGCCCCGGCGGCGCCCCGCGCCGACCGCCCCCGCGGCCTCGCCGTCCTGCGCCGGTCCGGGTGGCGGCCGCCTCCGGTCGGCGGGTCCCGGCGGGGCGCCGCGGCCGGGACCGCCGTGCTGCTCGCCCTGGCCGCGGCCGCCGTGCTGGCGCCCTGGCTCGCCGGGCACGACCCGCTGGCCACCGACACCGGGGCGGTGGGGCTGCCGCCCGGCTCGCCCGGCCACCCGCTGGGCACCGACGCCCTCGGCCGCGACCTGCTCGCCCGCCTGCTGCACGGCGCCCGGGTGTCGCTGGCGATCGGGTTCGCCGCCGGCGCGCTGACCGTCGCCGGCGGGACCGCGCTGGGCGCCCTCGCCGCCGTGGGGCCGCGCTGGTTCGACGCCGCCGTCACCCGCACCGCCGACGCCCTGCTGGCGCTGCCCATGGTGCTGGTCGCCCTCGCGCTGGCCGCGGTCGCCGGGCCCTCCCCGGGCACCGTGGTGGCCGCGATCGCGCTCACCGCCTGGATGCCCGTCGCGCTGGTCGCCCGCGCCGAGGTGAGCGCGCTGCGCGGGCGCCCGTTCGTGCGCGCCGCGACCTCGCTGGGCCTGTCGCGCACGCGGGTGCTGCTGCGCCACCTCGTGCCCAACGCGCTGCCGCCGATCGCGGCCATAGCGGCGTTCGAGGTCGGGCACGCCATCCTCACCGAGTCGACGCTGAGCTTCCTCGGCGTGGGCGTCCCCCCGAACCGGCCCAGCTGGGGCAACCTGCTCACCGACGCCCGCGCGCACCTGCTCACCGGGCAGTGGTACGCCGTCGCGCTGCCCGCCGCCGCCATCGTCGCCACCATCCTCGCCATGAACCTGGTCGCCACCGGCCTGGACCGGCGGGGTGCGGCCGAGGGGCGGACCTGGTGAGCCCCCCGGTGCTCGACGTCCGCGGGCTGGTCGTGGCGGCCGGGGGCCGGCGCGTGGTCGACGGGCTCGACCTGCGGCTGGCGGCCGGTGAGGTGACGGCCCTGGTGGGGCGGAGCGGCAGCGGCAAGAGCCTCACCGCGCGGGCGCTGGCCGGGCTGCCGCCCGAGGGCGTGCGCGCCGCCGGCTCCGCGGTGCTCGACACCGGCGACGGCCGCCCCCGCGACCTGCTGGCGCTGCCCGAACCCGAGCTGCGGCGGCTGCGCGGCCGCCGGATCGGCTACGTCCTCCAGGAGGCGGGGGCGTCGCTCAACCCCACGGTCACCGTGGGGGTCCACCTGCGCGAGACGCTGCGCGCGCACGGGACGCCCCGGTCCGGGTGGCGCGCCCGCGCGGTCGACGCGCTGCGCCGGGCCGGCCTGCCCGCACCCGAGGAGCTGCTCGCCGCCCGCCCCTTCGAGCTGTCCGGCGGGCAGGCGCAGCGGGTGGCGATCGCGCTGGCGTGCGTGCTCGACCCCCCGCTGCTCATCGCCGACGAGGTCACCTCGGCGCTCGACCCGGTGGCCCAGGCCCGGGTGCTCGACCTGCTGCGCGCCCGCGCCGGCGCGGGCGGCGCGGTCCTGGTCATCACCCACGACCTCGCGGTCGCCGGGCGGTGGGCCGACCGGGTGGCCGTGCTCGACGGCGGCCGGATCGCCGAGGAGGGGCCGGCCGCGGCCGTCCTGGCGCGGCCGCGGCACCCGTTCACCGCGGCGCTGGTGCGCGCGAGCGGGATCGGGGGGTCGCGGTGACCCCGCCGCCGGTACCCCCGCCGCTGGTGGCGTGCCGCGGGGTCGAGCGGACGCTCGGCCGCCGGGGGCGGCGGGTGACCGCGCTGCGCGGCGTGGACCTGGACCTCGCCGCCGGGGAGGCGGTGGCCGTGCTCGGCGCCAGCGGGGCGGGCAAGTCGACCTTGATCGGGGTCCTGGCGGCCCTGGACCGGCCGCAGGCGGGCGTGGTCACCGTGGCCGGGACCGACGTGTGGGCGGCGCCCGAACGCGAACGCAGGGCCGTCCGCAGGCGGTTCGGCTGGATCCCGCAGGACGCGCTCGCCTCGTTCGACCCGCGCTACCGGGTGGCCGACGTCGTGGCCGAGGCGCTGCCCGCCGGGGAGCGCGACCGCGCAACGGCGGTGGCCGGCCTGCTGGCGGCGGTGGGGCTGCCCGAGGCGATGGCCGGGCGCCGGCCGGTGACCCTGTCGGGCGGGGAGCGGCAGCGGGTGGCGGTCGCCCGCGCCCTGGCGGTCGGGCCGGACGTCCTGCTGGCCGACGAGCCCGCCACCGGGCTGGACGTGCTGGCCCGGGAACGGGTGCTCGACGTGCTGGCGGCGGCCGCCGGGCGGCGCGCCCTGGTGGTGGTGACCCACGACCCGCGGGTGGCGCGCCGGGTGGCCGACCGGGTGGTGGTGCTCGACGGGGGCCGGGTGGTGGACGACCTGCCCGCCGACCGGATGGGGGAGGGCGGGCCGGAGCTGCGCCGGCTGCTCGCGGCCGCGCCCGGGGCCCGGGGACTCTAGGCGGCCCGAGGGCGGGCCGCCCGAGCAGGCGGCCCGCCCTCGTGGAACGGGGTGGAGTGCTCCCCCGGTCGATCCCCCCGGATACGGCACGTGCCGGGAGGAATCACTCCGCGCGCTGGTTGGGGATACCGGCCAGCAGGGCGCGGACCTCGGTCTCGCGGTAGCGGCGGTGGCCGCCCAACGTCCGGATCGAGGTCAGCTTGCCCGCCTTCGCCCAGCGCGTCACGGTCTTGGGGTCCACGCGGAACATGGTGGCGACCTCGGCAGGGGTCAACAGGGGCTCCGCCTCGGGCGTGCGAGTTGACATGTGTACGGCCTCTCCTCCTGGATCTGTGTACCGATCCTGAGCCTTATCCTGGCACTTGGCCCGGATGTCCAATATTGCCCTCTAGGTCTATATTGGCATCACCCGAGGTGATTACGCGACCACTTAACGCGACTTTGTCGGATGGGAGGTCGCAAAGTCGCCCATGGTGCGCGTCACGCTGAGTGATTCTAGCGACACGTTTAGTGGCATGTGGCGTATTCGGTCAAAACTTCGTTCTCCGGCCCTGTTTTTCTCGATGCGGCGGGCCGAAAGTGCTACGGGCTCCCGGGTGGAAAAGCGTCCGGCGCTCCTGCGGGCACCCGGCCGGTAACGCGCCGACCAGGTCTTTCGCGGGCGGGGAGGGCGCGGCGGCGGTGCCGGTCGTTGCTCATCGGCTGTCCTCCTGCGCCACGTGCAGCGGCGGCGTGGCACGGGGTTCCGGTTACTCAGAGTGCACTCTGTGACGGGTCGGTCACAGTCTACGCCGTTCTCTATCGGTCGGTATGCCCAACTTTGGCAAAGTAAATGCCGACTGTGACACTAGTCCTGACCTATCCGCCTCTGACATGCGCGGAAACCCGGACGCCGCCCAAGAAACCTGGTACACCAGGTTGGTCGTCGGCGTGGCGCGCACCGTTCCCGGGCGCCCCGGGGGACCCGCCGGGCGACCGGGGGCCGGGCGGCGCCGTCACCGTCAGTTGGCGTGCTCCAGCGCGCGGATGGCCTTCCACCGCTCGGTCACCCGCCGGTACATCGCCACCGCCAGCTCCTCCTGGCCCGTCTCCAGCCCCGTGACGACCGCCGCCACCTCCGCGACCGAGTCGTCCGACCGCAGCTCCTCGTCGCCCAGCAGCCGCACCAGGCCCCCGTAGTCGAGCTCCAGCAGCGCCCCCGGGTGCGCCACCCCGGTCAGCCAGTCGTCCAGCCGCTCCGCGGCGGCCGGCGCCGCACCGTCGCCCAGGTGCTCGCGCAGCACCGCTATGGCGCGGTCGAGCCGCTCGCGCGCCAGTGCCATCTCGGTCACATACAGAAGGGCGCGGGGCGACGGCGCCGGCCGGCCCGGCGGCCGCGCCGCCCCCCCGGTGTCCGGACCGGCGCCGCCGTCCAGGACCAGGCAGCGCTCCTTGGCCTCGAACGGGGCGAACCACGGCAGCGGGACGGTCCAGGTGCTCGTCAGGATCTGGGTGCGCAGCGGCTCGCCCCGGTCGCGCCACGCCTCGAACGCGCGCTCGGCCTCGGCGGACACGGCCTCGGGCACGTAGGCCCCGGCCAGCGCGGCCGGGGTCTCGGTGCGGAAGTCGCGCAGCGCCAGCCACGAGCGCAGCCGGGTCTGCCACGGGCACACGTAGAGGTCGCCCCCCATGCGGCGCACGTAGGCGTCGCCGCTCTCCAGCCGGGGCGCGGCGATGGGCGGGGTGGCCACGAGCCGCCGCAGGCTCTCGTCGTGCTCGGCCGCCACCGCGCCGACCCGGCGCGGCCGGTCGGCCGACTCCGCGTAGGCTGTCCAGTAGGCGCGATCGCGGTGCGAAAACGCGGCGATCGGTTGGTAAACCCGGAGATAGGCGGTGTAGGGCAGCACGCCCGCATCGTGGCACATATCGCGGCGCGCGGCACCCACCGCGCGCCCGTGCCGCCCTGGCGTGACACGCCCGGGCCCCGGGTGCGGCCCGCGGTTACCCACGGGCGGCGTAGGCAGGTCGGGTCCAAACCGGGTACGGTTGTATCCGTACGTAAGCTGGCGCCTGTCGTCAGTTCGGTGACGGCCGTCAGCCCGGTAGTGCGGTTTCGCTAGTCATCTGGGGTTTCTCCAAACCCAATCGTTGAGGGGGTCGAGCCAATGGGGCGCGGCCGAGCCAAGGCCAAGCAGCAGAAGGTCGCTCGGAGGCTGAAGTACAGCTCCGGCGGTACCGACCTTGAACGGCTGCGGGCAGAGCTGGGTGTCGCTGAGGAAGACGTGTCGTCGACGGGTCCGTCCGACGACACCTATGAAGACCCTTACGACGACCTGGTCGACCGATATGCGGATCTCGCCGACAAGTATCCCGGCGGCGACGATCCGGCCGACGACTCCGGTCGTCCGGACGGGGTTCGCTGAACCCACGTGGCGAGCCGCCGCCGGCGGCGCGCGACATCCGCATAACCGGGACCGATGACAGACACAGAGCCGGTGCGAACCGTGTACGCGGCGCGGACCGGCTCTGTCTGTGTGTCGAACGGGTGGGATCCGGGGCCGTCACCTCGCGACGGCCCCCACTCCCCCCGTCCTCAGGCGTGCTCACCATCGAGCCGCACCGTTCCGGCGCCCTCGGTCACCACCCCGGCCGTCCACGCCGGCACCCCGCGTTCGGCCAGCAGCGCCAGCGCGCGGTCGGCCGTTCCGGCCGCCACCACCGCCGCCATGCCCACGCCCATGTTGAACGTGGCCTCCATGTCGGCGCGCGACAGCCCGCCGCGGTCGGCCAGGAACGCGAACACGGGCCCGGGGCTCCAGGTGGCGCGGTCGAGCACCGCGTCGAGCCCGGCGGGCAGTGAGCGCGCCAGGTTGGCGGCCAGCCCGCCCCCGGTGATGTGCGCGAACGCGTGCACCTCCACCCCGGGGTCGGCGGTCAGCGCCAGGCAGTCCTTGGCGTAGATCCGGGTGGGCTCCAGCAGCGCCGCGCCCAGTTCGCCGCCCAGTTCCGCGACGTGGTCCTCCAGCTCCAGGCCGGCCTGGTCGACCACCCGGCGCACCAGCGAGTACCCGTTGGAGTGCAGGCCGGACGACGCCATGGCGATGACCGTGTCGCCCGCGCGCACCCGGTCGGGGCCGAGGATCGCGTCGCCCTCCACGATGCCGGTGCCCGCGCCCGCCAGGTCGTACTCGTCGGGCCGCATGGCGCCGGGGTGCTCGGCGGTCTCGCCGCCGATGAGCGTGCAGCCGGCCTGCGCGCACCCCTCGGCGATGCCGCCGACGATCTCGGCGATCCGCTCGGGCACCACCCGGCCGCAGGCGATGTAGTCGGTCATGAACAGCGGCTCGGCGCCGCTGACGACGAGGTCGTCCACGACCATGCCGACCAGGTCGACGCCGATGGTGGCGTGCCGGTCCAGCCGCTGGGCGAGGAGCACCTTGGTGCCCACGCCGTCGGTGGAGGTGGCCAGCACCGGCGCCCGGTACTTCGCGACGTCGAGCCGGAACAGCCCGGCGAACCCGCTGGCGTCGGTCACCTGCTCGGGCCGGCGGGTGCGCGCGACGTGCCGCTTCATCAGGTCGACGGCGCGCTCGCCGGCGGCGATGTCGACGCCGGCGGCGGCGTACGCCGGGGTGCGGCCGGTACCCTGGTTGCCCTCTGGCACGGGGAGACCTCTCAGATGTTCGTGCCCGCGCCGCGGAACGCGGTGCCGCGGCGGCGCGGGGCGCGGGAGGGTCCCGGGGCGGTGCCCCGGGACCGGCGGGCTACTTCCGTCCGGAGACGAGCGGCGGGGTGCGGGGGGTGCCGCAGTTCTTCTCCAGCAGGTACTTGCCGCGGGCGCCCTCGTCGACCTCGATCGGGTACTCGCCGTCGAAGCAGGCGCGGCACAACCGGTCCTTGGGCACGGTCGTGGCCTCGACCAGCTCGCCGAGGGAGATGTAGGCCAGCGAGTCGGCGTCGATGGACGCGCGGATCTCGTCGACCGACAGGTTGCCGGCGATCAGCTCCTGCTTGGTGGCGAAGTCGATGCCGTAGTAGCACGGCCACAGGACCGGCGGGCTGGAGATGCGCACGTGCACCTCGGCGGCGCCGGCGTCGCGCAGCATGCGCACCAGCGCCCGCTGGGTGTTGCCGCGGACGATGGAGTCGTCCACCACGACCAGGCGCTTGCCGGCGATGACGTCGCGCAGCGGGTTGAGCTTGAGCCGGATGCCGAGCTGGCGCAGGGTCTGGCTGGGCTGGATGAACGTGCGCCCGACGTAGGAGTTCTTCACGAGCCCCTGGGCGAACGGGATGCCGCTGCCCTCGGCGTAGCCGACCGCGGCGGGGGTGCCGGACTCCGGCACCGGGATGACCAGGTCGGCCTCGACCGGGGCCTCGCGGGCCAGCCGGCGGCCGACCTCGACCCGCGTGGTGTTGACGTTGCGGCCCGCGATGGTGGTGTCCGGGCGGGCGAGGTAGACGTACTCGAACAGGCAGCCCTTGGGGGCGGCCGGCGCGAAGCGGCTGGAGCGCACGCCGCGCTCGTCGATGGTGAGCAGCTCGCCGGGCTCGATCTCGCGGACCATGGTGGCGCCGACGATGTCGAGGGCGGCGGTCTCGCTGGCGACCACCCAGCCGTCGCCCAGGGCGCCCAGGACGAGCGGGCGGATGCCCTGCGGGTCGCGGGCGGCGTAGAGGGTGGTCTCGTCCATGAAGACGAGGGAGAACGCGCCCTGCACCTGGGGCAGCAGCTCCATGGCCGCCTCTTCGGTGCTGCGGTCGGGGTTGTCGGCCAGCAGGCTGGTGAGGACCTCGGTGTCGGTGGTGGCGCCGCGCCGTTCGCTGGGCAGCATGGCCGCGAGTTCGGGCGTGTTGATCAGGTTGCCGTTGTGGCCGAGCGCCAGCCCGCCCTCGCGCGCCGTGTAGAAGGTCGGCTGCGCGTTCTCCCAGACCGGGGAGCCGGTGGTGGAGTAGCGGCAGTGGCCGATGGCGAGGTGCCCGCGCAGGGAGTCGAGGATGCCCTCGTTGAAGACCTGGGAGACGAGCCCCATGTCCTTGTAGACGACGATGCGCTCGCCGTCGCTGAGGGCGATGCCCGCGGACTCCTGCCCGCGGTGCTGCAGCGCGTAGAGGCCGAAGTAGGTGAGCTTGCTGACTTCTTCGCCGGGAGCCCAGACCCCGAACACCCCGCAGGCGTCCTGCGGACCGCGTTCGAGAGGATCGATGTCCATGGTGAGCCGGCCGTCGGGATGCGACACGCTGCCCAGCTTAGTGCCTGATCTCAGGGAACGGGTCACGGGGACGGCCACAGGGGCAGCAGCGGGCCCAGATCGGCGCGGACGCCGCTGGCCGTGACGGCGTGCCCGGCGACGGCCTCGGACCAGGGCGTCCGGCCCATGGCGAGGGCGAGCCAGGTTGCCGGGTCGGTCTCGACCACCCCGGGCGGGGTGCCGCGCGTGTGCCGCGGCCCTTCGACCACCTGCACGGCCCCGAACGGGGGCACGCGCACCTCCAGGCTGTGGCCCGGGGCGCGCGCGGCGAGCTCGTCCAGGGTGCCCCGGACGGCGGCGCGGACGGCGGCGCGCTCGGGCGCGTGCCCGGCGGCGCGGGCGCGCAGCACCGCGTCGGCGCAGGCGATCAGGACGGCGGAGGGGCGGTCGGGGCCCGCGTAGGGCGGCTCGCCCAGGGCGGCGAGCTGGGCGTCGAGCGCGGTGCGCAGCGCCGCGCGGCGGCGCTGGGCGGCGGTGGTCCTGGCCGGCATGCCCCGAACCCTACCGAGCGCGCCGGTCCGGGGCGGGGCGCGGCGGGGATCGGCCGGGGGTCCGGTGCGGGACCGGTGGATCGGCCTGTTCTCGGCGCGGAGCTTGCCCGCGCCGCCCCGGACGAGGACACTGGCGCTGGGAACGAACAGACGAACATGTCGGTGCGCCGAGGTGAACCTCTGGTGTCGCCGCGGGGAGAGGGGGGCCGCGTCGGTCCAGGGGACGGTTGTTCCGCTGTGATTTACGTCCCGTTCGCGAACTTCCCGCGCGGGTAGGCGTGCCGCCGGTGCCGACGGCGCCACCGGTGGACCTGGGGTGGAACGGTTAGGATGATTGCTCCGCTACGTCGGTTTTCGCTGCCGTTGGCGCAGTCCATGTGAACAAGGAGTGAAACACCCCCGGGGCACGGCGGCGGGGTACCGCCCGGGCGCGCTCGTGCCGAAGTCGTGACCTTTTTGCCCGATTAGTGCCCATAGCATCCTCACGGACGATCACCGCACTTCGGGAGATGGATGTGCGTCTGCGCCTGACTCCGCGTGATGACACCTACTACGAGATGTTCGCCGACTCGGCGAACAACCTCGTCATTGCCGCCCGACTGCTGGTGGAGCTGATCAGCGACGGCGCCGACCGCGACGCCATTTCCGAGAAGATGCGCGCCTGCGAGCACGCCGGCGACGAACGCACCCACGCCATCATGCGGCGGCTCAACGAGAGCTTCGTGACGCCCTTCGACCGCGAGGACATCTACCGGCTCGCCTCCTGCCTGGACGACGTGATGGACTCCATGGAGGCCGCCGTCGACCTCATCGGCCTGTACCGGCTCGACCGGCTGCCGAAGGGGATCATCGACCAGGTCGAGGTGCTGGAGCGTGCCGCCGAGCTGACCTCCGAGGCCATGCCCCGGCTGCGCTCGATGAAGGACCTCACCCGCTACTGGATCGAGATCAACCAGCTGGAGAACCAGGCCGACCAGATCTACCGGCGCCTCCTCGCCCACCTGTTCAGCGGCGAGTACGACGCCCTGACCGTGCTCAAACTCAAGGACGTCATCGAGGAGCTGGAGGCCGCCGCCGACGCCTTCGAGCACGTGGCCAACACCGTGGAGAGCATCGCGGTGAAGGAATCCTGACCCGCACCCCGCCCCCGATCGCGAAGCCTGGCTGACCCGTGCCCCCTGAGACCGCCGTCCTCGCCGCCGTCGTCGCGGCGGCGCTGGTGTTCGCGTTCACCAACGGCTTCCACGACGCCGCGAACTCCCTGGCGACGTCCGTCTCCACCCGCGCCCTCGGGCCGCGGGCCGCCGTGATCATGGCGGCGGTCATGAACATGATCGGGGCGTTCCTCGGCGAGGGCGTCGCCCGCACGATCGGCCGCGACATCATCGCCCCGCCCGCCGGGACGGACGGCCTGGCCGTCCTGTTCGCCGCCCTGGCCGGCGCGATCGCCTGGAACATCGCCACCTGGTACAAGGGCATGCCGTCGTCCTCGTCGCACGCCCTGGTCGGCGGCATGCTGGGCGCGGCCCTGGCCTCGTCCACCACCGTGGAGTGGGCCGGGGTGGCCACCAACGTCGCCATCCCGATGGTGGTGTCCCCGCTGATCGGCGGGGTGCTCGGCTACCTGGTGATGCTCGCCATCCTGTGGACGTTCCGCTCCACGAGCCCGCGCCGGGTCGGCCGCAAGTTCAAGATCGCGCAGAGCGTGTCGGCGGCGGCCATGGCGCTCGCCAACGGCCTCCAGGACGCGCAGAAGACCATGGGCGTCGTCGTCCTCGCGCTCATCACCACCGGCTACCAGAGCGCCTACGACGTCCCCCCGTGGGTGGTCGTGGCCGCCGCCGGGGCGATGTCCCTGGGCACGCTCAGCGGCGGCTGGCGGATCATGCGGACGCTCGGCCGCCGGGTCATCCAGCTCGACCCGCCGAAGGGGTTCGCGGCGGAGAGCACCGTGGCGGCCGTCTCGGCCGTCACGTCGTTCGTCTGGCAGGTGCCGATCTCCAGCACCCACACGGTCACCTCGGCCATCATCGGCGCCGGCGCCACCCGCCGCCTCTCGGCCGTCCGCTGGGGCGTCGCCGGCAGCATCCTCGCCGTCTGGCTCCTCACCCTCCCCGGGGCCGCCGCCGTCGCCGCCCTCGCCTACGCCCTCCTGGCCCTCACCTTCTCCTGATCCCCGAGAATTGGATATCCACTTCCGCGCGCATTGGATATACAATCCAAGGGATCCTGGATATCCTTAGTCGGTGGAGGTGGAGCTCATGGCAAAGACGACGGTCGACATCGATCAGGAGCAGCTTGAGCGCGTGCGCGAGATCCTCGGTACCGAGACTCTCAGAGACACCATTTCCACGGCCTTCGGCAAGATCATCCGGGTGGCCGCGGTGCGCGACCTGGTGAGCTCCGCCGAGGACGGGTCGTTCGCCGACCTCCTTGAGCCCGGGGCCGAGGAGCGCATGTGGGGGTGACGGCCTACCTCGCCGACAAGAGCGCTCTGGCCCGCCTGCACCTGCTGGCGGTTCAGGAGGTGCTCGTCCCTCTCATGGACCGGGGCCTCGTCTCCATGTGCGGCGTCACCCAGGCCGAGATGCTCTATTCGGCCCGGAATCCGGACGACCGCCGTCGGCTCCGAAGCCAGCTCGCCTCGGCGCTGTGCTGGGCGGAGACCCCGCACGACCTGTGGACCCGGGTCGACGAGCTCCAAGAGGCCCTCACCGAGAAGGCCCAGCACCGCTCGGCGTCGGTTCCCGACCTCATCGTCGCCGCGACTGCGGAGGCCTCAGGGCTGACGGTGCTCCACTACGACGGTGATTTCGACACCATCGCCGCGTGCACCGGTCAACCCGTCCGGTGGGTCGTGGACCCGGGGACCGTCTGATCCGGATACGCCGACGGCGGCGGAGGGGGTCCGCCGCCGTTCGTCGTGGTGGGGTCAGCCGAAGCGGCCGGTGATGTAGTTCTCGGTCTCCTTCTTCTCCGGCTTGGTGAAGATCTTGTTGGTCTCGCCCATCTCGATGAGGCGGCCGGGCTTGCCGGTGCCCGCCAGGTTGAAGAACGCCGTCTGGTCGCTCACCCGCGCCGCCTGCTGCATGTTGTGGGTGACGATGACGATCGTGTAGTTCTCCTTGAGCTTGGCGATCAGGTCCTCGATCGCCAGGGTGGAGATGGGGTCGAGCGCGGAGCACGGCTCGTCCATGAGCAGCACCGCGGGCTCGACCGCGATGGCGCGGGCGATGCACAGGCGCTGCTGCTGGCCGCCGGAGAGGCCCGCTCCCGGCTTGTTCAGCCGGTCCTTGACCTCCTCCCACAGGTTGGCGCCGCGCAGCGACCGCTCCACGACCTCGTCGGCCTGGCGCTTGGCCATGCGCTGGTTGTTCAGCTTGGCGCCGGCGATGACGTTGTCGTAGATCGACATGGTCGGGAACGGGTTCGGGCGCTGGAAGACCATGCCGATCTCGCGGCGGACCGCGACCGGGTCGACGTCGGGACCGTAGATGTCGAGGTCGTCGAGCTGCACCTTGCCCTGGACGCGGGCACCCGGGGTGACCTCGTGCATCCGGTTCAGGGTGCGCAGGAACGTCGACTTGCCGCAGCCGGAGGAGCCGATGAAGGCGGTCACCGAACGCGGCTCGATGGTCATCGAGACGTCCTCGACGGCCAGGAAGTCGCCGTAGTAGACGTGCAGTCCGGAGACGTCAATGCGTTTGGCCACTGGATGTCCTCAGGGAAGTCGGTGGTGTGCGGGGTGTCGGCGGGCGGTCATCGCCCGAGCTTGGGCGCGAAGAAGCGCGAGATCAGCCGGGCGGCCAGGAACAGCAGCATGACCAGCAGGATCAGGGTGAGTGCGGCGGCCCAGGCGCGCTCCTCGGCGTAGACGCCGGCGTCGCCCGACGAGCCCATGGCCCGCACCTGCTGGTAGATGAACACCGGGAGGCTCATCATCTGGCCCTCGAAGAGGTTGCCGTTGATCCGGGTCGAGGCGATGCCCGCGGTCAGGATCAACGGAGCGGTCTCCCCGATAACGCGCGCGAGGGCCAGCATGATTCCCGTGGTGATCCCGGCGATGGCGGTCGGCAGCACCACCTTGACGATGGTCAGCCACTTGGGCACGCCCAGCGCGTAGGCGGCCTCGCGCAGCTCGTTGGGCACCAGCCGGAGCATCTCCTCGCTGGAGCGGACCACGACCGGGATCATCAGCACCGACAGGGAGATGGCGCCCGCCGCGCCGTTGGTCTTGCCGGGGCCGAACAGCATCATCCACAGCGCGACCACGAACAGGCCGGCCACGATCGAGGGGATGCCCGTCATGACGTCCACGAAGAACGTGATGGCCTGCTTGAGCCGGCCCTTGCCGTACTCCACCAGGTAGATGGCCGTCATCAGGCCGATGGGCACCGAGATGACCGCGGCCATGCCGGTGATCGCCAGGGTGCCGACGATGGCGTGGTAGACGCCGCCGGCGTCCATGCTCGGGATGACGCCGTTCATGGAGACGGTGAGGAAGTACCCGTCGAACCGGCGCATGCCGTAGACCGCCACCGTGTACAGCAGCGACACCAGCGGCACCATGGCCACCGCGAAGCAGCAGTAGACGATGCCGGTGACGAGGCGGTCGGCGGCCTTGCGGCGGTTCTCGATCACCGCGGAGGACACGGTGATCGCCACCAGGTACAGCAGCGCGGTCAGCACCGCCAGCGAGGCCGGGTGGAAGGAGCCCAGCGCGTACAGGGCGGCGGCCACCACGGCGGCCGACACGACCAGCAGCGCCGGCGCGAAGAAGCGCGGCAGCGACCCGGTGAGCAGCGCCGCCGAGTCGAGCTTCGGGCCGTCGCCGGGGGACCCGGTCGACGTGGGGGTGGTCGTGGTGGTCATCAGGAGAACTCCTTGCGCCGCGCGACGATGAAGCGCGCACCCATGTTGACGGCCAGCGTGATCGCGAACAGCACGAGGCCGGCCGCGATGAGGGCGGACACGCCGTAGCCGGTGGCCTCCGGGTACTGCAGGGCGATGTGCGCCGCGATGGTCTGGTTGCCGCTCTGGAGCAGGAACGGGGAGATGACCAGCGCGGGGGAGAGGATCATCGCGACCGCCATGGTCTCGCCGAGGGCGCGGCCCAGGCCGAGCATGGCCCCGCCGATCACACCGGGGCGGCCGAACGGCAGCACGGCCATGCGGATCATCTCCCAGCGGGTCGCGCCCAGCGCCAGCGCCGCCTCGCGGTTGGCCTGCGGCACCTGCTGGAACACGTCGCGCGACATCGCGGTGATGATGGGCAGGATCATGACCGCCAGGACGATTCCGGCGCTCAGCATGGTGCGCCCGGTGGCCGACACCGGGCCCTCGAACAGCGGGATCCAGCCGAGGTAGGTCTCCAGCATCCCGTAGAACGGGCGCAGCTCGCCGACGAGGTAGACGACGCCCCACAGGCCGTAGACGACGCTGGGGATGGCCGCCAGCAGGTCGACGACGTAGCCGAGCAGCGCCGCCACCCGCCGGGGGGCGTAGTAGACGATGAACAGCGCGATGCCGATGGCGACCGGCGTCGCCAGGACCAGGGCGATCGCGGCGGCCAGCACGGTGCCGAACGCCAGGGCGGCGACGCCGAAGGCGGGGGCCTCCCGGGTGCTCGCGTTCCAGTCGGTGGTGGTGAAGAAGTTGACCGTGTTGGCGCCCAGCGAGTCCAGCGACTGGGCGATGAGGAACGCGGCCACGCCCGCCAGGATCAGCAGGATGACGATGCCTGCCCCGCGAGCGGTGTTGGCGAAGACGACGTCGCCCAGACGGCGCCTGCCCTTGGGTATGTGGGCCGTCGCGGACGGGTCCGTGGTGGTCATGTGCGACTCCGGTCGAGATCGGTCATGGTTCGCCCCGGGCGAAGGCGCCGGATTCCGGGCATGCCTGACATGCGGCGACGACGCCCCGTACATTGTGGAGCCTGCCCGAGGGCGGTTCGGCCGCGCCGGGCCGGGGACCGGCGGGAACGCGGCAGAACGCCGCTAAGGGCGGGGCTCGCACCTTGCGGTGTGAACCCCACCCCTGCGGAGGACGGCGGTGCGGCGATCAGGCGGCCGCCGTGATCTGGTCGATGGTGCCCTGGATGGCGTCGCGGGTCTCCTGCGACAGCGGGGCGGAGCCGGCCTCGTCGGCCGCGGCCTGCTGGCCCTCCTCGCTGTTCACGTAGGAGAGGAAGCTGCGGACGAGGTCGGCCTCGGCCTGGTCCTCGTACTCCATGCAGGCGACCTCGTAGGAGACCAGGACGATCGGGTAGACGCCGGCCTCGTCGGTGGTGTAGTCGAGCTCGATCGCGTGGTCGTTCTCGGTGTTGCCCTCACGGGCGGGGGAGGCGTCCACGATGGAGGCGGCGGCCTCGGGGCTGTACTCGACGAAGTCGTCGCCGACGCCCACGGCCGCGGTGCCCAGCTCGCCGACGTGCGAGGCGTCGACGTAGCCGATGGTGCCCTCGCCGCCCTGGAGGGCGTTGACGACGCCGGAGGAGCCCTGAGCGGCCTCGACCGGGTCGATCGGCCAGTCGCCGCTGACCTCGTGCGGCCAGTCCTCGGGGGCGGCCGCCGCCAGGTAGGCGGCGAAGTTCTCGGTGGTGCCGGACTCGTCGGAGCGGTTGACCGGGACGATGTCGGTGGAGGGCAGGTCGGCGTCCGGGTTGTCCGCGGCGATGGCCTCGTCGTCCCAGGTGGTGATCTCCTGGTTGAAGATGCCGGCGATGACCTCGGGGCGCAGGTTGAGGGTGTCGACGCCCTCCAGGTTGAACGCGACGGCGATCGGCGCGACGTACCCGGGCAGGTTCACGACCTCGGCGCCGGCGCAGCGCTCCGTGGCCTGCGCGGTCTCCTCCTCGTCCAGGGCGGCGTCGGAGCCCGCGAAGGCCACCGCGCCGTCGATGAACTGGGAGCGGCCCGAACCGGACCCGACGGAGTCGTACTCCAGCGTGGTGCCCTCGCAGGCACCCTCCCAGGCGGCCTTCCAGGCGGCCATGGCGTTCTCCTGGGAGCTGGCACCCGCGCCCGAGAGGGTCCCGCCGCCCTCGACGCACTCGGCGTCGGCCGCGACGGCGCTCTCCTCGGGGTCGACCGCCTGGTCACTGCCGCAGGCCGTGAGCGCCAGGGCGCCGACGATGGCCAGTCCCGCGAACTGGCCGTACTTGGGAAGCTTCACAGCCCCGGTGTCCTTCCTCTGGACTCTGTCACCTTTGGGCGAGCCCGTTCGATGACCTCGCCAAATGTGAAGGTAGGGAGGCGAAGTGACCAGATGTCCCAAGCAGGGTGAACGCGCGGTGAACGGGAGTGCGAGAACGGCGGAAGGGTAAAGGGCTCTTTCATGGATGTGAGGTGAACCACGGCAAAGTCACGCCGACACGCCGTACCCCACCTGGGCCCGTGACAGGCCATTCGCACCCGGTCACCCTGCGTGGGCATCGTCGCAGGTCGGAGGCTATGCGGCCGCGGCTGTCGCATACATCACGTCGGCGTCCCACAGGGTGAAGCCCAGGGACTCGTAGAGGCGGACCGCCGACCGGTTCTCCTCGTCGACGTACAGCAGCACCCACGGCAGGCCGCGGTCGCGCAGATGGCGCAGCCCGGTGAGGGTGAGCAGGCGGCCCAGGCCGGTGCCCTGCCACGCGGGGTCGACCCCGACGACGTACACCTCGCCCACCGGCTCGCCGCCGGTCAGCCCCGCCCCGTCGGCGTGCGTCTTGGTCCAGTGGAACCCGGCCAGGGCGCCGGTGCCGGCGTCCTCGGCCACGAAGAACCCGGCGGGGTCGAACCAGTCCTCCGCCATCCGCTCGCGCAGGTCGGCGGCCGTCAGCGCGCCCTGTTCGGGGTGGTCGGCGAACGCGGCGGCGTTCACCCGCAGCCACGCGGCGTCGTCGGCGCCCGGGGAGAACGTCCGAACGGTGACGCGGTCGCGCAGCTCCGGGCGCGGCGCGGGGGCGGGCAGGTCGGCGGCCGGCGCCCCGTCGGCCGCGCGCAGCCGCAGCCGCATCCGGAGCAGCCCGCGCACCTGGCGCAGCCCGGCGGCCCCGGCCAGCGCGACCGCGCCCGGCAGCCGGCCGTGCGCCCATACGCGCAGCCCGGCCGGGCCCGCGTCGCGGGTCAGGGAGTCGAGGAGGGCGGCGCCGTGGCCGCGCCGCCGCGCGGCGGGGTCGACCACGAACTCGCCCGCGTCGGGTGCGCCGGGGGACCGCTCGGCGTAGCCGAACCCGGCGAGCGCCCCGTCGGCGGCGCCGCGCACCAGGTGGAAGCGGCCGGTGCCGGCGGGCGCGCCGTGGCGCACCCGCAGCAGGGTCTGCTCCGACAGCGGGGCGACGCCGTCGTGCTCCCGCGCCCGTTCGGCCAGTGCGGCCACCGCCGCGGCCGTGTCGTCGTCCAGCCCTGCCGTGGTGCGCACGTCGCTCATGGGCCGAGCCTAGCCGCCGGGCGCCGCCGGCCCGCGGCCGCCCGGCCGGGTTCAGCGGCGGCGGCGCCGCCCGATGTAGCCGCCGCCGATGCGCACCCGGCGGGCCGGGGCGAGCGGCGCGGACAGCAGCAGGAGCAGCATCAGGAACAGCAGCAGCACGGCCGGGGTCATGCCGGTGGGCACGTCCTGCTCGGCGGAGGCGGCCGCGGTGGTGTCCTCGGGCGCGCCCTCGCCGGGCTCGACGGTGGGCAGGTCGGCCAGGCCGTCGCCGGCGGCGGGCGGGTCGAGCGGCGGCAGCACCGGCGCGTCGGTGGGCAGCGCGGGGCGGTCGGGCGCGACGGTGTCGGGGCGGGTGGTGCTGACCGGGCTGTGCGGCGGGGCGGAGCGCTCGGAGTCGGACGCCGACGACGAGGGGCGGTCGCGGTCGCCGCGGTCACCGTCGCCCGTGCCGCCCGGGGCGGAGGAGGACGGCGGGTCGCTGGGCGGCGGCGTGCTCGGGGGCGGGCTGCTCGGCGGCGGGCTGGAGGGCGGCGGGGTGCTCGGCGGCGGCGTGGTGGGCGGGGGCGTGGTGGGCGCCGGGGTGACGGTCACGGCGACGGCGGCCGAGGAGGCCGTCAGACGCTCCGAAACGTCTGCGCACTCCGTCGTCGCGTCGGCCGGGACGGCGTAGGTGACCGTTGCGGTGACCTCGACGCTCTCCTCGGGGGTGCCCGACACGGTGGCGACTGCGGGGGCCTGCCCGTTGTCGGGGGTGAACGCGCCGACGGTGAACCCGTTGTCGGCGGAGGCGCCGTACAGGCAGACGCGGGACCCGGTGGTGCCGACGCTCAGCGTGAGCGTGGCGGTGTCGCCCGCGTCGATGTCGGTGCTGTGCGGGATCAGCGTGACCGGGGGCGCGGTGTCGGCGGCGGCCGGCCCGCCGAGGCCCACGAGGGTGGAGCCGATGAACAGGGTGCCGATGGGGAGCGCGGCGAGCAGCCGCAGCGACGTGCGCGCGGACACCGCCTCCGTGCCGGAGAGCATGGGCGTGGCCTCCTCGGGGTCGCCGCCGTGGTCGTGCGCACCGGCCGGTGACCGAGAGCGGGGGCGCGGTCACGTACAGCCGACTGGTGCGCCATCCTAAACGGTTATGCCGAATATCACGAGACCTTCGGATGGCGCCCGGGGATCGGGCCGGGTCCCGGCGGGGACCCGGCCGGAATCGGTCAGCGCGCGGTGGGGGTCCGCTCCGGCCGCGCCGCGGCCCCCGGCGCGCCGCCGGGCGCGGGGTCGTCGGCCGGCCTGGTGACCGGGTCGGGCACGAACCGGTAGCCGACGTTGCGCACGGTGCCGATGAGCGACTCGTGCTCGCTGCCGAGCTTGGCGCGCAGCCGCCGCACGTGCACGTCGATGGTGCGGGTGCCGCCGAAGTAGTCGTAGCCCCAGACCTCTTGCAGCAGCTGGGCCCGGGTGAACACCCGGCCCGGGTGCTGGGCCAGGAACTTCAGCAGCTCGAACTCCTTGAAGGTGAGGTCGAGGATGCGCCCGCGCAGCCGCGCGATGTAGGTGGCCTCGTCGATGACGAGGTCGCCCCGGCGGATCTCGTCGGGGTCGTCGCCGCCGGCGTCGGCCTGCCCGATGGCCAGGCGCAGCCGCGCCTCGACCTCGGCCGGCCCGGCGGTGGTGAGCAGGAAGTCGTCGACCTGCCAGTCGGGGGTGAGCGCCGCCACCCCGCCCTCGGTGAGGACGGCCAGCATCGGGCAGTCCAGGCCGGTGGTGTCGAGCAGCCGGCAGAAGTTGCGCGCCGTCGCGAGGTCGGTGCGGGCGTCGACCAGGACGGCGTCGACGGGCATGCTGGACGCGCGGTCGGCGCCCGAGGCGAGGAGCGCCCCGGCCTCGGCCGGGGAGACCCGCACCGAGTGCAGCAGCAGGCCGAGGGCGGGCAGGATGTGATCGGACGGTTGGTTGGAGTTCGTCAGCAGCAGCAGGTGGCTCATGCGTCTCTTCCCGTCACCCCGCATGAAGCGGTCGAGCGAAGGCGCCGTTGCCCCCGGTGAGATTATTTCGAGTAGATGCCTCCGACGTGTCCAAGGATAGACAATCGATGGTGAGCGGAACCATCCGGTACTGGGCGGCGGCCAAGGACGCGGCCGGTACCGGCGAAGAGGAGTTCGAGGGCACGACCCTCGCCGACGTGCTGGAACGCCTGCGCGCCCGGCGCGGCGCCGACCACGCCCTGGTGCGCGTGCTGGAGCGCTCGTCGTTCCTCGTCGACGAGCGCCCCGTGGGCCGGCGGGCGCACGCCGACGTCCGGCTGGAGCAGGGCAGCGTCATCGAGGTGCTGCCGCCGTTCGCCGGTGGGTGAGCGCGCGGCGGCCGGAACGGGAAGGGACCACCGGACCATGAGCGGTGCGGACGCGGCCGGGGTGCCGCGCATCACCATGCTGGGCAAGGCGGGCTGCCATCTGTGCGACGACGCCCTGGCGGTGATCGCGCGGGTGGCCGCCGACACCGGGGCGGGCTACGCCGTGCGCGACCTCGCCGACGCGGCGCCGGAGGAGCGCGAGGAGTACTGGGACAAGATCCCCGTCACGTTCGTCGACGGCCGCCGCCACGACTTCTGGCGGGTGAGCGAGGACCGCCTGCGGGCGGCGCTGGCGCGGTAGCGGGGCCGCCCCGCGAGGCCGCTCCCGGCGGCCCGCGGGGCCCGCGCCCGGCGGTGCCCGCGCTTCGGCCACCCCACTTTGTGCGTGCTTTCACAAGGGCGTAATGTAAGGATCGAATTCCATTCCGGCCGGGGTCTTGACAGGTGGGAAGCGAACTCCTGGGGAGGCAGCGGACCTGCGTCGGCCCGGAACCCGCCGCCGATCCCGCCAGGAGCGCACGCCTGTGACCCCTCGTACCCCACGGCCCCGCGAACGGGGGATCCCCGAGGCGACGGTCGCCCGGCTCCCGGTCTACCTCCGCGCCCTCCAGGGCCTCAACGAGCGCGGCACCCCCACCGTGTCGTCGGAGGACCTGGCCGCCGTCGCCGGGGTCAACTCCGCGAAGCTCCGCAAGGACCTGTCGCACCTGGGGTCGTACGGCACGCGCGGGGTGGGCTACGACGTCGACTACCTGATCTACCAGATCTCCCGTGAACTTGGTCTCACCCAGGACTGGTCGGTGGCCATCGTCGGCATCGGCAACCTGGGCCGCGCCCTGGCCAACTACGGGGGTTTCGGCACCCGGGGGTTCCGGATAGCGGCCCTGCTGGACGCCGACGCGGCCGTGGTCGGCGACCGGGTCGCGGGCCTGGCGGTCCGGCATATCGACACACTGGAGGATGTTGTGCGTGGCGAGGACGTCGCGATCGGGGTCATCGCCACCCCCGCCGCGGCCGCCCAGGGCGTGTGCGACCGGTTCGTCGAGGCGGGGGTCACCAGCGTGCTGAACTTCGCGCCCGTGGTGCTCAATGTGCCACCGGGCGTGGATGTGCGTAAGGTCGATCTGTCCATCGAACTGCAGATCCTGGCCTTCCACGAGCAGCGCAAGTCCGACGGCCACGCCGCCGACCGGGCCGAGCGCACGGGGAGCCCCACGTGACCGGGGGCCGCGCCCCGGCGCGCCGGGACCGCCGCGTGCGCGCGGCGGACGCAGGAGAGGTACGGAGCATCGCGATGCCGCCCGCATTGGAGTGCAGATGAGTGTCCTCGCCGTGGGGCTGAGCCACCGCAGCTCGCCCGTGGCGCTCCTGGAGCGCGTCGCCCTGGACGGGCAGGCGCGCCTCAAGGTCATGTCGGAGATGGTGAACACCCCGGCCGTCAACGAGGTGCTGATGGTCTCCACGTGCAACCGCACGGAGGTCTACGCCGACGTCGACAAGTTCCACCCGGCCGTGTCCGCCATCACCGAGCTGCTCTCCTGGCGCACCGGCGTGCCGCTGAGCGAGCTGTCGCAGCACTGCTACGTCCACTTCGAGGACCGCGCGGTGCAGCACCTGTTCTCCGTCACCTGCGGCCTGGACTCCATGGTCGTCGGCGAGGGGCAGATCCTCGGCCAGGTCCGCAACGCCCTCAAGGACGCGCAGACCGGCGGCACCCTGGGCCGGGTCCTCAACGACCTCGGCCAGCGGGCGCTGCGCGTGGGCAAGCGCGCCCACACCGAGACCCACCTCGACCACGCGGGCGCCGACATGGTCGGCCTCGGCCTGGCCGTCGCGGGCCGCCACCTGGACACCGCCCCCGGTACCGCGGCCGCCGCCCCCGACGCCGCGGCGCGCTGCCCCGTCGCCGCCGACACCGGTCCCGCGGCCGACGTCGCCGCCGCCCTGCCGCAGCCGCAGGCGCTCACCGGCGTCCGCGTGCTGGTGCTCGGCGCCGGGTCGATGAGCGCGCTCGCCGCCAACACGGTCGCCCGCCAGGGCGCGTCCACCGTGATCGTCGCCAACCGCACCCACGAGCGCGCCGCCCGCCTCGCCGAATGCCTCACCGAGGGCTACGAGCCCATCAACGGCCGCGCCGTGCCCTTCGCCGACGCGGCCGGCGTGCTCGGCGAGGTGGACCTCGTCGTGTCCTGCACCGGCGCCCAGGGCCTGGTCCTCACCCGCGACGCCGTCGCCGCGGGCGCCGCCGGCCGCACCCGCCCCCTCGTCTTCCTCGACCTCGCGCTGCCCCGCGACATCGACCCCGAGGTGCGCGACCTGCCCGGCGTCCACCTGGTCGACATCGAGGACCTCCGCCAGGCCGCCGCCCGCGGCGCCGACGACACCACCGGGCGGGCCGGCGCCATCGCCGTCGCCCGCGGCATCGTGGAGGAGGAGGTCGACGGCTACCGCCAGGTGCGCCGCGCCGAACTCGTCGCCCCCACCGTCGTCGCTCTGCGCAGCAAGGCGCGGCTGGTGGTCGACACCGAACTCCAGCGGCTCAACGGGCGGCTGCCCGACCTCGACGACCGCACCCGCGGCGAGGTCACCCACGCCATGCGGCGCGTGGTCGACAAGCTGCTCCACCAGCCCACCGTGCGGGTGAAGGAACTCGCCGCCCGCCCCGACGGCGACGCCTACGAGGCGGCGCTGCGCGAACTCTTCGACCTCGACCCGGCCGCGCCCGAGGCCGTCGCCCGCACCCGGCCCGCCCCCGGCGGGCCCGCGGACGGCGCCGACGGCGACGCCCAGGAGACCCGACCATGACCTCCGCACCGGCCCGGCTCGGCACCCGCCGCAGCACCATGGCCACGACCCAGTCGCGCCAGGTCGGCGACCGCATCACCGCGCTCACCGGCGTCCCCGTCGAACTGGAGCTGATCACCAGCTTCGGCGACGTCACCAAGGCCCACCTGACCCAGCTCGGCGGCACCGGCGTGTTCGTCAACGCCCTGCGCGACGAGCTGCTGGCCGACACCGTCGACTTCGCGGTCCACTCGCTCAAGGACCTGCCCACCGGCCCCGCCGAAGGGCTCACCCTCGCCGCGATCACCGAACGCGACGACCCCCGCGACGCGCTCTGCGCCCGCGACGGCCTGAAGTTCGCCGACCTGCCGCCCGGCGCGGTCGTCGGCACCGGGTCGCCCCGCAGGGTCGCCCAGCTGGCCGCGCTCCGCCCCGACCTCGTGTTCGTGCCCATCCGCGGCAACGCCGAGACCCGGCTGGGCAAGGTCGCCTCCGGCGAACTCGACGCCGTGGTCCTCGCCTACGCCGGCCTGGTGCGCGTGGACCGGCTCGACGACGTCACCGACGTGTTCGAACCCGAGCAGGTGCTGCCCGCCCCCGGCCAGGGCGCGCTCGCCGTCGAGTGCCGCGCCGACCGCGCCGCCGCCGACCTCGCCTACCTGGCGGCGGTCGACCACGCGGACACGCGTGCCGCCGTCACCGCCGAGCGCACCGTCCTGGCCGAACTGGAGGCCGGGTGCGCCGCACCCGTCGGCGCCTACGCCGAGGTCCACGAGGGCCGGCTGCGGCTGCGGGCGGCCGTGGTCGCCACCGACGGCACCGAGCAGGTCCGGCGCGAACGCGTGGTGGAGTGCGGGGACGACCCCGCCGCCGCGGTCGCCGCCGCGGCGCGTCTCGGCCGCGACCTGGCACGCGAGATGATCGGGGAGGGCGCCGACCGGATCGTGGCCGGCGCCGCTTCCGGAGGCGGGACCCCGCGCCCGTGACGTGCGCCGGCCGCGCGGGCGCGGCGCGGTGGGTGCACCGGGGCAACCGGGGGGAGCGGCGTCCGACCACCGTCATCGGGGGACGCCGGAGCAGAGCGAGCAAGGAGCGAGCGCACAGTGGATACGCGGACTGACACCCAGGAGGCCGGGCCGGCGGCGCCGGACGGACCGCCGGCCGGCCACATCGCGCTGGTCGGGGCCGGGCCGGGCGCGCCCGAGCTGCTGACGCTGCGCGGCGCGGAGCTGCTGGCGCGGGCCGACGTGGTCATCACGCTCCGCGAACCCGGCCCCGAACTCGCCAAGTACCGTGCGGCGCTGCTCGCCCACTGCCGCCCCGACGTGCAGGTGGTCGAGCCGGCCGAGTGCGGCGGCGAGATCGACGGCTTCGCGCTCGCCCGCGCCGGCGAGGGCCGGCGCGTCGTCCGCCTCTACAGCGGCGACCCGCTGCTGGGCTGCCGGGGCGCCGACCTCGCGGCCGCGGCCCGCCGCGCCGGGCTGGACGTCGAGATCGTCCCCGGCCTGTCGTCGGTGTCCGCCGTGCCCGCGTTCGCCGGCATCCCGCTGATGCCCGAGGGCACCCCCGAACTCCGGGTGGTCAACGCCAAGGAGCCCGGCCTCGACTGGGAGCGGCTCGCCGAGGGCGACGCCACCCTCGTCGTGATGTTCCCCGACATCCCCGACGACGCCGAGGCCGGCCGCCGCACCGGCCCCGGGTTCGACCGGCTGTGCAAGGCGCTGGTCGCCGCCGGCCGCCCCGGCACCACCCCGGTGGCGGTCACCCGCATGGGCAGCACCACCGAGCAGAGCACCGTGGTGTCGACGCTGGCCCGGCTCACCGCCGACCTCAAGGCCGCCGACGCCAAGGGCAACAACGTCACCGCGCCCGCCATGTTCGTCATGGGCCCCGGTGTCGCCGGGCAGCGTGATCTGTCCTGGTTCGAAGGCCGCCCGCTGTTCGGGTGGCGGGTCCTCGTACCCCGCACCAAGGAGCAGGCGGCGTCGCTGTCGGACCAGCTCCGCGGCTACGGCGCGGTGCCCGAGGAGGTGCCCACCATCTCGGTCGAGCCGCCGCGCACCCCGCAGCAGATGGAGCGGGCCGTCCGCGGCCTTGTCACCGGCCGCTACCAGTGGGTGGCGTTCACCTCGGTCAACGCGGTGAAGGCCATCCGCGAGCGGTTCGAGGAGTACGGCCTGGACGCCCGCGCGTTCGCCGGGGTCAAGGTCGCCGCCGTCGGCGAGCAGACCGCCGCGTCGCTGCGCGAGTTCGGCATCCAGCCCGACCTCACCCCGCCGCCCGACCGGCAGTCGGGCGCGGGCCTGGTCGAGGTGTGGCCGCCCTACGACGCCGAACTCGACCCCATCGAGCGGGTGCTGCTGCCGCGCGCCGACATCGCCACCGAGACCCTGGCGGCCGGCCTGGCCGACCTCGGCTGGGAGGTCGACGACGTCACCGCCTACCGGACCGTGCGCGCCGCCCCGCCGCCCGCCCCGATCCGCGAGGCCATCAAGGGCGGCGGGTTCGACGCGGTGCTGTTCACGTCGTCCTCCACGGTGCGCAACCTCGTCGGCATCGCCGGCAAGCCGCACAACACCACGGTCATCGCCGTCATCGGCCCGGAGACCGCCAAGACCGCCGAGGAGTTCGGGCTGCGCGTCGACGTCGTCGCCCCCAGAACCTCCGTTTCCGCCCTCGCGGAGGCCCTTTCGCAGTACGGTGCGGCTCAGCGGGCCGAGGCCGTCGCCGCGGGCAAGCCGGCGCTCAAGCCGAGCCAGAAGCGGCGCGGCCGGCGGCGCAAGACCGTCTGACCGGCGGCGCCCCCGCACCCCCCATCCACGCCGAGACCCGAGGAGCACGATGAGCGCCCGATTCCCCGTCGCGCGGCCGCGGCGGCTCCGCCGCACCCCCGCCCTGCGCCGGCTGGTCGCCGAGACCCGGGTGCACCCCGAGGACCTGATCCTGCCGATGTTCGTCAAGGAGGGCCTCGACCGGCCCAACCCGGTCCGGTCGATGCCCGGCGTGGTGCAGCACACCCGCGACAGCCTGCGCGCGGCGGCGCAGGAGGCCGCCGAGGCCGGCGTGGGCGCGCTCATGCTGTTCGGCATCCCCGAGGTCAAGGACGAGCGGGGGTCGGCCGCCGACGACCCCGGCGGCATCGTGCAGCGGGCGCTGCGCGACCTCTCCGCCGACCTCGGCGACGACATCGTGCTGATGGCCGACCTGTGCCTGGACGAGTACACCTCGCACGGCCACTGCGGCGTCCTCACCCCCTCCGGGGAGGTCGACAACGACGCCACCCTGGAGCGCTACGCCCAGATCGCGCGGGCGCAGGCCGCCGCCGGCGTCCACGTCGTCGGCCCCAGCGGCATGATGGACGGCCAGGTGGGCGCCATCCGCGCCGCGCTGGACGAGGCCGGCTACACCGACGTCGCCGTCCTGGCCTACGCCGTGAAGTACGCGTCGGCGTTCTACGGCCCGTTCCGCGAGGCCGCCGAGGGCGCGCCGCGCTTCGGCGACCGCAGCGGCTACCAGCAGGACCCGGCGAACGTCCGCGAGTCCCTGCGCGAGGTCGCCCTCGACCTCGCCGAGGGCGCCGACATGGTCATGGTCAAACCGGGGCTCGCCTACCTCGACGTGCTCGCCCGGGTCGCGGACACCGTCGACGTGCCCGTCTCGGCCTACCAGGTCAGCGGCGAGTACGCGATGGTCGAGGCCGCCGCCGAGAAGGGCTGGATCGACCGCGAGCGCGCGATCATGGAGACCCTGCTCGCCTTCCGCCGCGCGGGGGCGGGGCAGATCCTCACCTACTGGGCCACCGAGGCCGCGCGCATGCTGCGCTGACCGGGCGCACGACCTCCCGGTCCGGCTCCCAGGCCCCCGGGAGCCGGACCACATCCGACGGGAGAACGGGGGCCCTATGGCCGAGGTGATCTACCGGCGGCGCCGCCGCCGTCCCGAGGGCGGCATGCCCGAGGCCGCGCTCGCCTACGCCGAACTCGGCTGGCCGGTGGTGCGCGGGGCGGCGCCCGCCACCGCGGGCGGCCGCGCGTGCGCCTGCGACCGCCTCGGCTGCCCCGACCCCGCGGCGCACCCGGTGTCGGCGGCGTGGGGCATGGAGGCCACGACCGACCCCGACACCATCCGCCGGTGGTGGGCGGCCACCCCCGAGGCCAACGTGGTGCTGCCCACCGGCCGGGTGTTCGACGTGTTCGACGTCCCGGCCGACGCCGGGGTCATGGCGCTGGCGCGCATGGGCCGGTCGGGCGTGCACGCCGGGCCGGTGGCGGCGGTCGACGCGCGCCGCTACCTGTTCTTCGTGGCCACCCGCTCGCCCGCCGACGAGGACGAGTGGTGGTCGTGCCACCTCGACTGCGTCCCCGAGACCATCAGCGACACCCCGGGCCTGCGCTGGCACTGCCGCGACAGCTTCGTCCTGGCGGCGCCGTCGGTGCTCCCGTCGGGCGGCGGCGTGGCCTGGATTCGCGCCCCCCGCTCCGGCGGCGCGGCCACCCCCCTGCCCGACCCCATCCCGGTCCTCGACATCCTCGCCGACGCCTGCGAGGAGTTCGCG
Organism: Nocardiopsis trehalosi NBRC 14201; assembly: GCF_001552555.1. Lineage (GTDB taxonomy): Bacteria > Actinomycetota > Actinomycetes > Streptosporangiales > Streptosporangiaceae > Nocardiopsis_B > Nocardiopsis_B trehalosi. The sequence goes on along the minus strand of NZ_BCRK01000023.1, from coordinate 587 downwards.
TAGCGGCGCCGCGCGGGCGGGTCAGGCCGGCGGGTCGAGGCGCCCGTCGGCGATGACGATGCCGTCCTCGTCGCTGTACAGCCACGCCTCGGGCGTGAACACCACGTTGCCGAACGCCACCGGCGCGTCGAGGACGCCCGCGCCCGTCTTGGCCGACTTGCGCGGGTTGGTGCCCAGGGCCTTGACGCCGATGTCGATGCCGGCCAGCGCGGCGGCGTCGCGCACGGCCCCGTGGACGACCACCCCGGCCCACCCGTTCTCGGCGGCCGCGGCGGCGATCCGGTCGCCCAGCAGCGCGGTGCGCAGCGACCCGCCACCGTCGACCACCAGCACCCAGCCGTCGCCGGGCTGGCTGAGCTGCTCCTTCACCAGGGCGTTGTCCTCGTGGCACTTCACGGTGGCGATCGGCCCGTGGAACGCGGCACGCCCCCCGAACAGGCGGAACTGCGTCTCGCAGCTGGCGAGCGCGTCGCCGTGCGCGTCGATCAGGTCGGCGGTGGCGAAGACCTCGGTCATCGGCTTCCTTCGCGGTCGGCGGTCGGAGGTCCCAACCTAGGCGACCCGCTCGCGGGCGCCCGCCGCGGGGG
>NZ_BCRK01000022.1 GCF_001552555.1 Nocardiopsis trehalosi NBRC 14201 | reverse complement strand
CCCCGGTGGAGAGCCTCGGCTCTCCACCGGGGCGGCGGTCGTCCGGGCCCCGCTGCGGAGGTGGTGGGCCGCGCGGTTCCTCCCGACCGACGCGGACGTGGCGTACTCGATGTACTTTCCTGTCGGTGGCAAGCCCAAGGCACGTCCCGATGGAGGTACCGACATGACGGCCGTGCACTACGCCAGCTACACCGAGGCCCGCTCGCATCTCAAGGCGCTCCTGGACGCGGCGGAGAGGGGGCGTGTCGCCACGATACGCCGTGGGTCGGCGAGCCTCGCCCTTGTGGACGTCGGAAGATTGCGCCATCTCCTCGCGACGGTCGCTCCGTCGCGTGCGCAGGTGGTCCCCGAGGCCGAAGGGTGGTCCGTCTTCATTCCGGGCCTGCCCGTCGCCGCGGACGGAGCCTCGTTCGGGGAGGCCCTCACCGAAATGGTCGCCGCTCTGCGGGAGTACGCGGAGGACTGGCAGGACCACCTGCTGGACGCTCCCGACCACCGCGAGAACTGGGGGCTGGTCCAGTTGATCAGCCTGAGCGACGACGACCAACTGCGTGACTGGCTGGTGGGGAAGACGCGGTGACCCGGCCACGACCGGCACGGGGTGGTGTGTCGGGGGAGTGGGAATACCGAAAACCGGGAATGGCGTTACCACCGCTGGTAGCATCACCGAGGTGAAGGCCGATTTCATGGATACGGAAGCTGAACGCAGCATAGTGCGGGCGTACGAGCGGCTGTCCGCAAGAGTTTCGGGTTCACTGGGCTCGGGCAAGTCATATACGCTCGCCACGGCGCTCGTCCGCGCAGCCGAGCTATCCGCAGCTGCTTCCGAGCAGGGAGACGAAGCCTCTACCGAGCCTCGCGATGAGGAGCGTCCCGCCGCACGTGCCCGCAAGGTCAGTGTCTCCATGCCGGAGGACCTCACCGCCGCCGTGCAGGAGCGCGTGGGGCGCGGCGAGTTCAGCCGCTACGTCACCGAGGCCGTCGCGCGCCGCCTCGAACTCGACCTGCTCGCCGACCTGGCCGCCCTGCTCGAAGCCGAGCACGGACCGGTCTCCGAGGCGGCCCTAGCGGAGGCGGACGCGGCGTGGCCGGACGGCGACTGACCCCCGGCGGCGCCCTGGTCCTCGACAGTGAAGGGCTCGCCAAGCTCGCTGCGGGCGACGACCGCGCCCGCGCCCACCTGACCAGCGCCCTGCGCCGTGGCGCCCGGGTCGTCGTCAGTGCCGTGACCCTGACCGAGGTCCTGCGGGGCGGACCCCGCGACGCCGCCGTCCACCGCGTGCTCGCGCGGATCACCGTGGTGCCGGTCGACGCCGCCATCGCGCGTCGGGCGGGCGAACTCCTCGGCGCCACTGGGCTGACCGGGCACCGGTACGCGGTCGACGCCGTCGTCGCGGCCACCGCGCTCGCCCAGGCCCGCCCCTGCCTGGTGCTGACCAGCGACCCGGACGACCTGCACCGGCTCGTCGAGGAGCCGGAGCGGCCGAAGGCCGAGCGCTTGGTCGTCGTGCACGTCTGACTGGTTGCCGTGGGCGGCCGTGGTCGGCCATGTGGCGGCGGAATCCGTTGTGACATGGCCTGATATGGGAGGATGCGACCCACCCCCGACCACGTTCGCGGAACCCGTCGCGCCTCCGTCGCGTCGTATCCGCAGTTCCGCGATCAGCAAGGAGTCGATACCTATGTCCTTCGCGCAGACGGTGCGCGGGGCCGCCGATGCGATCGCCCAGGGCGGCGATCCACGGGATGCGGTCTCCAACGCGTTCGGCGAGGCGGCGGAGGGGGTCGGCCTGGATCCGGGCGACTTCCTGGCGGCCCGTGACCAGGGCGCCTCGGTGGGAACCCGCATCGAGCAGCAGACCACCTCCCTGAACAACGCCGGCGAGGCCCTGAACAGCAGCTCGTTCGACCGCGGCGCCGGCGGCAGCGTGCACGTCATCTGCCCGATGGTGATCCCCCGCGGCCGCACCTTCACCGCCATGCTCCCGGTGATCGTCCTCGCGATCGTCGGCGTCGTCGGCCAGTTCCTCACCTTCCCGGTCACCCTCGCCACCGGCATCCTGCTCAACCCGTTCTTCGGCCTCCACTACTGGATCGTGCTGATCGCGTTCGGCGCCTTCATGTGGTGGCGGCAGGGCATGGTGATGGTGCCCGACGGCTGCGCCGCGCTGATCACCAAGTTCGGCAAGCTGGAGCAGATCGTCGGCCCGGGCCGGGTCACCCTGTTCAACCCGTGGAAGCGGGTCTCCTACATCGTCAACACGCAGCGCGAGTACCCGTTCAACGCGCCCATCCGCGAGGCGCCGACCAAGAGCGGCGTGAAGGCGTCCATCGACCTGTTCGTGCAGTTCAAGATCGAGGACCCCGAGCAGTTCATCTTCGTCCTCGGCGCCGTCCAGGGCTTCCAGGAGAAGCTGAACAACGCGATCAGCGAGACCACGCGCAGCCTCATCTACGACCAGCAGGCGTCGGACATCTACGACATGGTGGGCGAGAACACCGCGCGGCTGCTGGAGCAGCTCAACCAGCAGTTCCTCCCGGCGGTGCGGCTGACCAACGCCAACATCACGCACGCCGAGCCGTCGAGCCAGGAGTACCGCATGGACCTGGCGGCGCCCGAGATGGTGCGCGTCGCCAAGGAGGCGTACACCTACGAGTACGAGCTCCAGCTCCGCAAGGAGCAGAACGAGGGCGACCTGAACAAGGAGCTCGCCTCCCTCAACGAGACCCTGTCGGCGATCCAGGCCGACATCGCCCAGTACCAGGCGCAGATGGACACCGCCCTGGAGCGCGAGACCAACCGGGCGCGGGCGCTGGCCCGGCAGCGGTTCGTCGAGGCCGAGAGCACCGCCAACGCCAACGCGGCGCTGCTGGAGGCCCAGGCCCTCGACATCCGCGCGGTGAGCGCGGCCGAGTCCCCGGAGATCCTCGACTACCGCTTCCAGCAGGACGTGCTGGACAAGCTGGAGTCGGTGGCCGACAGCCTGCCGCAGGTGCTGCACATCGGCGACGGCGACGCCGCGAGCGTCGACTTCCTGCGCATCGCGCAGGGCATCATCGGCGAGGCCGACAACACCCTGTTCTCCGACGAGGACATGGGCGAGATCCGCGGCCGCCTGCACGCGATCTCCGCCCGCATCGCCGAGCGCGAGGCCGAGATCCGGGAGCTGCTCGACACCGACGACGCGACGGTCGAGGCCCCCCGGCCCGGCGCGGGCGACGACGTCCCCGGCGCCGACCGGGTCGAGGAGATCCGCCAGTCCGTCGCCGACGAGGCCATCGAGGACCGCATCGCCGCCGCGCCCCCGGCGCCCGGCGCCCCGGCCGCCGGCGGCCCCGGCGAGCCGACGGACCCGACCGACCCGTACCAGGGAGGCCACCGATGAGCGCACCGGAACGGGGCCGCGGCGCCTCCAGCATCAAGGAGTCGCTCGCCTCCTGGAACGACATCGCCCGGCTGCTGCGCGGCGGCGACCAGGGCGTGCTCGTCCCCGTCGTGATCCCGCGCGACAGCCGCGGGCTGAAGTGGACCGGGCTCGTCTGGTTCGCGGTGTACGCGCTGGCCACCTCGCTCGTGCTCGGCCTGGTCGGCGACGCCGCCCTCCTCGGGTGGGCGATGCTCCCGGTCCTGCTGCTCTCCCTGGTCGCCCTCTTCGGCGGCCTGCTGTGGTGGTGGCGCTCCTCGATCGTGGAGATCGAGCAGGGCACCGTGGGCGTGCTGACCAAGTACGGCGCGGTCGTCGGCCAGCTCGACCCGGGCCGGCACTACCTGTGGCACCCGTGGTCGCGGGTCGACTTCGTGGTCGACATCTCCACCGAGATCCCCTACACCGCGCCGGTCCTGGCCTGCCCCACGCACGAGAACGTCCCGCTGAAGTCGATCGAGTTCTTCCTGAAGTTCCGCATCATCGACGCCGTCGCGTTCGTCCGCACCATCGGGGCGAGCAACTTCGACCTGGTGCTGTCCAACGCGGTGCAGGACGCCATCCGGCAGCGCAGCCGCCGGGTCCGCACCGAGAGCGCCTACGACCTGCGCGGCTCCGACGTGGCCGACATGCAGGACCTGCTCAACCGGCAGCTCAGCCGGTACGGCGTGCGGATCATGGGGTGCAACATCCCCGACGTCCAGCTGCCCAACCAGTACCAGCAGCACCTGGCCACCCGCGAGCGGGTCGCCAAGGAGCTGGTCGCCTACGAACAGGAGTGGGAGCTCACCCGCAAGCGGCGCATCGACACCCTGCTCATGGACATCGAGCGGTCCAAGAAGACCCGCGACGCCAAGATCGTCGAGGTCAACGCGGCGCTGAACAAGGCCCGCAAGGACGTCGCCCAGATGCTGGAGGAGCAGGAGACCGAGGCGCAGCGGGTCCGCTACGAGATCGAGACCCGCGGCCGCTCCGACCTGGTCGCCGCGCAGAACGAGGCGAAGGCGCAGCAGCGCCTCGCCACGTCCTACCGCGACAACCGGGCCGTGCTCCGCTACGAGCTGGCGCGCCGCCGGCTCGACGTGGGCGCCACGCTCGCCGAGCGCGCCCCGCAGCCGGTCGTGGTGCGCACCGACGGCGGCGGCGACTCCTCCGCGCTGTCGACGCTGCTGCTCGCCCAGCTCCTGCCCGGCCTGGGCAACGGGCGCGGCGGGGCGCAGCTGCCCGCCCGCGCGGAGCGGGCGGTCGAGGCCGCGGCCGGCGCCTTCCAGGAGGCGCAGGGCGCGGTCGCCTCGGCGGCCGGCCACCAGCAGCAGATGGCCGAGCGGTTCGCCCAGGAGCAGCAGGAGGCCCTGCGCGAGCAGGCGCCGAAGGGCGGGGGGCGCGGCCGGCGCCGCCGCTGACCCCGGCCGGGCCGTGCGCCCGCTCCGGTCCCCACGGGCCGTCCGCGCTCCGGCGCGGGCGGCCCGCCGCCGTTCCCGGGCCCGCGCGCGCACCCGCCGTCAGGCGGCGGGCCCCCGTGCGCGGCGCCCGGACCCGCCGACGCGCGGGGCCGCCGACGGGAACCCCGCCGGCGGCCCCGGAACGCGGAGGCGGACGCGCCGGATCAGTACTCGCTCCAGGAGTACCAGGGGCCGGAGATGTGCTCGAAGACCACGCCGCCCTGCCCCTCCAGGAACTCGTCGGTGGGCAGCGGGTCGGGGCTGTAGGCCAGCCCGGAGCCGTCGAGCAGGCCCGCCCCCCGCACCGTGTAGCGGGTGATCCCCTCGCTGACCGTGACGGACTCCAGCGGGTACAGGCCGGCCCACGTGCCGTCGAGCGGCACCGTGCCGAAGCTGTCGGCGGTGGCGCGGACGCCGAGCAGGGCGTCGGCGGAGGTGTCGACGCGCGTCTGCAGCGGGATGTCGGCGACCGACAACCCGATGGCGAGCAGCGCGATGATCGGCGCCGACACCCAGCGCAGCCAGTAGTAGCGGATCATCGGGCGGGCGATCGACAGCGCGATGCCGAGGCGCAGCGCCCCCATGGCGGCGAGGACGGCGCCGCCGCCCACCCCCAGGAGCAGGCTCGGCAGGTGGCCGCCGGGGACGCTGTCCTCGTACAGCAGGACGAGGCCGATCACCGTGCACGCCGGCAGGTAGAGGCGCCCCGGGGGCCGCGACGCCCAGGAGATCAGCCGCTGGCCGAACGTCGGGCGGTGCGCGATCGCGATGAGCTGCGCGACCGAATCGGACTCGGCGGCGGACATGCCGGCTTCTCCCCACTTCTCTGCGGTGCGGCGCCGGCGGGCAGCTCGGCGCGCACCAGGTTCGCGAAGGCCGGCGGAAGCGCGGCCCGCCCCTCAGGATAGGGGAGCCGCGGCGCCGCCTCAGGCCGTCCGGGCGTACCGCGCGGGGTTTCCGGTCCGTTTCGGTCACAGGTGGCGGGGGTCGGAGCCGCCGCCGGTCCGGCGGCGGGACCGGGCGACCCGCCGGGGCCGACCCGGCCCCGCGGCGGCCGCCCCGGCGCGCGGGTCGGCGGCGCCCGCCCCGCGGCGGCGCCGGGCGCCGGGCCGCCGCGCGGCGCCTCGCCGCCCGGCCGCCGCCGGTCCGGCCCGCGCACCGCCGCGCGGCGGCGGCCGGAAACCGCGATCCGGACGTCCGCATCCCGGCGCCGACGCCCGACCGGGGCCGCCCCCGGGCGGCCGACGCCCTAAGCTGGGGACGTGCCCGTCTCCTCCACCGTCCCCCTGCCGGGGTACACGATCGAACGCGAGCTGTCCGCGGGCGGCGCCGCCCTGGTCGCGGGCGTCGACGAGGTCGGCCGGGGCGCCTGGGCCGGACCCGTCGTCGTCTGCGCCGCCGTCACCGACGGCTCCCCGCCGCCCGAGGGCCTCACCGACTCCAAGCGGCTCACCCCCGCCCGGCGGACCGCCATGGAGGCCCTGCTCCGCCCCTGGGTGCGCGACCACGCCTTCGGCCGCGCCGAGCCGGCCGAGATCGACGAGGCCGGCATGACCGAGGCGCTGCGCCGCGCCGCCGACCGAGCGCTCGCCGGCCTGCGGCTCCGCCCCGACGCCGTCATCCTCGACGGCCGCCACGACTACCTCGGCCCGCCCTGGCGGGTGCGCACCCAGGTCAAGGCCGACCTCACCTGCGTTTCGGTCGCCGCCGCGTCCGTTCTGGCCAAGGTGCACCGCGACACCTACATGGCCGGGCTCGACCCCGACCACCCCGGCTACGGGTTCGCCACGGCCGTCGGCTACCCGTCGCCGGTGCACCGCGCCGCGCTCGCCGAGCACGGCCCCACCCCGCACCACCGCATGAGCTGGGCCTACTGGGACGACCTGCCGAAATGGCGGCACCTGCGCCGGCCCCGGCCCGGCACCGCCGAGCAGCCGACGCTGCTGTGACCCCCGCTCCGGCGGCGACACGCCGGATCGGGGCCCACCGGGCGCTTCTGCGCGGCGGTGGTCGGCGGCAGTATGGGAGCCACCGCGCCCCGACCCGCGCGGTGGCGGGTACAACAGGAACGGCGGGCGACCGCGCCGCGCCGCCGGCGGATCCGTCAGACACGGGACGACAGGAGGGGCGGGAATGCCGCGCGACGACCGGTCCCGGACCACGGACAGACCCGAGGGCCCCTCGGCCCTCGCGCGGCTGCGCACCGCCTACCGCGCCACCCCGCCGCGCACCCGGCTGATCGGCGGGGCCGCCGCGGTCACCGTCGCCGCCGCGGGCGCCTGGATCGCCGGGGTGCCGGTGCTCACCGCCATCGCGGTGACCGTCGCCGTGCTCGCCCTCGGCGCGGCGCTCATGCGCGGCTCCGACGCCGTCGCCACCACCCTCGTCGCCATCGGCTGGACCGTCCTGGCGTACCTGCTGTTCCACATCCCGCTGGAGACCGCCGACGCCTCGGTGCTGCTGCTCCTGCCGCTGCTGCCCCTGCTGGTGTCGCTGGCCGCCACCCGCATCACCGAGTTCCCGGTCTGGCACACCACGCTGCTCGCCCTGCTCTGCGGCCTCATCCTCGGCCTGGGCGTGGCCCTGGCGGGCATGCTGGTCGGATCGGCGCCGTCGGCCCTCGGCCTGCTCTGCGCGGCGGCCGGCGCCGCGGCGGCCCTGGCCTGGCGGTTCGCGGCCGCCTACCGGCTGCGGCGCAGCCTCCAGGAGATCGGCGCGCCCCCGCCCGACCGGCGCGGCCGCCCGCGCACCGAGCCCGCGGCGCGCCAGCGCGCCGCCGACGGCCGCACCCCCGCGGCGCCCGAGGGCGGCGGCGACGCGGTGCCGCCGGTGCCGGTCGACGAGGCGCTGGCCGAACTGGAGGCCATGATCGGCCTCGACCCGGTCAAGCAGCAGGTCCGCGCGATCGCCGCGTCCATCGAGGCCGCCCGGCTGCGCGCCGACGCCGGGTACGCGGTCGACAAGCCGCTGCGCCACCTGGTGTTCTCGGGCCCGCCCGGCACCGGAAAGACGTCGGTGGCGCGCACCCTGGCGACCATCTTCCACTCCTTCGGGCTGCTGCCCACCCCGCACGTGGTCGAGGCGCAGCGGGCCGACCTGGTGGGGGAGTACCTCGGCGCCACGGCCATCAAGACCAACGAGCTGGTCGACCGCGCGCTGGGCGGCGTGCTGTTCATCGACGAGGCGTACTCGCTGGTCAACGACGGCGACGGCCAGCCCGACCGGTTCGGCAACGAGGCCGTGCAGACCCTGCTCAAGCGGGCCGAGGACGACCGCGACCGGGTCGTGGTCATCCTGGCCGGCTACGACGCCGAGATGGACCGGTTCCTCGCGTCCAACCCCGGCCTGGCGTCCCGGTTCGCCACCCGGGTCACGTTCCCCAGCTACTCCGCCGGCGAACTCCAGGCCATCGCCGAGTCGCTGTTCGCGCAGCGGGGCGACCTGGTCGACGCCGCCGCGCGCCCGGCGCTGCGCCGCCGCTTCGAGCAGACCGTGCAGCGGGGCGTCATCGACGACCTCGGCAACGGGCGCTTCGTCCGCTCCCTGGTCGAGAAGGCCGCCGAGGCCCGCGACGTCCGCGTCGTCACCACCGGGGGCGCCGACCGCCCGCCGACCGCCGAGGACCTGGTCACGGTGCGCGAGTGCGACGTCGCCGGCGCCTACGACGCCCTGACCGCCCGGCTGCCCGGGTTCGGCGAGACCCCCGACATCGCCGAGGCGCTGGCCGAACTGGACGCCCTGATCGGCCTCGAACCCGTGAAGCGGCAGGTGCGGTCGATCGTCGCCCAGCTCCAGGCCGCCAAGCTCCGCGAGGAGCAGGGGCTGCGCAACCAGCCGCCGATGCGGCACTTCGTGTTCTCCGGCCCGCCCGGCACCGGCAAGACGTCGGTCGCGCGCATCCTCGGCCGGGTGTTCGCCGCCCTGGGGCTGCTCACCCGGGCCGAGGTGGTCGAGGCGCAGCGCTCCGATCTGGTGGGCGAGCACCTGGGCGCCACCGCCATCAAGACCGGCAAGCTGGTCGACCGGGCCCTGGGCGGGGTGCTGTTCGTCGACGAGGCCTACGCCCTGGCCAACCCCGGCTACAGCGGGGGCGACGCGTTCGGCGCCGAGGCCATCCAGACCCTGCTCAAGCGCGCCGAGGACGACCGGTCGCGGCTGGTCGTGGTGCTCGCCGGCTACCCCGCCGAGATGGACCGGTTCCTGGCCAGCAACGCGGGCCTGTCGTCGCGGTTCAACATCCGGGTCCGGTTCCCCAGCTACTCGCCCGCGGAGCTGACCGAGATCGCCGAGGTCCTCGCGGCCCGCACCGGCGACGCCTTCGACCCCACCGCCCGCGACGACCTCACCCGCATCTTCGGCTACGTGTGCGACGCCGGGTGGATCGACGAGCTCGGCAACGGCCGGTTCGCGCGCTCGCTGTTCGAGAAGTCCTGCTCCTACCGCGACCTGCGCGTCACCGAGGAGCTGGGCGACGCCGCCACGGCCGCCGAGCTGACCGTGGTCACCAGCGAGGACGTGCGCGCCGCCTACGCCGAGGTCACCCAGCGCTGAGGCGGCGCCCGGCGGCCCGGGGAACGGGCGCGGACCGGCGGGCGAAAAGCCCGCGAACCGCCCCGATCCCGGCACGCCCGCCCTGCTAGGGTCCGCTGCATGAGTGGAACCACCGCGCCCATCAGCCAGGCCGTGATCCTGGCCGGCGGCCAGGCGACCCGCCTGCGCCCCTACACCGACACCCGCCCCAAGGCCATGGTCGAGGTCGCCGGCCGGCCCATCGTCGACTACCAGCTCGAATGGCTCGCCGCGCACGGGGTCGAGCACGTGGTGGTCTCCTGCGGGTACAAGGCGGAGGTGCTGCGCGAGCACCTCGGGTCCCGCACCGAGGGCCCCGAGACCACCCTGCTGGTCGAGGACGAGCCCCTGGGCCGGGGCGGTGCGCTGCGCTACGCGGCGACGGGCCTGCGCGTCTCCGACCAGCCCTACTTCGCCCTCAACGGCGACATCCTCACCTGGTTCCCCCTGGACGAGTTCACCGCCTACCACCGCGCCAAGGGCGGCCTCGTCACGCTGGCCCTCGCCCGCTACCAGACCACCTGGGGCATCGTCGACGTCACCGACGACGGCGCCATCGAGGGCTTCACGCAGAGCCCGGTGCTCCCGTTCTGGATCAACGCCGGCGTCTACGTCTTCGAGCGGGCGGCCACCCCGATGCTGCCGGTCAAGGGCGACCACGAGTCGAGCACCTTCCCCGACCTCGCGGCCCAGGGCCGGCTCTTCGGCTACCGCATCGACGGCTTCTGGCGCGGGGTCGACACCGCCAAGGACGTCAAGGAGGCGGGCGAGCAGATCCCCGCGGTCCGCGGCGGCGCCCCCGCCCGCTGACCGCCCCGTACGGCGGGGGCGGCCCGGGGGCGGGCCGCCGCCCCCCGGGTATCGTCGCGGACGTGATGAACGACGACCCCCTCCTGTCCGGCGCCCCCAACTTCCGCGACCTCGGCGGGTACGCCACCGCCGGCGGGGAGCGGGTGCGGCGCGGCCTCCTCTACCGCGCCGACGCGCTCGCCCGCCTCGACGGCGCCGACGTCGCCGCGCTGCGCGGCCTCGGTCTGCGCCACATCATCGACCTGCGGACCGTGTTCGAGCGCGAGCACGGCCCCGACACCGTGCCCGAGGGCGTCGAGTACACCGTCCTCGACGTCCAGGGCCGGCACTCCACCGGCGCCGACCTCGCCGCGATCCTGTCCGACCCCGAGCGCGCGGCCGAACTGCTCGCCGACAACGGGGCCGAGCGCTTCATGCACGCGGTCAACCGGGCCCTGGTCTCCGGCGACGACGCCCGCGAGGCGTACCGCGAGCTGGTCCAGCAGGCGGCCGAGGGCCCCACCGCGATGGTGTTCCACTGCAGCGCGGGCAAGGACCGCACCGGCTGGGGCGCCGCCCTGCTGCTGGAGCTGCTGGGCGTGCCGCGCGAGACCGTCGTCGAGGACTACCTCGCCAGCAACGGGCGGCTCCGGCAGACGCGCGCCTGGATGGCCGGCAACGTGCGGGCGAACGGCATCGACCCCGAGCTGGTCACCCCCATGATCGACGTGCGCCGCGCCTACCTGGAGTCCGCCTACGCCGAGGTCGAGGAGGTGTACGGGTCCTTCGAGGGCTACGTCGCCGACGGCCTCAAGCTCCGCCCCGAGACCGTCGCCGCGCTGCGCGGGCGCATGCTGGAGTAGCCGCCCGCCCGGCCCGCGGTCAGAGGGCGTCGAGCCGCGCCGTCAGGTCGTCGCCGTCCTCGGCCGCGCCCGCCACCCGCATCAGCGTGCGCAGCACCTCGGGCCGGGTGTGCCCGCGGTCGAGCAGGCGCTCGGCGGCCGGCCACAGCGCCGCCGGCTCGCCGTTCCACAGCCGCTCGGCCAGGCGCTCGTGCGCGGCGAGCTGCTCCTCGGCGTCGGGGCCGTCCGCGCGGGCGGCCGGGGCCGGCCCGCCGCCGGCGGAGTGCTTGCCGCGGTGGGTCACCGGCGCGTCGTACTCGCCGAAGTGGTCGAGCCGCAGCAGCGCGCGCCGGCCCTCGCGGGTGGCCGGGTCGAACTCGGCGGCCGACTCCTCCAGCAGGTCGCTGGTGAGCAGCGGGAACGCGAACATCCGGCGGGGCAGCGCCGACAGGTCGCCGTCGGGCAGCAGCCGCCGGACCACCTCCTGGCGCAGCCCGAAGGAGGCCGCCAGGTCGAGGTAGGAGGTGCTGAACGCCGACGTGGCCTCCCACAGCGCGTCGAGCGTGGCGCCCACCGCGACCTCCGGCAGGCCGTGCCGCGGCCCCGCCCAGCGCACCCACGCCGCCAGCACGTGCGGCATCGCCTCCTGCTCCTCGGGCAGCAGCACCACCCGGCGCGGCAGCCACGTCAGCAGGAACGCCTCGACCTTGCGCGGGCTGACCCGCAGCGGGCGCCCGCCGTCGACGTCGCACCCGTAGCCGATGATGTGGTCCACGCACCGGCTCGCCGCGAAGGAGTCCGAAAGGCCGGCCGCCGCCTCCGAGGCCAGGAACCTGGCCGCCAGGGTGGCCCGCCGGTCGCGCCGCCACAGCGGGCGGGTCGGCGCCCGGCCGCCCCGCTGGGCGGCGGCGCGGGGCAGCGCCCGCACCCGGGCCCGCAGCAGCGCGTGGTGCGCGGCAAAGGACGGACCGGTCAGCCCGGCGGGCGCCGGGTGGTGCGCCGCCCGCCCGTCGGCCGCCCCGGCCGTGGCCCGGTCGGTGCGCAGCAGCGCCTCCTCCAGCAGCGCGCGGGCGCGCTCAGGGCGCAGGGAGGTGAACGTGGCCATGGGGTCGCCGCCGCCGGCCTCGCCCCGGCAGTGCTCCAGCAGCCGCTCGACCTTGGTGGTGACCCAGGCGTCGCGCAGGACGCCGCCGCTGTTGTGGTCGACCACGGCGATGACCGCGTGGGTGCCGCCGGGCGCGCCGGCCGGCACGCCGTCGTAGCGGAACACGCAGATGACGTCGTCGGTGTCGGCGAACCGGTTGCCGGAGACGTAGGCGGCCACCGGGCGGGCCCGGCCCAGCGCGTCGGCCCAGGCCGGGCGGCCGACCCCGGCGGAACCGAGGCCGTCGGCCGCCTTCGCGGCGAGGTCGCGCTGGCGCTGCGACGTGCCCAGGACCGCGATCCCGGCGAGCAGGGCCAGCCCGGCGGCGCTGCCCGAGGCGGCCGCGCGGTCGATCAGGCCGTCACCGAGGCGGCGCTCGACGTCGATGCCCGGCATCCGCCGGCCCCACCAGGACCCCAGCATCTCGCTGACCCCCAGCTCGGCGTCGAGCGGGTCGCGCGTGGCCAGCAGCGCGCGGGCGGCGCGGAGCATCTCGGTGAAGACGGCGTCCGGAAGGGAGGCGGGATCCGGGCGCCGGGAGAGGGGAGGTTCCGACACCCGACAGAGCCTATGGCACCCGCCCCCGGTGCAGGGAGGTATGCGGGTGGCGGGTGGGCGCCCCCGGCGGAGCGCCCCGGCCGTCGCGGTCCCGGGGCGCGCTCCCCGGCGGCTCGCGGGCCGGTGGGCGGCCCCCGATGGGCGGAGCCGCGCGGCGGTGCGCGGCGCGGACGCGGTGGCGGGCTCGGAGTGACCCGGTCGGCACGACTAGAGCGGGCGCCCGTACCCCGCGGGGCCCGGCGCGGAGGTCGGCGCGGAGGTCGGCGCGGATTTCACCATGGCGCGCAGGTGCTCGCGGGCGACCCCTTCGACCAGCCCCGGGGTGACCCGGATGCCGAGGTGCTCGGCGCATTTGAACGTGTCGTGGACGCACCGCTGGATGCAGCGGTGCGACAAATCGCTGAACTCGTCGTGCAGTCGGGTGGCGATCTGCTGGAGATCGCCGACGTAGGTCTGGAGCATTTGGCGCTCACGCCCCTCGTGGCCGGCTGTGGTCCGGACGGTGACCACCATCCATTTCACCCGCCCGCAGCGGGGTGTCAACCCCCGCACGGCGGCCCCTTACCCAGGCTTTGCGGACCGGTGGAACGGTCGCGGGGCGCCGCCGCCCGGGGTGACCGGGGCGTTCGCCCGGCCGCCGCCGCGCGCCCGCCGCGCGGCGGCGGGACCGCGCGGCGTCCCGGTCCGCCGAATGTCACCGGCGCGACCGCGGCGGTTTCGGACACGGCCCTGAGCAGGGACAAGCGCCGGAACTCCGCTGTTTCGGCGGATCGGTCGGAGGAAATGCGGGAAAAGGGCGGCCGAAAACAACGGGATCGCGCGGCCCGGGGGAGGGAAGACGTAGTATTTACCTTCCGCTATGGCCGCTGACTTTCCGCCGCGACGCGTTCGGCGTGACCGAACGGTTGTGGCCTATGCTGATGCGGTGGCGGCGGTCGACCCCGTCGCCGCACCGGTCCTCCGCCGGCACCGATCGCGTCCGGCGGACGCATCGCGGGCACGAGGGAGACGAGTGGTGCGAACGCCGACGGTGGCCCGGGGACGTGGACGACCCCGTTCCCGATCCCACCCGGCCCATGTTGGTTAGGCTTCTGGCGCTCGCCGCGGCGAGCCCCCTCGATCGGGGGAAAGGACCCCGGAGGTGTCATTGTTGAGCACCGAGACGTCCGTCCCGCTCCCTCGCATGTCCGGACTCGGCCCCGTGGACTCCGCGCTGCTGGAGGCGCTGCTGCGGGAGGCCCCCATCGGGTTCGCGTTCTTCGACTCCGCGGCGCGGCTGCGGCGGGTCAACCCGGCCCTGGCCGCGCTGCTCGGCCGCTCCGCCGAGGACTGCCGCGGCCGGGTCCCGGCCGACCTGCTGGACGCCGCCAACGCCGCGGCCTACGACACCGCCATCGCCGCCGTCCTCGCGGGCGAGCCCGCGGTGCGCGGCGACCACGTCCTCGGCGGCGACCGGCCGGCGTGGGCGACCACCTGGTTCGCCGCGCGCGACGACGACGGCACCGACGGGGCGGCGCTCATCGCGGTCGACCCCGGCGACGGACACAACGCGGAGGTGGCGTTGCGGCGCAGTGAAGAGCGCTACCGGTCCCTGCTGGCGGCCACCAACCAGATCGTGTGGGCCGCCCGGGCCGACGGCGACGTCTCCGAGGACTGCCCCGAGTGGCGCGCCATCACCGGCCAGACCGCCGAGCAGTACCTCGGCCGCGGCTGGCTCGAGGCCGCCCACCCCGACGACCAGGGCCGGGTGGCCCGCGCCTGGGCCGACGCCGTCGCCGATCAGACGGCGTTCGACCAGGTGTTCCGGGTGCGCACCCAGTCCGGCGACTTCCGCCACTACCGGTCGCGGGCCGTGCCCATCATGCGCGGCGACGAACTCGTCGAGTGGGTCGGCGCCCACACCGACGTCACCACCCAGCGCGAGGCCGACGACATGCGCACCCGCCTCACCCAGCAACTGGGCGAGGCCGCGCTGCGCACCGTGCGGCTGCAGAAGGCCACCTCCGACCTCGCCGAGGCGCTCACCGTGCACGAGGTCGTCCACGCCATGGGCGAGATCGGCCAGTCCGCCGTCGGCGCCGACCGCACCACGCTCGGCGAACTCGACAGCGAGTTCCGGCTGCACCTGCTCGGCGACGCCCCGCCCGCCGGCACGCCCGGCGCCCAGCCCGCCGAGTCCGGGCTCGACTTCCCCAGCGCCATGTCCATGGCGGTGCGCGAGCGCAAGCCGTTCATCGCGGGCAGCCCGTTCGAGCTGCGGGCGCTGCTCGACGACGACCCCGCGGTCGTCACCTTCCTCAAGCACACCGACGAGCGCGCGTGGGTGGCGCTGCCGCTGCTCAGCGCCGGCCTGCCCATCGGCGCGCTGAAGTTCGCCTTCGCCGCCCCGCGCGACATCTCCGACGAGGAGAAGGTCTTCCTGGAGGCCCTGGCCGGCCAGTGCGCGCTCGCGCTGGAGCGCGCCAAGCTCTTCGAGCGCGAGCACAGCATGGCCGAGTCCCTGCAGAAGAGCCTGCTCCCCGAGGACCTGCCCGAGGTCAAGGGCATCCGCATGCGCGCCATCTACCGCTCGGGCACCCAGCACGTGCAGGTCGGCGGCGACTGGTACGACGCGTTCCCGCTGCCCGACGGCCGGGTCGCCGGGGTCCTCGGCGACGTCATGGGCAAGGGCATCAAGGCCGCCACCGGCATGAGCCGGGTGCGCAACGCGCTGCGCGCCCTGGCGTTCAGCATGCCCGAACCCGCCGACGTGCTCACCGGCCTCGACCGGATGTTCGACGCCACCGAGGGCGTCGACCAGGTCACCACGCTGGTGTACTTCGTGCTCGACCCCGAGACCGGGCAGATCGACCTCAGCAACGCCGGGCACCTGCCGCCGCTGGTCGTCCCGGACCACGCGGCCCCGTGGCTGCTGGAGACCGAGCCCGACACCCCGCTGGGCGTCCGCTCCGAGCGGGGCCACCACAAATTTTTCGTGCAACCCGGTAACACCGTGGTGCTCTACTCCGATGGACTTGTTGAGAACCGGAAGCGCGCGGTCGCGTCCGGGCTCGAGGAACTGGTCACCGTAGCGTCACAGGCGCCGCCGGAGGTGGTGGGCGATCCACAGCACATGCTCAAGTACCTTGTTGAGGGCATGCTCAAGGGGTACGAGCAGGACGACGACGTGACTCTGCTCGCCGTCCATCTTCCGGTGACCGAGGCCGCGCCGGAGACGTAGTCCGTACGAAGAAGTCCGACACTTTGCCTAAGGTGGAGGAACCATCAACCCCGCTCAGGCGGGGGGTGGGTTCGAGGACCCGACGGTGGGGTTCGATCCGCGCGGCCCGCGGGGAAAATCCTACTGGGCGGATGTGCCCAAACGCTAGAGAGGGCGCATACGCTGAAGAAAAACCGGTGTCTCCGTCCAGGCGGGGATGATCCCGGGTACGACCGGGGTGGGAGCGGTGCTCCTCCTCGTGGCTCTCTTCGGGCCGCCGGGTCCAGTAATCTCGCCACACGTCCGTTCGAGAGGTGTTTGTGTCACCTGCCAGTTCGACCCGCTCCAAGCAGCCCGAGTCGCTGCATGAGCCTGTCATCCAGCAGCTGATCGAGCGTGGGCGGTCCCAGGGGTACCTTGAGCCCGAGGACGTGCGCCGTGCCTTCGAAGAGGCCGACATCCCGATGTCGCAGGCCCAGGCCGTGCTCCGCAGCCTGACCAAGGAGGGTGTCACCCTCGTCGTCGGCGCCGAGGAGTCCGCACCCGCGCGGCGCAAGTCCGCGCGGCGCAAGTCGGCGGCCCCCAAGGCCGCCCCGGCCCGGGTCAAGCGCGCCGCCGCGGCGCAGGAGCAGCCCGACACCGTCACGGCGGTCGTCGACTCCTCCCGCTCCACGGCCCCGGCGTCCGCCGCGAAGAAGCGGGCCGCCGCGCCCGCGCGCGGCGACGACACCGCCGCCGAACCCGCCCGGAAACCGGCCCGCAAGACCGCCGCCAAGCCCGCCCCGGCCCGCAAGAAGGCCGGCAAGGCCACCGACAAGACCGCCAAGGACGAGGTCGTCCTGGAGGCCGTGGAGGACACCGACGACCTCGACCTGGTCGAGGCGCCCGACGACCTGGAGGACCCGGGCGTCGAGCTGGAGCTGGTCGAGGACCCCGACGACAAGGCCTCGCTGCCCGAGGGCCCGGTGGCCGGTTCGGGCGTCAAGCCCGAGGTCGTCGGCATCCCCGAGAAGGCGGCCGCCAACACCTCCGAGGACGAGGCGTTCGTCCTCTACGACGATGACGACGACGCCCCCGCCGCGCAGGTGGTGGCCGCCGGCGCCACCGCCGACCCGGTCAAGGACTACCTGAAGCAGATCGGCAACGTCGCGCTGCTCAACGCCGAGCAGGAGGTCGAGCTCGCCAAGCGGATCGAGGCCGGCCTGTTCGCCGAGGAGAAGCTCGCCGAGGAGGGCGACGCCCTCACCGCCGAGTTCCGCGACGAGCTCACCTGGATCGCCGAGGACGGCGGGCGCGCCAAGAAGCACCTGCTGGAGGCGAACCTGCGGCTCGTGGTGTCGCTGGCCAAGCGCTACACCGGTCGCGGCATGCTCTTCCTGGACCTGATCCAGGAGGGCAACCTCGGTCTGATCCGCGCGGTCGAGAAGTTCGACTACACCAAGGGCTTCAAGTTCTCCACCTACGCCACCTGGTGGATCCGGCAGGCCATCACCCGCGCCATGGCCGACCAGGCGCGCACCATCCGCATCCCGGTGCACATGGTCGAGGTCATCAACAAGCTCGCCCGCGTGCAGCGGCAGATGCTCCAGGACCTCGGCCGCGAGCCCACCCCGGAGGAGCTGGCCCGCGAACTCGACATGACCCCCGAGAAGGTCGTCGAGGTGCAGAAGTACGGCCGCGAGCCGATCTCCCTGCACACCCCGCTGGGCGAGGACGGCGACAGCGAGTTCGGCGACCTCATCGAGGACTCCGAGGCCATCCAGCCGGGCGAGGCCGTGAGCTTCACCCTGCTCCAGGAGCAGCTGCACTCGGTCCTCGACACCCTGTCGGAGCGCGAGGCCGGCGTGGTCTCGATGCGGTTCGGGCTCACCGACGGCCAGCCCAAGACCCTCGACGAGATCGGCAAGGTGTACGGGGTCACCCGCGAACGCATCCGCCAGATAGAGAGCAAGACGATGTCGAAACTCCGGCATCCGTCGCGCTCCCAGGTGCTCCGCGACTACCTGGACTGACCGCGGCCGCATGCCGCCGCGGCGTCTGACGCCGCTTCCGGGCCGGTCCCCGCACTGTGTGCGGGACCGGCCCGGAGCGTGTCCGCGAAGGGTGCCGCCACGGCGGTCCCCCGGGGTGTGGCGAGGCCCGCGGGGCGCCGAGGCGGCGGTGGGTATCCGTACTCTCTTCATCCGACACCCGCATCATGCCGCGTGCCGTGTATGGCCGAGATAAAGCGCTGATATGCGTTCGTTACCCGGTTTGGCGGCCGGTCCGCCGCGGGCCGTTCCGGGCGGGGGAGCGTTCCATGGCGCGGGTCCCCGACCGTCCGGTCAGTCGCGGGTGACCACGTCGAGGGTGTGCGGGACGCCGCGGCGCGCCGGTGCGCGCAGCTCGGCGGCGTGCCCGAGGTCGTTCAGCGCCGCCGCCAGTTCGGCGGGGGTGCGCGGGTCGGCCCCGCCGGCCAGGAGGGCGTGCGCGATCGCGCCCCGGGTGGCCTTGGCCATGTGGCTGACGACCGTGCGCCGCACGGTGCCGTCGACCGTTGTCTCGCGCAGCACCCGAACGGCGACGGTGCGCCCGGCGGCGGCCCCGGCCGGGCGGAACGCCGCGGCGTAGGTCGCCGACCGGCAGTCGACCACCAGTTCGCCGTCGGCGCGCTTGGTCAGCAGGTCGGTCAGGTGGCCCCGCCAGAACGCGCCCAGCGGCCCCAGGGGCGGCAGGCGGACCCCCATGGACAGCCGGTAGGGGGGCAGCGGGTCCTCGGGGCCGACCGCGCCCCACAGCCCCGAGAACACCAGCACCGACGCGCGGGTGGCGGCCGCCGCCGGCCCGGCCAGCAGTTCGGGCAGCCGCAGGTGGTCGTAGAGGACCCCGGTGTAGAGGTCGGCGGAGCGCAGGGTGGGAGCGGTGCGCAGGGCGCGGTCGCGCTCCAGCGCGTCGCGCCGTCCCCGGGGGAGGCCGAGGACGGCCAGCGCGGCGTCCTCGGGGCCGGCGCACAGCGCCTCCAACGCGTCGAGCACGGCCTCGCGGGCGGCGGTGGTCTCGGGCAGGGAGAGCCGGCCGAGGTCCAGGGGGGCGCCGGCGCCGTCCGCGGCCTTGCCCTCCGACGGCGGCAGCAGGATGAGCATGGACCCTCTCTCGTGTTCGCGGCGACCCGTCCCGACCAGCGCTTCCGCGCCGCCCCCGATGCTAGCCGAGCCCCGCCGCGGCGGGCACCGCGTGCGGCGGTGCGGCGGCGGTGCGGCGCGCGGCCGCACGCGGGGACCGCACACACATCGGCGGCGGCCCCCCGGTTGGGGGACCGCCGCCGGACGTCCTTCTTGCTAGATGACCTAACGCTCGTCTTCGGACGACGCCGTGGCCGGGGTCGACTTGAGACGGTCCGTCTCGTCCTGGATGTCGGACGCCACCTTCCGGAGGGAGTCGTCGTGCTTCCGCATGTGGTGAGCGCAGAACAGCAGCTCGCCGCCGGAGTTCAGGACCACTCGGACGTACGCCTGCGCACCGCAACGGTCGCAACGGTCTGCAGCCGTGAGCGGCTGGGTGGGGGCAAGGGTTCCAGTCACTTCGCCTTCCTCAATGCTCGGCGTTAGTCACTCAGCACAACATCTAACCGGACGAGGAGCTTCCCAACCAGCTCCTCTGTACGCCGACAGCGGAATCAGCGCTTTTGTGACGCGGGTCTCCCGGGCGGGTGGGTTCCGGTCGCTGCCGATCGGACGAAAAGGGGGTCCGAAGGGAGTCATACCCGGTGACACGCCGGGCTACCGGCCCGGCGGGGACGCGCCGGGCGGGCCGGGGCGGAGGTGGTAGTGTCGCGCGTGGTGCGTACGATGGCTCGAACCGCACGCGCCCGCAGATGCGAGCGGCCGCCCCGCTGCGGCCGGCCGAGCCGCGCGCGGCCCGCCGGCACCCCCTCGGCGCGGCGCCGCGGGACCCCGGCCGCCCGGCGCAGGGAGGAATTCCTGTCACACCCGTGAGCCAGAGTAGCCAGCGCCGTGCCCGCCCCTGTCCGTCCCCGCGCCCCGCGCCCGCTCCGCCATGGGGCCCGCGGGCGCCCGGTACCCCGAAGCAGGAGAACCCCACGTGACCGCCCTCACCGCCGCCGTCAACGAGCCCGAGGAATACTCCGCGCGGCATCTCTCGGTCCTCGAAGGGCTGGAGGCGGTCCGCAAGCGTCCCGGCATGTACATCGGGTCGACCGACAGCCGCGGGCTCACCCACTGCATGTGGGAGATCATCGACAACTCGGTGGACGAGGCGCTGGCCGGCTTCTGCACCCGCATCGACGTCGTGCTGTACGCCGACGGCTCGGTCGAGGTCCGCGACAACGGGCGCGGCATCCCGGTCGACGTCGAGCCGAAGTCGGGGCTGTCGGGCGTCGAGCTGGTCATGACCAAGCTGCACGCCGGCGGCAAGTTCGGCACCGGCTCCTACACCGCCTCGGGCGGCCTGCACGGCGTGGGCGCGTCCGTGGTCAACGCGCTGTCGGCGCGCCTGGACGTCGAGGTCGACCGGCAGGGCCGCACGCACGCGGCCAGCTTCAAGCGCGGCATCCCCGGCCGGTTCGCCGGCGCCGGGCC
Source organism: Nocardiopsis trehalosi NBRC 14201 (assembly GCF_001552555.1). Taxonomy (GTDB): domain Bacteria; phylum Actinomycetota; class Actinomycetes; order Streptosporangiales; family Streptosporangiaceae; genus Nocardiopsis_B; species Nocardiopsis_B trehalosi. The sequence goes on along the minus strand of NZ_BCRK01000022.1, from coordinate 30,487 downwards.
CGACGCCGACTTCACCCCGCGCACCGGTCTCGACGAGGTCCGCCGGGTCGCCAAGAAGGTCACGGGCGCGCGCGTCCGGTTCTGGCCCGACCGGCAGATCTTCCTCAAGGACGCCGACATCACCCGGGCGTCGCTGCTCGACCGCGCCCGCCAGACCGCGTTCCTGATCCCCGGCCTGACGATCTCCGTGCGCGACGAGCGCCCCGAGGGCGAACCCCCCTACGAGGAGGAGTTCCGCTTCGACGGCGGCATCGGCGAGTTCTGCTCCTACCTGGCGCCCGACGCCCCGCTCAACGAGGTCCTGCGCATCCAGGGCACCGGCCACTTCACCGAGACCGTCCCGGTGCTCGACGAGCAGGGGCACATGACCCCCACCGACGTCGAGCGCCGGCTGGAGGTCGACGTCGCGCTGCGCTGGGGCTCCGGCTACGACACCACGGTGCGGTCGTTCGTGAACGTCATCGCCACCCCCAAGGGCGGCACCCACCTCGCCGGGTTCGAGCGCGCCCTGGTGCGGGTGGTCAACGACCAGCTCCGCACCACCAAGCTGCTCAAGGCCAGCGACGACCCGGTGACCAAGGAGGACGTCCTCGAAGGGCTCACCGCCGTGGTCACGGTCCGGCTGCCCGAGCCGCAGTTCGAGGGGCAGACCAAGGAGATCCTCGGCACCTCGGCGGCCTCGCGCATCGTGTCGCAGGTGGTCGGCAAGGAGCTGCGGACGTTCCTCACCTCCACCAAGCGGGCCGAGAAGCAGACGGCCCGCGGCGTCCTGGAGAAGATCGCCAACGCCGCCAAGGCGCGCCTGGCCGCCCGCCAGCAGCGCGAGACCCAGCGCCGCAAGAACGCGCTGGAGAGCTCGGCGCTGCCCGCGAAGCTGGTCGACTGCCGCAGCGAGGGGCTGGAGCGCAGCGAGCTGTTCATCGTCGAGGGCGACTCCGCCCTGGGCACCGCCAAGCTCGCCCGCGACTCCGAGTTCCAGGCGCTGCTGCCCATCCGCGGCAAGATCCTCAACGTGCAGAAGTCGTCGGTCGCCGACATGCTGAAGAACGCCGAGTGCGCGGCGATCCTCCAGGTCATCGGCGCCGGGTCGGGCCGCACGTTCGACATCGACGCCGCCCGCTACGGCCGGGTCATCCTCATGGCCGACGCCGACGTGGACGGCGCGCACATCCGCTGCCTGCTGCTCACGCTGTTCTACCGGTACATGCGCCCGATGCTGGAGGCCGGCCGGGTCTACGCCGCGGTGCCGCCGCTGCACCGCATCGAGCTGACCAACGTCCGCCGCAAGCGCGGCGCCAAGCCCGAGGACCGCTACGTCTACACGTACAGCGACGCGGAGCTGCGGCGGAAGCTGCTGGAGCTGGAGAAGAAGGGTCTGAGCTGGAAGGAGCCGGTCCAGCGGTACAAGGGCCTGGGCGAGATGGACGCCGACCAGCTGGCCGAGACCACCATGGACCCCCGCTTCCGCACGCTGCGCCGCATCCGGGTCGAACACGCCGAGGAGGCCGCGAAGGTGTTCGACCTGCTCATGGGCAACGAGGTCGCGCCGCGCCGCGAGTTCATCGCGCAGGGCGCCCAGGAGCTGGACCTCGCCCGCATCGACACCTGACGGGCGCGCCCGCCGCGGGGGTCACCCCCGCGGCGGCTCCCAGCGGCCCGTGGCCAGGAACCGCTCGATCGCGGCGGTGTAGGGCGCCGGGTCGAGCCCGCGCGCGGCCACCCAGGCGTCGTCGTAGTAGCTGTGCCGGTAGCGCTCGCCGCCGTCGCAGATGAGGGTGACCACGCTGCCCCGGCGGCCCTCCGCCAGCAACCGCGCGACGAGCTGCCACACCCCCCACAGGTTGGTGCCGGTGGAGCCGCCCGCGCAGCGCCCGGTGACGGCGTCGAGGTGGCGCATCGCGGCGATGCTGGCGGCGTCGGGCACCGGGATCATCAGGTCGATGACCGACGGCACGAAGCTGGGCTCCATGCGCGGCCGCCCGATGCCCTCGATGCGCGACGGCATGCCGGTGGCGTAGTCGGGGGCGCCGGTGACCCAGCCGGGGAAGAACGCGGAGTTCTCCGGGTCGACCACCGCCAGCCGGGTGTGGTGCCGGCGGTAGCGGATGTAGCGGCCGATGGTGGCCGAGGTGCCCCCGGTGCCGGCGCCCACCACGATCCACTCGGGCACGGGGTGGCGCTCCATGGCGAGCTGCTCGAACACCGACTCGGCGATGTTGTTGTTCCCCCGCCAGTCCGTGGCGCGCTCGGCGTAGGTGAACTGGTCCATGTAGTGGCCGCCGGTCTCGGCCGCGAGCCGCTCCGCCTCGGTGTACATCTCGGCCGGGACGTCGACGTAGTGGCAGCTCCCGCCGTAGCGCTCGATCAGCGCGATCTTCTCGGGGCTGGTGGAGCGGGGCACCACGGTGACGAAGTCCAGCCCGATCAGCCGGGCGAAGTACGCCTCGGAGACGGCGGTCGACCCCGAGCTGGCCTCCACGATGGTGGTGCCCTCGGTGATCCACCCGTTGGCCAGGGCGTAGAGGAACAGCGACCGCGCCAGCCGGTGCTTCAGGCTGCCCGTGGGGTGGACCGACTCGTCCTTGAGGTAGAGGTCGATGCCCCACTCCGGCGGCAGCGGGAACGCGTGCAGGTGGGTGTCGGCCGACCGGTTGGCGTCGGCGACGACCCTGCGCACGGCCTCGTCGGCCCAGGCGCGGGTGCGGGCGCAGGAGCGGTCGACGCCCGCGCCGGGGCGGGCGGGGTCGGGCGCGGGGGACGGGTCGCGCGGAACGGTCATGACCGGCAGCGTATACGCCGACGGGCCCGCCCCCGGTGGGGCGGGCCCGTCGCACGGCGCGGGGAGGCGCTCCGTCAGTCGAGGGAGCCGCCCGACATGGCGGCGTGCATGCGCCGGTGCGGGGCGGCCTCGTCATCGCGGCTCTGCCGTTCGAGGGAGCGGGCGAGCGCGATGTGCGCCCAGCTGTCGCAGGGGTCGAGCTCGATGATCCGGCGGAAGGTGTCCTCGGCCTTGCCGAGCTGCGCGGAGTGGAAGTAGGCGCGGCCCAGCAGTTCCAGGACCGACCGGCTCTCGGGCTGCTCGTCGGCGAGCGGCGCCAGGATGCGGGCGGCGCCTATGGGGTCGCCGAGGTCGAAGTACATGCGGCCGCGGGCGTAGGTCTCGTAGGTCGTCTCCTTCACGGGCACTCCCTTCGTCGGGCATGTCAACCGCGACCGGGGGCGCCGTATTCCCACCGCACGGCGGCGGCGGACGCCGTGCGGGGCGGTGCGGCCGGGTGCCGCACCGCCCCGCACGGGCGGCCTCAGGCGGACCCGGGCGGGGCGATACCGCTGTCGGTGCGCCCGCTGCCGACGATGGTGATGGCGCGCGGCAGCGGCTCGCCGGACCCGTCGCGGCGCTGGTCGAGGTCGGGCAGCCGCACCGGCTTGCCGTCGGCCCGGTTGGCGCGGGCCGGCGCCCGGCCGATCCAGGCGAGCTGGAGCGCGTCCTCGCCCTTGAGGAAGCGGTGGCAGCGGACGCCGCCGGTGGCCCGCCCCTTGGCGGGGTAGACCTCGAACGGGGTGACCTTGGCGGAGCCGCCCCCGGTGCCGGGCAGCGCCGACGTGGCCGCCGCGACCGTGACCACCACGGAGTCCTCGGGCAGCGGCACCGCGCCGAACCAGAGCACGCGCGCCCCCTCGGGCAGCCGCACCCCGGCCACGCCGCCGGCGGGCCGGCCCTGCGGGCGGACAGCGGAGGCCGGGAACCGCAGCAGCTGCGCCTCGGAGGTGATGAAGACGAGGTCCTCCTCGCCGGTGGACAGCTGGGCGGCGCCCACGACCCGGTCGCCGTCCTTGAGGTTGATGATCTCGAAGTCGTCCTTGTTGGGCGGGGCGTCGGAGCCCACGCGCTTGACCACGCCCTGCGCCGTGCCGACGGCGATGCCCGGGCCGTCGTTGTCGAGGGCGGCCACCGACACCACCCGCTCGTCGCCGTCCAGTTCCACGAACTCGGTGATCGGCAGCCCCGCGCTCATCGGCGGGGTGTCCTCGCTGTCGTCGGGCAGTTCGGGCAGCTCCACCACCGGCACCCGGATGACCCGGCCGAGGTCGGTGATCAGGCCGATGTCGGACCGCGAGCTGGCGGGGACGGACACCGCGACGGCGTCGTGCTGGGTGCGCAGGCCCTCGTACATGCGCGGCACCGCGGCGCCGGTGCTGCGGCCGAGCAGGCCGCTGGAGCTGAGCAGGACGTGGCAGGGGGCGTCCTGCATCTCCAGCGGGATGACGGCGTTGCGGGTGGCGCCGCCGGCCTCGCGCAGCACGGTGCGGCGCGGGGTGGCGTACTCCTTGGACACGGCGGCCAGTTCGCTGGAGACCAGCCGGCGCAGCTTGGTGTCGGACTCCAGGATGGCGGTGAGCTCGGCGACCTCCGCGGTGAGCCGGTCGCGCTCGGTCTCCAGCTCCAGGCGGTCGAACTTGGTGAGCCGCCGCAGCGGGGTGTCCAGGATGTAGCGGGCCTGGGTGTCGGACAGCTCGAACGTCGCCATCAGCCGCTCGCGCGCCTGCGCGGTGTCCTCGGACTCGCGGATGAGCGCGATGACCTGGTCGATGTTGAGCAGCGCCACCAGCAGGCCGGCGACCAGGTGCAGCCGCTCCTCGCGCTTGGTGCGGCGGAACTCGCTGCGGCGCCGCACGACGTCCAGCCGGTGGTCCACGAAGACCCGCAGCAGCTCGCGCAGGCCCAGCGTCTGCGGCTGGCCGTCGACGAGGGCCACGTTGTTGATGCCGAAGGTCTCCTCCATCGGCGTCAGGCGGTACAGCTCCTCCAGCACCGCCTCGGGGTTGAACCCGTTCTTCAGCTCGATGACCAGCCGCAGGCCCTGGGTGCGGTCGGTGAGGTCCTTCAGGTCGGAGATGCCCTGGAGCTTCTTGGCCTGGACCAGCTCCTTGATGCGGGCGATGACCTTCTCGGGGCCGACGCTGTAGGGCAGCTCGGTGACGACCAGCCCGGTGCGGCGCGGCGAGATGCGCTCGATCGCCACGGTGGCGCGGGTGCGGAAGGTCCCGCGGCCGCGGGTGTAGGCGTCGCGGATGCCGTCGAGGCCGGCGATGGTGCCGCCCGTGGGCAGGTCGGGGCCCGGGACGAACTCCATCAGGTCGTCCAGCGTGGCGTCGGGGTGCGCGATCAGGTGCCGCGCCGCCGCGATGACCTCGCCCAGGTTGTGCGGGGCCATGTTGGTGGCCATGCCGACCGCGATGCCGGACGCCCCGTTGACCAGCAGGTTGGGGAACGCCGCCGGCAGGACCTCGGGCTCGGTCTCCTGGCCGTCGTAGTTGGGCCGGAAGTTCACGACGTCCTCGTCGATGGACTCCACCAGCAGCTGCGCGGCGCGGTCGAGGCGGGCCTCGGTGTAGCGCATGGCGGCCGGGGCGTCGTCGCCGCCCAGCGAGCCGAAGTTGCCGTGCCCGTCGACCAGCGGCACCCGCATGGCGAAGGACTGGCTCATGCGCACCAGGGCGTCGTAGATGGCCGTGTCGCCGTGCGGGTGCAGCTTGCCCATCACCTCGCCCACGACGCGGGCGCACTTGACGTGCCCGCGGTCGGGCCGCAGGCCCATCTCGTTCATCTGGTACAGGATGCGCCGCTGCACCGGCTTCATCCCGTCGCGGGCGTCCGGCAGGGCGCGCTGGTAGATCACCGAGTAGGCGTACTCCAGGAAGCTGCCGCGCATCTCCTCGGAGACATCGATGTCGATGATCTTCTCGGCGAGGTCCTCGGGAGGCGGTGGGGACGTAGTACGGGCCATGGCGGTAATTCTGGCCCGACCCGGTGACCATCGCGAACCGGACGCGGCGCGCGGCGCCGGGGCGCGGCGTGAAGAAGGGCGTTAAGATCCCGTCAAAATGGTCGTAACGCCCTGCGGGGCGGGCGGATCGCGCGATTCAGCCACAGGTCGGCGCCTACGGTGGGTGACCACGGGGCGGAGCGCCCCGGCGCGTCCCCGATCGGGGCGCGGCGGGGGCGGCGGAGGTCGGCCGCCGCGTTCGGTGAGATCAAACACGGCGATATCGGGAATGCCGCGGGTCGGGAGACCGCCGTCCGCCGCGTCGTTCCTGGTGGCGAAGGGGGAACACGGAGAGTGAAGGGCGCCGGAGGGCCGAAGGAAAGCGGGCATGGTACACCCGTTCGCGTCGCAGTCAAGGCGAGGGTCGTTCCGCCCGATAGCCTTGTGGTGCCCCGTCCGCCCGTCCCTGTCCGAGCCCGCCCCCAAGCCGCCCGGCGGTGACCCCTCCGCGCCCGCGGCCCGATCGCCGATAACGACGTGTCTATGCTGCTGCCTCTCGTCCTCGCGCTGCACGCCGCCGTCGCCGTGCTCCTGCCGCCCCTGGTGCGCCTGCTCGGCGCGCGCGCGTTCCTCGTGGCCGCGCTGCCGCCCGCCGTGTCCGCGGTGTGGGTCCTCGTCCAGTCCCCCTCGATCGTCTCCGGCGCCCCCGCGGTCTCCTCCGTGGCGTGGGTGCCCGCCCTCGGCATCACCTTCGACTTCCGCGTCGACGCGCTCTCGCTGGCCATGGTGCTCCTGGTCAGCGGGGTCGGCGCCGCCATCTTCTGCTACAGCGCCGGCTACTTCCACGCGGGCGAACGGGGGCTGGGCCGGCTCGCCGCCGTCCTGGTGCTGTTCTCCGGCGCGATGCTCGGCGTGGTCACCACCGACAACCTGTTCGCGCTCTACGTGTTCTGGGAGCTGACCTCGGTCACCTCCTTCCTGCTGGTCGGCCACGACGACCGCAAGGAGCACGCGCGGCGGGCGGCCACCCAGGCGCTGGTCACCACGGCCGGCTTCGGCCTGCTCATGCTCATCGGGTTCGTGCTGCTCGGCGCGATCGGCGGCACCTACCGCATCTCCGAACTGGTGGCCGACCCGCCGGTCGACAGCCCGTGGCTGCCGCTGGCGCTCGTGCTCGTGCTGGCCGGGGCCTTCGCCAAGTCCGCGCAGGCGCCCCTGCACTTCTGGCTGCCCGGGGCGATGGTGGCGCCGACCCCGGTCAGCGCCTACCTGCACGCGGCCGCCATGGTCAAGGGCGGCGTCTACCTCGTCGCCCGGCTCGCCCCGGGGTTCGCCGACGTCGACCCCTGGCGGGCGCTGGTCCTCGGGTTCGGCGTCGCCACGATGATCGTCGGCGGCTGGCGGGCGCTGCGACAGGACGACCTCAAGCTGCTGCTCGCCTACGGCACGGTCAGCCAGCTCGGGTTCCTCATCGTCCTGGGCGGGGCCGGCACCCACGTGGCGGCGATCGCCCTGATCGGCGTCCTGCTGGGGCACGGGTTCTTCAAGTCCACCCTGTTCCTCACGGTCGGCGTCATCGACCACCAGACCGGCACCCGCAGCATCAGCGGCCTGTCGGGGATCGGCCGGCGCATGCCCGTCCTCGCCGTCGCCGCCACCCTGGCGGCCGCGTCGATGGCCGGGCTGCCCCCGCTGCTCGGGTTCGTCGGCAAGGAGGCCGGGCTGGAGGCGTTCGTGCCCGGCCACGCCGGCGACCTGCCGCCGGCCGTAGCCCTGGCGGTGCTCGCCGGCCTGGTCGTCGGCTCGGTCCTCACCTTCGCCTACAGCGCCCGGTTCGTGTGGGGCGCTTTCGCCGACAAGGCCACGGTCTCGGAGCGGCGGTTCAAGCGGCCGTCGCCCGCGTTCACCGCCGCCCCCGTCGCCCTCGGGGCGCTGAGCCTGGCGCTGGGCCTGCTGCCGTTCGCGGTCGACCCCGTCGCCCAGTCCTACGCGGCGCCGTTCCCCGCCGAGAAGCCCTACCACCTGGCGCTGTGGCACGGGTTCACCCCCGCCCTGGGGCTGACCGTGCTGGTCGTCGCCGCGGGCGCCGCGATGTTCCTCCGCCGCCGCTCCGTGGCCCGCCTGCAGAACGCGATGCCCCGCTGGCCCGACGCCGAGGTCGGCTACCACCTGTTCGTGCACGCCGTCTACGGCACCGCCCTCAGCGTCACCCGGCGCACGCAGAGCGGTTCGCTGCCGGTCTACCTCGGCATCATCCTCGCCACCCTGCTCGCCCTGCCCGGCGTGCGCCTGGCCGCCGCCCTGGTGAGCGGGGAGACCCCGCTGCCCGGCGGCGCCGACTTCCGGTTCTGGGACAGCCCGCTGGAGGCGGTCGTCGCCGTCATCGTGGTGGTGACCGCCGTCGGCACCGTCCGCGAGCACCGGCGGTTCGCCGCGCTCATCCTCATCAGCGCGCTCGGGTTCGGCATCGCCGGCCTGTTCGTGCTGCACGGCGCGCCCGACCTCGCGCTCACCCTGGTGCTGGTCGAGACCCTGACCACGATCATCCTGGTGTTCGTGCTGCGCCGGCTGCCCGCCACGTTCAGCGTCCGGCCCAACGGCTGGGCCAAGCGCATGACCGTGCTGCTGTGCTCGGCCGCCGGGACGTTCATCGCCGTGTCGCTGTGGCTGATGACCGCGGCCCGCACCGAGGAGCCGATCTCGACCGGGTTCACCGACCTCGCCGAGGAGACCGGCGGGCGCAACCTCGTCAACATCATCCTCGCCGACTTCCGCGCCCTCGACACCTTCGGCGAGATCGTCGTCCTCGCGACCGCCGCGGTCGCCGTCGCCTCCCTGGTGCTGCTCAACCGGCGCGACCGGGTCGTCGACGAGCCCACCGAGGAGGACGCCGAGGAGGAGGCCGAAGCGGAGGCCGAGGGGGCGGCGGCCGCCGCCCCCGGCGCCGGGCCCGCGCCGGCCGGCGGCGCACCCGCCGACGGCGCCGCACCGACCGACACCCGTGGAGGGGAGCGACCGTGAGCATCGAACCCGGCCGCGACACCGGCGTCCGCCCCGAGGACGGCGGGCCCCCGGAGAACTGGGAGGCCCCGCGCGAGCGGTGGCTGAGCACCGCCGTCCGGCCCGCCTTCGGCCCCCGCTCGGTCCTGCTGGAGGTGGTGGCGCGGCTGCTGATCCCCGCCATCCTCACCTTCTCGGTGTTCCTCCTCGTCTCCGGGCACGACCGGCCCGGCGGCGGCTTCGCCGGCGGGCTCGTCGCCAGCATGGCCTACGTCCTGCGCTACATCGCCGGCGGCCGCCACGAGCTGGCCGCGGGCATCCCCATGCGCCCCAACGGCCTGCTCGCCCTCGGCCTGCTGCTGGCCTGCGGATCGGCGGCGGCGCCGCTGCTGTTCGGCGGGCCCATCCTGGAGGTCTTCACGGCCACCGCCACCCTGCCGGTGTTCGGCAAGGTCAAGTTCGCCAGCTACCTCGTCTTCGAATCGGGGGTGTTCCTCATCGTCGTCGGACTCGTCCTGTCCGTCGTGGCCGCACTCGGCGCCCGCATGGAGGCGGAGGAGGAGGAGGCCAAGGCCGAGCGCCTGCGCTCGCGCGCCCGCCGCCCCCGCCCCCGTCCCGCTGAAGGAGGGAACCCGTGAACGCGCCCGGATTCCTCCTCGTCGTCACCGTCGCCGTGCTCTACTCCAGCGGGTTCTACCTGCTGCTCCAGCGGTCGCTGATGCGCGTGGTCTTCGGCATCCTCATCCTCGGCCACGCCGCCAACCTGTCGCTGATGCTGACGGACACCGCGATCACCCTGCCGCCGCTGCTCACCGGGCAGGACGGGCAGATCTCCGACCCGCTGCCGCAGGCCATGGCGCTGACCGCCATCGTCATCACCTTCGGGGTGACGACGTTCCTGCTCGCGCTCGCCTACCGGGTCTGGCTCGGCGACGACAACGACGAGGTCCCCGCCGACCTGGAGGACCGCCGGATCGGGCGGCTGACCGAGCCGGAGGACTCCTCGTGAACACCCTGCTCGCGGTCCCGTTCCTGGTGCCGCTGCTGGGCGCGGCCACCGCCCTGGTGCTGCGCCGGTTCCCGCGCGCCCAGCAGATCGTCAGCGTCCTCACCCTGGCGGTGGTGGTCGCCGACGCGGCCGTGCTGCTGCGCCGCACCGCCGACGGCACCGTCCTGACCAGCCAGGCCGGCGCCTGGCAGGCCCCGCTCGGCATCACCATCGTCGCCGACCCGCTGGCCGCCCTGCTGCTGGTGGTCTCGTCGGTGGTGCTGCTGGTCGTGCTGCTCTACGCCATCGGCCAGGACATCGGCGGCCTCAGCCGCGCCATGCCGCAGGTCTTCCACCCCATCTACCTGGTGCTGACCGCCGGGGTCTGCCTGAGCTTCCTGGCCGGCGACCTGTTCAACCTGTTCGTCGGCTTCGAGATCATGCTGACCGCCAGCTACGCGCTCATCACCCAGGCGCCCACCCGGGCCCGGGTGCGCGCCAGCATGATCTACACGGTCGTCAGCCTGACCTCCTCGATCCTGTTCCTCACCGGCATCGCCCTGGTCTACGCGCTCACCGGCACCGTCAACCTCGCCGACATCGCCGCCAAGCTCGGCGCCGCGCCCGAACCGCTGCGCATGGTCCTCGCGCTGATGTTCCTCGTGGTGTTCGGCATCAAGGCCGCCATCGTGCCGATGCACTTCTGGCTGCCCGACAGCTACCCGGTGGCCATCACCCGCATCTCCGCGATCTTCGCCGCCCTGCTCACCAAGGTCGCGGTGTACGCCATCATCCGCACCCAGACCCTGCTCTTCGGCGGCGACGACATCTCCGCGGTGCTGCTGTGGATCGCCATCGCCACCATGGTGGTCGGCATCCTCGGCGCGCTGGTGCAGGACGACATCAACCGGGTCATGTCGTTCGCCCTGGTCAGCCACATCGGGTTCATGATCTTCGGGCTGGGGGTGGGCTCGGTCGCGGGCGTCGCCGGGGTGGTGGTCTACCTGGTCCACCACATCGTCGTGCAGGCCACCCTGTTCCTCGTCAACGGGCTGATCCGGCAGTACGTCGGGCACACCTCGCTGCGCGCGGTCCGCGGCCTGACGACAGTCTCGCCGACCCTCGCCCTGTTCTTCTTCCTGCCCGCCATGAGCCTGGCCGGCCTGCCCCCGATGTCCGGTTTCATCGCCAAGGTCGCGCTGTTCCAGGCGGGCGTCGAGGCCGGCGGGTGGCTCGTCCACCTCGGCATCGCCGCGGGCGTGCTGACCAGCCTGCTCACCCTCATCGCGATCTTCCGCATCTGGGTGCGCGGCTTCTGGGGCACCCCGATGCCCGACATGGTCGAGGCCCGCGCCCAGCTCCGCAGCGGCGCCAACCGCGGCGCGCTGCGGTTCATGACCGCCATGACCGGGGTCATGGTCGCCGTGGGCGTCGCGGTGGCCGTCGCCGCCGGGCCGCTCACCGACATCGCGTTCACCGCGGCCGACGACCTGCTCGACGGCACCGCCTACGTCGAGGCGGTCCTGGGGCACGGGGGAGCGTCGTGACCGCGCCGGCGCCGCGGGGCGCCCGGCCGGGCCGAGGGGAGGCCGCATGACCGAGGGCATGGACACCAGCAGCGCGGGCGCCAGCACCAGCGCGGTCACCACCCGCAGCGCCGGGATGCGCCTGCTCGGCCGGCTGCCGACGGTGCTGTGGCTGACCCTGATGTGGGTGGTGCTGTGGGGCGACCCCAGCCCCGGCACCGTCATCGCGGGGGCCGTCGTGGGGTCGCTGTGCTACACCGTCGCCAAGCTGCCGCACATCCCGGTGCGGCTCGGGTTCCGCCCGTGGCACGCGCTGCGGCTCGTCGGCGTCATCGGCTACGACCTGTTCCGGTCGAGCGTGCACGTCGCCTTCCACGTGCTGTGGCGGCCGGCCGAGGTGCGCGGCGCCATCGTGGCGGTGCCCATGCGCACCGACTCCGACTTCCTGCTGGCGATGGTCAGCGGGGGGCTCTCGCTGGTCACCGGCAGCCTGGTGATCGAGCTCAACCGCGACCAGGGGGTGATCTACGTGCACGGCATCCCGATCGAGTCCGACGGCGCCGTCGACCGGCTCCGCCGCCAGGTGCGGCGCACCGAGGAACTGTTCGTGCGCGCGTTCGGCACGGCCGAGGACGTGGCCGAGTTCGAGCGCGGGGACCTCGGCGCCCAGGGGGAGGACCGGTGAACCTGCTCGACCACGCCTTCACGGCCGCGTTCGCCATGCTCGCGGCGGCCGTGCTGTTCGTCCTGTACCGGCTGGTCCGCGGGCCGTCGGTGCTGGACCGGATCATCTGCCTGAACGCGCTGTCGGTGCTGGTGGTGAGCTTCATCGCGCTGGAGGCCGGGCTGCGCGGCGACACCGCCTACATCGGGCTGATGGTCGCCATCGGGCTGCTCGGGTTCGTCGGCACGCTCACCGCCACCCGCTTCGCCGAGAGGAGGGCCCATGACCGCGACTGACGTCGTCACCGCCGTCCTCGTCCCGCTGGGCGCCCTGTTCACCCTCATCGGCACGATCGGCCTGGTGCGGTTCCCCACCCTGCTCAACCGGATGCACGCCGCCACCAAGCCCGACACGGTCGGGCTGCTGCTGATCATCACCGGGGCCGCGTTCCAGCTGCCCGACGTGCGCTCGGCCGCGCCGATGTTCCTCGCCGCGATGTTCCAGTTCGTCACGGTGCCGGTGCTCGCCCAGACCGTGGGCCGGGTGTCCTACAGCCGCGGCATGGTCGACTCCGAGCGGCTGGTCGTCGACGAGCTGGAGGAGGCCGTGCGCACCACCCGCGACGACGACTGACAGTGATGATGTACGTGGTGGCGCTGCGGGCGGCGGCCCCGCGCCCCCCGGACTCTGGTACCAAGGGGGCATGGCCACTCCCGCCCCGTCCGACACCACCGCCCCCGCCGACCTGCGCGACGCCGCCGAACGCCACCTGCGGGCGCTCGCCGGCGACTCCGCCCGGCTGCGCGACGACCAGTGGACCGCCATCCACGCCCTGGTCGCCGAGCGCCGCCGGGCGCTGGTCGTCCAGCGCACCGGCTGGGGCAAGTCGGCGGTGTACTTCGTCGCCACCGCGCTGCGCCGGGCCGAGGGCGCCGGGCCAACGGTGATCATCTCCCCGCTGCTGGCCCTCATGCGCAACCAGATCGCCGCCGCCGAGCGGGCGGGCATCCGCGCCCGCACCATCAACAGCGCCAACCCGGCCGACTGGGAGCGCACCTACACCGACATCGCCGAGGGCGCGGTCGACGTGCTGCTGGTCAGCCCCGAACGCCTCAACAACCCCGACTTCCGCGACCGCGTCCTGCCCGAACTCGCGGGCGGCGCCGGGCTGGTCGTCGTCGACGAGGCCCACTGCGTCTCCGACTGGGGCCACGACTTCCGCCCCGACTACCGGCGCATCCGCACCCTGCTCGACGGCCTCCCGCGCTCGGTACCGGTGCTGGCCACCACCGCCACCGCCAACGAGCGCGTCACCCGCGACGTCGCCGAGCAGCTCGCCATCGGCGACGACTCCGCCACCCTGGTGCTGCGCGGCCCGCTCGACCGCGAGAGCCTGCGGCTGTCGGTGGTCGACCTCCCCGACAGCCCGGCCCGGTGGAGCTGGCTCGCCCAGCACCTGCCCGACCTGCCGGGGTCCGGCATCATCTACGCGCTCACCGTGGCCGCCGCCACCGAGACCGCCGAGTTCCTCGCCGCCCGCGGCTACGCCGTGGCCGCCTACACCGGCCAGACCGACCCCGAGGACCGCCACCGGGCAGAGGACGACCTGCTGCACAACCGCGTCAAGGCGCTCGTGGCCACCAGCGCCCTGGGCATGGGGTTCGACAAGCCCGACCTCGGCTTCGTCGTGCACCTGGGCGCCCCCCAGTCGCCCATCTCCTACTACCAGCAGGTGGGCCGCGCCGGGCGCGGCGTCGAACGCGCCGAGGTGGTGCTGCTGCCCGGCCGCGAGGACCGCGAGATCTGGGAGTACTTCGCCCGGGTCGCCTTCCCGCCCGAGGACGTCGTCCGCCGCACCCTCGACACCCTGGCCGCCGCCGACGGCCCCCTGTCGCTGCCGCGCCTGGAGACCCGGGTCGACCTCGGCCGGTCCCGGCTGGAGCAGATGCTGAAGGTCCTCGACGTCGACGGCGCGGTGCGGCGGGTGCGCGGCGGCTGGACCGCCACCGGTCAGCCCTGGCACTACGACGCCGAGCGCTACGCCGCCGTGGCCGCCGCCCGCGAACGCGAGCAGCGCGCCATGCTCGACTACATCGCCGCCGACACCTGCCGCATGGAGTTCCTCCGCCGCCAGCTGGACGACCCCGACGCCGCCCCCTGCGGCCGCTGCGACGTGTGCACCGGCCGCACCTGGCCCACCGACATCGACCCCGGCCGCCGGGCCGAGGCCGAACGCCACCTCGACCGGCCGGGGACCGCCGTCGCGCCGCGCCGGCAGTGGCCCACCGGGATGGCCGACCTCGGGGTCGAGCTGTCCGGCAACATCCGGGCCGACCTGCGCGCCGAGGAGGGCCGGGCGCTCGCCCGGCTGACCGACGTCGGCTGGGGCACCACCCTGCGCGCGCTGCTCGCCGAGGACGCCCCCGACGCCCCGGTGCCGGACCGCGTGTTCCAGGGCGTCGTGGAGGTCCTCGCGGCCTGGCCGTGGGAGCGCCGCCCGGTGGGGGTGGTGGCCATGCCGTCGCGCACCCGGCCGGTGCTCATCGGCGACCTCGCCGACCGGCTGGCCCGCGTGGGCCGGCTGGCGCCCCTGGGGGCGCTCGGCTACACCGGGCCCGACGGCGCGGGACCGCGGCGGCACAACAGCGCGCAGCGGCTCGCGTCGGTGTGGCGGGCGCTGGAGGCGGGGCCGGAGCTGCGGGAGCGGCTGGCCGGGGTCGACGGCCCGGTGCTCCTGGTGGACGACCACACCGACTCCGGGTGGACCCTCACGGTCGCGGCGCGGCTGCTGCGCGAGGCCGGCGCCCCGGCGGTGCTGCCGCTGGTGCTGGCCACGCGCGGCTGAGCGCCGCGCCCCCTCGGGGGTGCGGCGCCGGACGGGTGCGGGTCAGGAGTCGCCGAGGTCGGGGCGGGCCCCGGGCTGGTGCAGGGCGCGCGCCGCGAGGCGGTGCGCCGCCACCAGGCTGTCCTTGGGGTGCTTGCCCGCCAGCCACGGCGGCAGGAACCCGGCGATGAACGCGTCGCCGGCGCCGATCGAGCCGGGCGAGGGCTCCACGGGTTCGGCGGGCACCACGACGAGGTCGTCGCGGGTCTTGGACGCCCACAGCGCGCCGGCGTCGGCGAGCTTGATCACCACGTTCGGGTACCAGGCGGTGAGCACCTTGGCGGCGGCCTCGGCCTCGTCGCGGCCGGTGAGCACCGACGCCTGGTCGACGTTGGCGAACAGCAGGCGGGCGCCGTTGGTCCAGTCGAGGAAGTTCTCGGCGCCGGCGCGCTCCAGCGGGGCGTGCGAGCCGCCGTCGACCGAGATCGACATGCCGGTCTCGCGGGCCATGCGCAGGGCCACCCGGGCGGCGCGGCGGGAGCTCTCGTTGATGAGGGTGTAGCCCGACACGTGCAGGTGGCCGTCGGGGCCGAACACGTCGCGCGGCAGGTCCTCGGGCTGGAGGCGGGCGTTGGCGCCGGGGTCGCTGAGCATGGTGCGGTCGCCCCGGTGGGTGATCATCACCACGCAGGTGCCGGTGGGGCGCTCGGGGTCCATGACGACGCGGGAGTCCATGCCGTAGCCCATGAGCTCCATCTCACGGGTGCGGCCGGTGATGTCGGAGCCGCGGCGGCCGACGAACGTGGTGTCGACGCCCTCGATGGCCAGCCACGCGGCGACGTTCGCGCCGGACCCGCCGCCGTAGGTGATGACCGAGGCCGGGGTGTCGCTGCCCCGCGCCAGGGGGTGGTACGCCCGCGCGACGGCGTCGGTCATGAGATCGCCGATCACGACCACACGTGCCATTATCTCACCCACCACCTTGCCGCCCCGCCGACCGGGGGAACCGCCCGCGCACCTGAAAGCCTGTGTCGACAGACGTTAACAGGTTCCGGGAGGACGGCGGGTAACGAAGTGGCAGACCTGCGTGATCCCCGCGGCGACGGGAACCGGCCGTACGGCGGGTTCCCGGCACCGCGCTGAGCAGGGTGGCGTCCGCCACGCCGCCGCCGATCTCGTTTACCCTCAAAACCGTGCACTCTTACCCGAACCACTGGGAAGCCGACGTCGTGCTCACCGACGGCGGCACCGCGCACCTGAGGCCCATCGTCCCCGAGGACGCCGACCTGCTCCGGGAGTTCCACTCCCGGCTGTCGCCGGAGACGATCTACTACCGCTTCTTCGCGCCCTACCCCAAGCTGTCCTCGCGCGACGTCCAGCGGTTCACCACCGTGGACTACGAGGACCGGGTGGCGCTCATCGCCACGATCTCCGGGGTGATGGTCGCGGTCGTGCGCTACGACAAGGTCACCCCCGAGGAGGCCGAGGTCGCGTTCGTCGTCGAGGACGCCCACCAGGGGCGCGGCCTGGCGTCGGTGCTGCTGGAGCACATCGGGGCGGCGGCCCGGGAGCGCGGGGTGCGCCGCTTCATCGCCGACGTGCTCCCCGAGAACCGGCGGATGATCAACGTCTTCCGCGAGGCCGGGTACACCGCGCAGCAGACCTTCGACGAGGGCGTCATCCGCCTCACTCTGGACCTCGCCCCCACCGACAGCTCCCAGGAGGTCATGCGCGCCCGGGAGCAGCGCGCCGAGTCGCGCTCCATCGCCCGGCTGCTGTTCCCCGAGTCCGTGGCCGTCATCGGCGCCAGCCGCACCGCCCACACCATCGGCCAGACGGCGCTGCGCAACCTCCTCGCCGGCGACTTCCAGGGCCCCGTCTACCCGGTGCACCCCGAGGCCAAGGCGGTGGCCGGCGTCCGCGCCTACCGCAGCGTGCTCGACATCCCCGACCCCGTCGACCTCGCCGTCGTGGCGGTCCGCGCCGACATGGTCGGCGACGTCGTGGGGGAGTGCGCGCAGAAGGGCGTGCACGGCCTGGTCGTCGTCAGCTCCGGGTTCGGCGAGTCCGGGCCCGAGGGGCGCGCCCGCCAGGAGGAGCTGGTGCGCACCGCGCGCGCCGCCGGCATGCGCGTCGTCGGCCCCAACTGCCTCGGCATCGCCAACACCGACCCCGCCGTGTCGCTCAACGCCACCCTGTCGCCGCACGTGCCCCCGCGCGGGCCCATCGGGTTCTTCTCCCAGTCGGGCGCCCTCGGCCGCGCCATCCTGCAGCGGGTCGCCGAACGCGGCATGGGCCTGTCGACGTTCGTCTCGGCCGGCAACCGGGCCGACGTCTCCGGCAACGACCTCATCCAGTACTGGCAGGAGGACCCCGCCACCGAGGTCGTGCTCCAGTACCTGGAGTCGCTGGGCAACCCGCGCAAGTTCACCCGGCTGGCCCGCCGCCTCGCCCAGCACAAGCCCGTGGTGGCGGTGCGCAGCGGCGGCTCCACCCAGGGCGTGCCCACCGGGCACGCCGCCGGGGCGCTGGACCTGCCCGACTACGCGGTGACCTCGCTGTTCCAGCAGGCCGGGGTGGTGCGGGTCGACGACATCACGCAGCTCTTCGACGTCGCCCAGCTGTTCGCCTACCAGCCGCTGCCCGCCGGGCCCAGCGTCGGCATCCTCGGCAACTCCGACTCCCTGGGCCTGCTCGTCAAGGACGCCTGCGTGCGCTCCGGGCTGCGCCCGCACGACCCCGTCGACCTCGGCCCCACCGCCACGGCCGCCGACTTCGACGCCGCCCTCACCGCCGCGCTCGCCGACGACTCCGTCCACTCCGTCGTCGTGGTGTTCATCCCCGCGCTGACCCCCATCTCCGACGACGTCGCCGAGGTGCTGCGCGCCAAGGCCGCCACCTCGGCCAAGCCCATCGTCACGACCTACCTGGGCTACCAGGGGCTGCCCGAGGAGCTGCGCCGGACCGGCGAGAACGGGGAGGCCGTCCGCGGCTCCATCCCGTCCTACCCCGCGCCCGAGGACGCCGTCCGCGCCCTCGCCCACGCCACCCGGTACACCCTGTGGCGGCGCCGCGACCCCGGCCGCCACCCCGAACTGCCCGACATCGAGGGCGCCCGCGCCCGCGAGATCATCGACCGCAGCCTCGCCGACGGCGGCGGCGCCGGGGACGTGCACGGCGTCTGGTTCACCAGCGAGCCCGTGCACAAGGAGGAGACCGCCGTCGACCCCGCCACCGCCCGCGACCTGCTCGCCTGCTACGGCATCGACGTGTGGCCCGACATCGCGGTGGCCTCGGCCGACGAAGCGGTCGCCGCCGCCGAGGAGCTGGGATACCCGGTCGTGGTCAAGGCCAACGCCCCGGACCTGCGGCTGCGCGCCGGCGGCAGCGGCATCCGCGCCGACCTGCGCACCGCCAGCGACGTGCACGGCGCCTTCACCGCGCTGCACGACCGGCTGGGCGACGAGGCCATGCTCGTCGTGCAGCGCATGGTGGTGCCGGGGGTGCCCACGGTGGTCCGCGCGGGGGAGAACCCGTCCTTCGGGTCGGTCGTCGGGTTCGGGCTGGGCGACGTCACCGCCGAACTCCTCGACGACCGGGCGTTCCGGCTCGCCCCGCTCACCGACGCCGACGCCGCCGACCTCGTGCACGCCGTGCGCGCCGCCCCGCTGCTGTTCGGGCTGCCCGCGGGCGCCACCTCACTGGCCGAGCAGCCCGACGTCGAGGCGCTGCAGGTCCTGCTCATCCGGCTGTCGCGGATGGTCGACGCGTTCCCCGAGGTGGCGCACGTCGACCTCGACCCGGTCATGGTCAACGCCGAGGGCGCCCACGTCCTCGGCGCCCGGGTGTGGCTGCGCCCGGCGGCCGAGCCGCGCCCCGACTCCGGGCCGCGCCGCCTGCGCGGCGTGACCTTCTAGCGGAGCCGGGGCGCGCGCCGGTCAGGCGGGCTCGGGTTCGGGCTCCGGCTCCGGCGGCAGCGGGCCCGGCGTGCGGCCCGGCCCCGGGCCGGGGTCGGGCAGCGGCTCCGGCGGCACCGGGATCGGGTCGGGCGGCAACGGCCGCGCCGGATCGGGCATCGGCGGCCCCGTCGGATCGGGGGGCACCGGGACGGGCGGAAGGGTTGCGTCGCGTGCCTCATTCATGCGTTCGCCCTACCCCTGTCGCGCCCCGTTACCCGTGTCCGCACCCGTCTGCGCGGGGTGGACGGGGCGGCCGCGCGTGCGATCCGCCGCCGGGAGGGGGCAGGATGGGGGCATGAGGAAAACGCGTGCCGTGTCCACCGACTGGCGCTCGGAGATCGAGCGCAGCGGGTACTACCCCGGCCTCGTGATCGACGCCGTCGCCACCGCGCTCGGCGCCGAGAGCCCCGACGCCTTCGTCGTCCACCACGAGGCCACCTTCGACCCGGCCATGGAGATGCGGCGGCACATCACCGTCCTGCTGCTCACGGCCACCCGGTTGATCGTCTGCCACACCGACGAGCACCCGCCGGCCGAGGACGCCGACCGCCCGCACGCGTCCACCACCACCGACGCCATCCAGATCGGCAACATCCAGTCGGTCGCGCTGACCCGCGTCGTCGCCGACCCCGCCAACTACGTGGCCGGCACCATGCCCAGCGAGGCCGTGCTCAGCATCAGCCTCAACGTCAACTGGGGCGCCATCGCGCACATCGACCTCGAACCCGCCTCATGCGCCGACGAGTCCTGCGACCTCGACCACGGCTACACCGGTGCCATCACCGCCGAACCGCTCACCCTGCGGGTGAGCCAGACCGCCGACGGGCCCGAGCCCGTCGCCGCGCTGATCAACTTCGCCAACGTCCTGTCCGAGGCCACCACCCGCTGACCCGGCCGGCGCCCGCCCGGGAGGCCCGGCGGCGACCGCGTGGTGCGGTCGCCGGTGCCGGTGCCGGGTCCGCCGGCCGTCTCCGTCCGTCCGGGAGGTTCCCGTGGTGACCGAACCCGCCGCCGACGGCCTGGAGGTCCCCGCCTACGGCCGGGGCTCGCTGGCCGACCTCGTCCCCTCGGTGCTGGCGTCGCTCGGCGTCCCGGGCGAGCCGGACGTCCTCGGCCTGCCCCCGGCCCGCCGCGCCTGCGTGCTGCTGGTCGACGGCATGGGCTGGGAGCCGCTGACCGCCCACCGGCACCTCGCCCCGTTCCTGGGCTCCCTGATCGACGCCGCCGCCCCGATCACCGCGGGCTTCCCGACCACCACCGCCACCAGCCTGACCAGCGTGGGCACCGGCCTGCCTCCGGGCGCCCACGGCGTGCTCGGCGCCCGGGTCGCCGACCCCGACCGCGACCGCGCCGTCGACCACCTGCGCTGGCCCGCCGACCTCGACCCCGAGCGGTGGCAGCCCCGCGCCACCGCCTACCAGCGGGCCCGGCGCGCCGGGGTCGACGCCGCCTACGTCGCCTCGGGCGCCTACGAGGGCACCGGGCTGAACCGGGCGTCCGCACGCGGCGGCCGCTACGTCGCCGCCGAGGGCGCCGACG
This sequence comes from Nocardiopsis trehalosi NBRC 14201, assembly GCF_001552555.1. GTDB lineage: Bacteria > Actinomycetota > Actinomycetes > Streptosporangiales > Streptosporangiaceae > Nocardiopsis_B > Nocardiopsis_B trehalosi. Next base: position 10,219 of record NZ_BCRK01000022.1, on the reverse strand, counting down.
CCGTGGCCGCCGCCACCGTCGCCGCGCTCGCCGGCGCCGACCGGGCGTTCGTCTTCGCCTACCACAGCGAACTCGACTCACTCGGCCACCGGCACGGCGTCGACTCCGCCGCCTGGCGCGCCCAGCTGGGACGCGTCGACCGGTTCGCCGCGCGGATCGCCGACACGCTCCCGCCCGGCACCGCCCTCTACGTCACCGCCGACCACGGCATGGTCGACACCGCGCCCGAGACCCGCGTCGACGTCGAGGGCGCCCCCGACCTCGCGGCGGGGGTGCGGCTGCTCGCGGGGGAGGCCCGCGCCCGCCAGGTGTACGCCCGGCCCGGTGCGGCCGCCGACGTCCTCGCCGCCTGGCGCGACCGGCTCACCGGGCGCGCGGCCGTCCTCTCCCGCGACGAGGCGATCGACCGCGGCCTGTTCGGGCCGGTGGCACCCCACCTGCGGGCGCGGATCGGCGACGTCCTCGCCCTCGCCCTGGGCCGGACGGCCCTCGTCGCCCCGGCCGCCGACCCCGCCGAGGCCGCCTTGATCGGCCACCACGGCTCCCTCACCCCGGCCGAACTGCGGGTGCCCCTTCTTCGCGCCGGTACAGCGGCCTGACCCGGCGCCCGGCGCCGCGCACCGCTCCGGCGGGTGCCGCCGGCCCCCGCACGGGGTCCGCCCGCCGACGGCCCGGCCACCCGCCCCGGCCCCCGCGCCCCGGGCTAGCCTGGCGGCATGGACATCGGAGAACTCGCCCCCGACTTCGACCTGCCCGACCAGAACGGCGCGCGGCACACCCTCAGCGGGCTGCTCGCCGCCGGGCCCGTGGTGCTGTTCTTCTACCCCGCCGCGCTGACCTCCGGCTGCACCGCCGAGAGCTGCCACTTCCGCGACCTCGCCGCCGAGTTCGCCGAGGTGGGCGCCCAGCGGGTCGGCATCAGCGCCGACCCGCCCGACCGGCAGCGCGAGTTCTCCCGCGTGAACGGCTTCGACTACCCGCTGCTGAGCGACACCGACGGTGAGGTCGCCCGCGCGTTCGGCGTCCGGCGCGGCGGCCTCCTCGCCGGGCTCGCCCCCACGCGGCGCCGCACGTTCGTCATCGGCACCGACCGGCGCGTCCGGCACGTCGTCGCCGACGAGGTCCGCATGCGCGCCCACGCCGACGGTGCGCTCCGCCACCTGCGCGGAGCCTCCTGACCCCGACCCGCGCGCCCCGTTCCGGGCCCCTCTGCGGCAGGATCGTGTCCGACGTCACCCGACCAGGAAGGGGGCGGCCGACGATGGCCGACGCCACGGGACCGCTGGTACGCCGCGACACCGAACGGGGCATCACGACCCTGACCCTCGACTCCCCGGCCAACCGCAACGCCCTGTCGGCGCGGCTGCGGACCGACCTCGCCGACGGCCTCGCCGCCGCCATGGCCGACGACGCGGTGCGCGCGGTCGTCCTCACCGGCGCCGGGCCCGCGTTCTGCGCCGGCGCCGACCTCAAGGAGGTCGCCGCCGAACGCGCCGGCCGGGCACCCGACCCGTCCGCGCCCGGCATGGCCGACCTCTTCGCCGCCATCATGGCCGCCCCCAAACCGGTGGTCGCCAAGCTCAACGGGCCCGCCCGCGCGGGCGGCATCGGCCTCGTCGCGGCCGCCGACCTGGCGTTCGCCCCGGACGGCACCACGTTCGCGTTCACCGAGGTCCGCATCGGGGTCGTGCCGGCCATCATCTCCGTCCCGGTCGCCGCCCGCATGCACGACCGCCACCTCGCCCGCTACTTCCTCACCGGCGAGGCGTTCGACGCCGCGGCCGCCGCCGAGGCGGGCCTGCTCACCGCGGCGGTCCCGGCCGACCGGATGGACGCGGAGGTCGGCGCCGTCCTCGACGGGCTGCGCGCCGCCGCGCCCACCGCGCTCGCCCGCACCAAGGAGGTCCTCGCCACCGCCCGCGGGGTGCGCCCCGCCGACCGCGGCGCCGCGCTGCGGGAGATGGCCGAGACGTCCCGCGCGTTCTTCGCGAGCGACGACGCGGCCGAGGGCCGCGCCGCGTTCTTCGAGAAGCGGCCGCCCAGGTGGGTGCTGTAATGGGGGACGTGACGTACTCGGGAGACACGCGGGTCGGCGGACCCGCCGACACACGCGAACTGGCCGACCTCACCATCGCCAAGCTCGCCGTGGGGCCGATGGACAACAACGCCTACCTGCTGCGCTGCCGCCGCACGGGCGAGGCCGTCCTCATCGACGCCGCGGACGAGGCCGACCGCATCCTCGAACTCGTGGGCGACACCGGGCTCGCGCGCGTGGTGACCACCCACCGCCACCAGGACCACTGGCGGGCCCTGGCCGAGGTGGTCGGCACCACCGGCGCGCGCACCGTCGCCCATCCCGCCGACGGCGGGGAGCTGCCGGTGTCGGTCGACGAACCCGTCGAGCACGGCGACCGGGTGCGGGTGGGCGCGTGCGACCTCGCGGTCATCCACCTGCGCGGGCACACGCCGGGCTCCATCGCGCTGCGCTACGACGACCCCGGCGGGCACACCCACCTGTTCACCGGGGACAGCCTGTTCCCGGGCGGGGTGGGGCGCACGCGCTCGCCGGAGGACTTCCGGTCGCTGATCACCGACGTCGAGGAGCGGGTCTTCGCCGCGATGGACGACGCCACCTGGGTCTACCCGGGGCACGGCGCGGACACCACCCTGGGCGCCGAGCGCCCGCACCTGCCGGAGTGGCACGCGCGGGGCTGGTGACCCGCGGCCGACGGGGCGGGCCGGCGTGGCCGGTGATCGGGTCCGCGCGGCCGGTGGTCGGGGGCGGTGCGGCCGGTGACCCGGGCCCGCGTGGCCACGCCCCGGGTCCGCGCGGCGGACCGTCCCGCTGCGCCGGACCGGCGCGGGCGCCCTGCGTCGGCGGCCGTGCCCGGCCCCCCTCCGCGCACCGGCCCGCCCGCGCCCCGGGGCGCGGACGGGCCGGCGGCGGCGAGCGGGTCAGGGGAGGTCGGGGTCCTCGTCCTCCTCGTAGACGGCGCGCTCCTCGGCGCCGGTCCCGCGCGGGTCGTCGAACTTGTCCTCGGGGTAGCGCTGCGCCTCCTCCTCCTCGGACTGCGGGGCGTCGGCGGTCACGTCGATGTCGGGGCGCTCCCGGGCCAGGGCGTCGTCCAGCGGCTCGCCGGCCTCCTTGTCGGTGCCCGTCGAGCCGAACTCGCCCATCGCGATCGGGTGGTCGGCCGGCAGCGGCTGATCCTCCGTCGCGTCCTCCTGCTCCGGCAGACCGGCCTCGTCCCAGTCGTGGGCGTCGGCGTTGATCGGGTCCTCGGGCTGTTCGGGCTGAATCTCGCTCATGCCCGTTCACTAACCGCTCGTCGGCGCTCTATTCCCGCGCCGGCGGCCACCGCCCGGCCCCACCGGCCCCGTCGGCCCCACGGCCCGCGCCCGGAGGCCGGGCGCGCGCTCATTCCGGCGGCAGGGGGCGGCGGCCGGCGAAGCCCAGCTCGGTGCGGTGGTACCAGCCCAGCTCCGGCTCGCCCTCCAGCCAGCACAGCCGCACGGACCGCCCGTCGAGGACGGCCGGGAAGTCCACGAGCAGCGGCGCCAGGCTCTTCACCTCGATGCCCTGCCCGGTGAACCACGTGTGCAGGTCGGCAAGGCGGGCCTCCAGCGCCTTCAGCTCGGCGCGGCCGCCGAGTTCCGACGGCCCGCCGGTCCGCAGGTCGGCCGCGAGTTCGGCGAGGTCGGCGCGGGCCGCCGTGAACGCGTCGGCGCGGCGGACGACCTCCGGCATCAGGGCGCGCGCCGCGTCGAGGGTGAAGACCGCCGACCCGTCGGGGCCGTCCGCCGGATCGGGCGGGAACACGTCGTCGTCCATCCCCGCACGCTACCCCCACCGCCCCGAGCCCCTGGCCCGCCCGAAGGCCGCCGCGTGCGGGGTTTGGTGGGGAGGCGGGGGCGGCGCGGCCGCCGCGCCCCTGGTAGGGGCGCGGCGGCGTGGTCGCGGCGGGACCGGGGTGCGGTGCTCAGCCCGCGCCGAAGCAGACGAACCCGGCGGGGGCGAGATGGTCGGCCACGGCGCGGGCGGGGCCGGCCCCGGCGGCGAGCGCGGCGTGGAAGCGCGCCATCGCCCCCGCCACCGCGCCGTCGTCCACCGGCAGCACGCCCGCGACCACCGCCGCGCCGCCCAGCGCCAGAAGGGCCGCCCCGAAGCCGAGGACGATCCCCGATGCGGTCGGCGCCGCCCCGCCGACCCAGCACGACGACAGCACCGTCAGGTCGGGGACCCGGGGCAGCAGCTCCAGGTCGTAGCCGAACACCGCTCCGTCGGCGAGCAGCAGCCCCGACAGCATCGGGACGTCGGTCGAGACCGCGCCGTGCGCCGCCAGGTGCGCCAGGTCGGCCCGGCCGAGGTCCGCCAGCACGTCCGCGACCGCGGCGGCGCGGCCCACCCGCACCACGGCGCCCGGCCGGGCGGCGCCCACCCCCCGCGCCTCTGCCCCGGCGGACGCCAGGTCGGGCCCCGCCGCGACGAGGAACCGGCGGGGCCGGTGCGCGGCCCGGCGCGCCCGCCCCTCGCGGGCCAGCCACGCCCCGGCGGACGGGGCGACGCTCACCTCGCGCCCGCGCAGTGAGGGCAGCAGGCCCCACGGCAGCCCGTGCGCGTACGACGCGGGCGACAGCACCAGCGGGCGGTCGCCGATCTCCGCGCGCACCGGGGCGATCAGCAGCCGGTCGACCTCGGCGGCCGACCGCGCCGCCCCGGCCGCCCCGCTGCCGGGCGCCAGCACGCCCATGCGCGCCGCGTAGCGCAGGCGCGCGGCCGCGTCCCCCGCCGCGGCCGCGCCGTCGAGCCGGTGCACGGCGATCCGGCCGCCGGCCACGGTGACGGCGGCGTGGACGCCGTCGGCGTCGATGTGGCAGAGGAACGCCCGGTCACCGAGGCGGTCGGCCAGCCCCGCCGCGACCGCGCCGGGGACCGCGCCGGGGCCGTCGGAGACCACGCAGCCGGAGTGCCACTGCGCCGCCGCGAGCCCGGCGGTGAGCCGGCCCAGCTCGGCGCGGGCGGCGCCGTCACCGACGCGGGCCGCAGCGTGCGCGGCCCGGCAGCGCTCCAGCAGCCGCGCCCAGGCGGCGTCCCGGCAGGGGCCGGCCGCCGGGCGCAGGGCCCGGCCGTACTCGGCCCACTCCAGCGCCGTCGCCCCGGACCCGTGCCGCAGGGCCAGCCCGGCGCCGACCGCCGCCACCTCCCTCTGGTGCGCGCCCGCGTGCGCGAGGAGATCGAGGTGGCGCACCGGGGCGGCGACCGGGGCGGGCCCGCGCCGCAGCACGTGGCGGGCCGCCGCGTGGTCGCCGTCGGCCAGGGCCCGCAGCGCCGCCGTGTGCCGGGGGGAGGGCACCGCGAGCGACAGCGGACCCAGCGGGGCGCTCGGCACACACCGCGCGACGGCCCGCGCCGTACCGCCGGACACCGGTCCGAGGACCGCGCCCGGGGACTCGGTGGTGCCGCGCGAGGGGCGTCGCGGCCGCACCGGTCGGATCGGGCGCGGGCGCGGCTCGGTGATGTGCCGGGCGGACCACTCGACCAGCCGGGCCAGCTCCGACCAGAGCGAGTCGGCGGCGAAGTCCGCGCGCACCCGGCGGGCCTCGCCGCAGGCGGCCCGCCGCTCGCCCCGGCTCAGGTGGATCTTGGCGCGCAGCAGCCGCGCGGTGGCGTCCTCGGCCGCGGTACCGCCGTCGCCGCCCGCGAGACCGTCGACCAGCCGGGCCGCGTCGCGGACCATGCCCGCGGAGAGCAGGGCGTCGGCGTGGTCCAGACGGAGCGCCGAGCGGCGGCTGTCGGGGACGAGCCGGGCGGCCGAGGTGAACCGGGCGACCGCGGTGGGCAGGTCCCCCCGGCGCACCGCCAGGCACCCGAGGTTCTGCAGGGCGACGCCGCGCAGGTAGTCGAGGGCGTGCGCCTCGGCGGCGGCCAGGGCGCGATCGAGGTCGTCGGCCGCCTCCGCGAACCGCCCGCAGTACATCAGGGCCAGGCCGCGGTTGCTCAGCACGCCGGGCAGCAGCCGGGCGCGGGTCAACGCGTCGGCCCCGGCCAGGGCGGCGTCGAACCCGCCGACGGCGGCGGAGAAGTCGCCCCGCTGCGCCGCCGCGATGCCGTGGTGGGCGTGCAGCAGCGCCCGCGCCGACGGTGCCGCGGCGGCCATCCGGGACAGGGTGGTGCCCGACACCCCGCCGCCGCCGCGCAGGGCGAGCGCGCCCAGCCGCGACGCGCGGGCGTGGGCGGCCGACTCCGTCAGCCCGGCGCGGGCGGCGACGGCGGCGGCCTGCCGCAGCGCCCGGATGGAGCCCCGGCCGTCCCCGCACTCGCGCAGCGCGAGGCCGAGCAGGCGGAGGGCGATCGAGCGGGGGCCGGGCTCGTGGTGGGTGTCGAGCAGCAGCTCGGCCTGGGCGCGGGCGGAGTGGGGGTCGCGGGCGATGATCGTCAGGGGGTCGTGCACGTCGTTCAGCAGCGGTGCCGTCATGGCGGCGCCCTTCCGTGATCGGTGCCGGGGGGAGGCGTCCGCACACGATACGTGCGCGAGCAGCCACGAAAAGTGATACACCCGTGGGCTTCCTCCTCGGGAGGGGCCGCGATGATCTTTCTCCATCACCGGCCCCGCGTACCGCCGTGAACACGGACAGAGCCGCCCCGGGCGCACCGTCCGAAACCAGTACAGGGGACGACCCCAATCCGTCGACGCGGCAGGTGACCGTCGGACACGGCGCGGTCGGCGCCCCTCACCGCGTGGCCCCGCCCCGCGTCCGGGCGCCCGACGGCGCGGCGGGTCGGCGCCGCCCCTGGAGTTGCGCGCGCGTCCCCCGTCATCCCGGCGGGTCCGTCGGCGTCCGCTCCGTCCGGCCTCCCGGAGCCGGCGCGGTGTGCGCCACCGGGACGACCGGGGGTGGAGGCGACCGGGAATCCCCCGCCCCGGACGGGGGGAACCGATCAGGGCGCTGTTCACGTCGTGGCGCCGCACCGCCGACCAGGGTGCACGGTATTCCTCGCCGGCTCACCCCTTGGGTGCTGATCAGCGAGTTATTCAGGCGTTCCGGCGCTTCCCGCCGAGGTCGTCCCGACTGGGCTGGTGGACCCGGTGAACGACGTGGCGATGGTGCACGGATCACGTACTCAAGGAGTGCGGAAGACGGCTGTGCGGATTGCGCGCGGACCGACCGAACGGCGTGTTCCCGGCGCCGAATCCGGCACCGGAATGGGAATCACGGGGCATCCCCGCGCGACGGCCTCTCGACGCGCGGAACATCCGCGCGGCCGGAAACGGGGAAGGGCGGTTCGCGAACCGAGCGCGGAACACGATGGTGGCCGATGGGGGATCACAGGGACAGCCAGGGGGTGGCGGTGGGGGTGGCGTCGGGGGTGGTGAACACCAGGCTGACCGGGCCCCGGGGGACGCCGTGGGCGAGGAAGCCGCCGTCCGGGTCGACCGGGTGCCGGGTCGAGCGGCGCGGGGAGCGGACCTCGACCTCGGTCGCCCCCGCAGGGGCGACCCGGCCGACGAGTTCGCGGCGGTCGCCGTCGGCCGTGACCTCGACGTCCACCTCGACGGCCGGGCCCGTGAACCGGACGTATCTGGGCGCCCCCGCGAGAGTGTCCATGCCCCGCAGCCCCGCGCGCAGCGGGACGTCGACGGAGTCGGCGGCGACCTCGGTGAGGACGGTGTCGGGGCGCCGCCGGAGGTAGGCGGCGCGGGCCGCCGCCCGGACGGCGCGCGGCATGGGCTCGTCCGGCGGCATGGCGGCGCCCAGCTCGGCCAGGAAGCGGTCGCCGGTGTCGGGCGGGTCGGCTTCGGGGCCGAGGCCGGGCCCGTGCTCGCCGTCGGAGTCGGGATCGAGGCCGGGCCCGGCGTCGGCCGGCGCGTCGTCGGCCGTGCCGGGGGCGGCGGCGCGGCCGCCCGGACCGGCGGCGGGGGCCGGATCGCCGTCGGGCATGGGTCCGCTCCTCACTGCCGGACCTCGGCGGTCGGGCCGGCGTACCGGATCTCGTCGTTGTACAGGCGCCGCAGCCGGCGGCGGACGCGGCGGCGCACCGCGGGGACCTCCGAGGGGTGCAGCCCGGTGAACTCCGCCACCTCCCACGTGGGGATGCGGGGCGCGTTCAGCACCAGCAGCGCCACCGTGCGGTCGGGTTCGCGCAGCAGGGCCACCGCCCGCCGCACGCGCCCGGCGGTGTCGGCCGCCAGCTGCCAGGACTCGGGGGTGCGGTGGTCGGCGCCGTCGAGCAGCGCGGGGTCGCGCGGCGCGGTGCGCCGGGCCAGGCGCACCTGGCGGCGGCACTCGTTGTGGGTGGTGGCGGCCAGCCACGCGCCGACCGATTCGGGGGCGCGGACGCGGTCCAGGTGGTCGGCCAGCCGGCACCACACGGTCTGCGCGGCGTCCTGGGCGTCGTACTGCGAGAGCCCATAGGCCCACACGATCGCGCGGACCTTTGGCCAGAACCGGTCGAGCAGGGCCTCCCACGCTGAGGGGTCGTCGGCCAGCGCACGCCGCACCAGCTCCGCGGTCGCGGCCTCGTCGCAGGGCTGGTCACCCACGCGCACCCCCAGTAGACTCTCAGCTCCCGCCTCGCGCGCAGCACCAACGCTAGCGGCCCGCCCGGGGGGACACAGGCAGTTCACAGGATTCGGCCAAGGGAGACCTGGTGCCGATGGTGCCCTTGGGGCACAATGACTGAGGAAACACCAGGGGCGGACAGCTCCTCTGCGGGTACGAGGGCGTCGGGGAAGCGCACTCGTTCGTAACAGGAGGTTCGGTGTCCGCACGTGGCGTCTTGTACGTCCACTCCGCGCCCGCGGCGCTGTGCCCACACGTCGAGTGGGCGGTCGCGGGTGTAGTTGGCGTGCCTGTGAAACTCGATTGGGGTGCCCAGCCGGCCGCCCCAGGAACCCATCGCGCCGAGCTGAACTGGCAGGGGGCGCCCGGCACCTCCGGTGCCATGGCCTCCGCGCTCAACGGCTGGCAGCGCCTGCGCTTCGAGGTGACCGAGGAGGCCACCCCGGGCTGCGACGGCGTGCGCTACAGCTACACGCCCACCCTCGGCATCTTCACGGCCGTCACCAGCGCCTCCGGTGAGGTCCTCGTGCCCGAGGCCCGGCTGCGCAACGCCATGGACCGGGCCGCCGCCCAGGACGCCGACCTCGCCGAGGAGCTCGACCGGCTCACCGGCCGGGTCTGGGACGAGGAACTCGAACCGTTCCGCTACGCGGGCGACGGCGCCCCCGTGCGCTGGCTGCACGCCGCCGGATAGCGGCGGGCCGCCCGGGGCGCCGTGTCGACGGCCGCCCCCAGGTCGGCGCGCGCCCCGCACCTCAGCCGCTGTCGCGGCCGCCGTCGCGGTGCCGGCGGCGCGGCGGGTCGGGTGGGGCGCCGAGCGCCCCGGCAAGCGTGAACAGGAACATGAACCCGATCGGGATCATCGGCCAGAACGGCAGCGGCGTGTGCGCGATGACGCTGGTCACGCCCCAGATGCCGACGAGGATCACGGACACCGACATCAGCCCGCGCCAGGGTTCGAGGCGGTCGTGCCACTCGGGCGGCGCGCCGTCATCGCGGGACTGCGGGGGGACGGGCGGTACCGGTACGGCGGGCGGGGCCGGGAGGTCGCCGGTGAGGGGGGCGAGGTCGCCCATGGTCTTGGCCCGCATGGCGAGGGTGAGCCGGTCGTGGTATTCGGCGAGGTCGAGCCGGCCCTCTTGGAGGGCGATGGCGAGGCGCTCGGCGCAGGCGTCGCGGTCGGCGTCCGAGGCGCGCATCGCCTCCGGCGGTACCTGGTGCTCGTCCATGCGCGTCAGTCCCTCCGGAGGTGGCGGGCGACGGTCATCTGCGCGAGCCGGAGTTCTCGTCCGGCCAGATGGCGGCGGCGACCAGGATGGCGGCCCAGATCCCCAGCGGCACCAGTGGCCAGAACGGCAGCAGCCCTTCGCTCATGACGCTGGTGACGCCCCAGATACCGGTCATGATGACGGCTCCGCCGAGCCACCATCGCCATTCGTCTACCCAGTCCTTCCACGGCGACACCAGGGTGCCGCGGCCGGCCGCCGTGAGGGCGGATTCGGGGGGATCGGCGACGGCGGGCGGCGGTGGCGGGGGGAGGTCGGCGGTGAGGGACCGGAGGTCGCCCAGGACGACGGCGCGCATGGCGGTGTCGAGGCGGCGCTCGTATTCGGCGAGGTCGAGCCGGCCCTCTTGGAGGGCGATGGCGAGGCGCTCG
>NZ_BCRK01000021.1 GCF_001552555.1 Nocardiopsis trehalosi NBRC 14201 | reverse complement strand
GGGCCCGCGCCCGCACCCGGGAGGGTGCGGACGCGGGCCCGCGTCGTGGGGCGTCCGCGTCAGGCCGCGGCGGCGGCCCGCCGGTCGGGGGCGGCGCGCCGCCCCCAGGGCAGGACCCGGTCGACCGAGAAGGCGCCGCCGGTGAACCCGAGCGCCAGCGCCGAGACGCCCAGCGCGAGCACGAGTTCGAAGCCGCCCTCACTGGCGAACAGCGGCGTGCCGAGGTGGCCGAAGACGTAGGCGCCCGCCATCATCCCGGCGAGCAGCACGCCGGTGACCGGCAGGCCGAAGCCCACGGCCAGGGCGATGCCGCCGCCGAACTCGACGGCCATGGCGACGACCGCCGCGACCTCGGGGAGGGGGACGCCCATGGCGGCGAACCCCTGGGCGGTGCCGTCGACACCTCCGGTGATCTTCTGCCAGCCGTGGGCGGCGAAGATGACGCCGATGGCGATACGCGCGACGAGGAGCGCGACGTCGGCGGGCAGGGCGCCCGCTCTCGTTGTCCGTCCGGACATCGTCTTATCTCACTTCCTGGTGGGGATATGGGCGATGGACGGGGACTGGCTGCGCGGCGCCGAGCCTCCTGGTGGGAAGATCAGGAAAAATCTTCCCCGGAAGATGAATCGTATCCGCCACCGGCCGCACACGTCACGTGTCGATCCCCACAAACCGGTGCACCCGGCCGCACGCCGCCTTCGCTAGGCTGCTGTCGGCGCGCCCCGCCGGGCCTGGCGGAACATCCCCGGAAGCCCCGGCCGCCCCCTTCGAACGCGTGTATGATTTCGGCACCAGCACCCACACGATCTACCGAAGGGACGCCGCCCGCCGTGGTCACCGAGGTCTTCACGCGCAAGTATTGCGATCCGCACGCCGTCCGCGAGGAGAAGGTCGAGGCGACGGATGTCATCCAGTTCGCCTGGGAGGGGACGGTGCGCGAGGTCGACGCCTGCGCCGAGTGCAGCAAGGAGCACGCCTCCCTCTACGAGCCCCTGGTCGACTACTCCCGGCCGGTGAAGAAGCGCCGCGCCACCAAGAAGACCGACTCCTCCCCCGACTCCGAGGCCGACGACTCCTGAGTCCCGCCTCCGCCGACGGCCGGCGCGCCCCTCCCCGGGCGCGCCGGCCGTCGGCGTCCGGGCCACCCGGCGCCGACCGGGCGGCCGCCCCGTGTAGCTCCGCTTAACGGCCGCCCCGCGCCACCGCACCCGCCCTGAACAGGCGCGCGTCCGCTTCGCCCCAGACCCGCCGCCCTTACGGCCGGGTTTTAGGATCACTAAAATCGGCGGTAGGATCGCGCGACGTAATATCCCCAGGTGCCCCACAAGGGCCAAAATCGGGCGCGGAGTCGCTGTTGAGTATCTGGCGCACTAAGAGCATCGAGCAGTCGATCCGGGACACGGATGAACCGGGACACCGGCTCCGCAAGGATCTGAACGGCTTCGACCTCATCGTCTTCGGTATCGGTGTCATCATCGGTACCGGCATCTTCGTCGTGACGGGGCGGCAGGCGGCCGACAACGCCGGCCCCGCCATCGTCGTCTCCTTCCTCATCGCCGGCCTCGTGTGCGCGCTCGCGGCCATGTGCTACGCCGAGTTCGCCTCGACCGTCCCGGTCGCCGGCAGCGCCTACACCTTCGGCTACGCCAGCCTCGGCGAGTTCGTCGCGTGGATCATCGGGTGGGACCTCGTCCTGGAGTTCACGCTGGCCGCCTCGGTGGTCGCCGTGGGCTGGTCGGGGTACGCCGGCGACCTGCTGGGCGTGCCGACGACCATCGAGGTCGCCGGCTGGCCCGTGAACATCGGCGCGATGTTCATCGTGCTCGTGCTCGGCGTGCTCGGTGTCCTCGGCACCAAGCTGTCCGGCCGGGTCTCGGCGGTCATCGTCGCCATCAAGGTCGGCATCGTCCTGCTGATCATCTGCGTCGGCGTGTTCTACATCCGCGTCGCCAACTGGACCCCGTTCATCCCCGAGGCGATCGACCGCCCGGCGGCGACCGACTCCATCGGCCACACCCCGCTGACCCAGGTGCTGCTCGGCCTGGAGCCCAGCCAGTACGGCATCTGGGGCGTCATCGCGGCGGCCTCCGTGGTGTTCTTCGCCTTCATCGGCTTCGACATCGTCGCGACCACCGCCGAGGAGACCAAGAACCCCAAGCGGGACATGCCCATCGGCATCTTCGGCTCGCTGATCATCGTGACGGTGCTGTACATGGCCGTCGCCGCGGTGGTCACCGGCATGCGCCCCTACACCGAACTCGGCACCGACGCCCCGCTGGCCGAGGCGTTCCGGGCGGTGGGCGCCGACTGGGCGGGCACGCTGATCTCGCTGGGCGGTGTCATCGGCATCACGTCGGTGATCCTGGTGCTGATGATGGGCCAGTCGCGGGTGGCGTTCGCGATGTCGCGCGACGGCCTGCTGCCGCGCGGCCTGTCCAAGACCCACCCGCGCTTCGGCACCCCCTACGTCATGACCATCGTGACCACCGTCGCCGTCATGGTGCTGGCGGGCCTCGTGCCCATCGGCACCCTGGAGGAGATGGTCAACATCGGCACGCTGTTCGCGTTCGTCGTGGTGTCCATCGGCGTGATCGTGCTGCGCCGCACCCGGCCGGACCTGCCCCGCGCCTTCCGCGCCCCGTGGGTTCCGGTGCTGCCGATCGTCGCCGCCCTGGCGTGCGTGTGGCTGATGCTCAACCTCACCGTCGACACCTGGCTGCGGTTCCTGGTGTGGATGGCGATCGGCGTGGCGGTGTACTTCCTGTACGGCCGCCGGCACAGCCGCCTCGGACGGGGCGAGGGCGTCGCCGCCCCCGGCTCCGCGGAGTCCGGCTCCGCCTGACGTCGAGGCATGTCAGCGGGGGAGGCCGGCGCCCCATTTCGCCGGCCTCCCCCGCCGTCCTTCCGGGAATCAGCCCCCTGCGGCCCCCGGTCGGCTCATCAGGCCCGCCACCCGTCCCGGGAGGCGCGGCGGCGCGGTCCCGGCCACCGGGAGCCGCGCCTGGACCACCCCGTCGCGGACCGGTCCGATGGCGGCGCCCATCCGGCGCATGATCCGCTGCATGGCGGTGTTGCCGGCGACGGTGTCCGCCCGCAGCTCCGCCAGGCCCCAGTCGGCGGCGACCGCGGCCAGCGCCCGCGTCAGCGCGGTCCCCACGCCCTGGCCCTGCCAGGCGTCCTCGACCAGCAGCGCGATCTCGCCCACGCCGGGGTCGAGCGTGTACATCAGGTGCGCCAGGGCGACCGGCTCGCCGCCCCCGCTCGGCCGGGCGGCCAGGGTGAGGCCCCGCTCGGGGTCGCAGAACACGGCGAGCATGCCCGGGGTGAGCCGGGGCATCCCGGCGAAGTAGCGGCGGCGCGTGGTCTCGGCGGTGCACCGCCGGTGCAGGCGCTGCACGGCGTCGGCGTCGGCGGCGCCCACCTGGGCGACGGACAGTTCCACCCCGTGGCCGGTGACCAGGGAGCCGTCGATCGGCGCGGGGCCGGTGGGCGGCAGGACCGAGCGCACGAGCGCGTCGGCGCGGGCCGACTCGGTCCAGGTGAAGGGCTGGTCGGTGCGGCGCAGCCGGACCGCGCGCAGGGGTCCGACGGGCACGACCAGCGTGGTCTCGGGCTCCTCGGGGAACTCGGCGACGGGCCGGGTGAGGTTGGTCCACCGCGCCTCGTCGGCGCGGAGCAGCTCGCCCAGGGCCTCGGGGAGGCGGTTGGGGGCGGCGCGCAGCCGGGCGGTGAGCAGCAGGGCGCGGGTGACGTCGTCGCCGACCTCGCGGGGGTGCGCGGGGACGGCGGTCGCGGAGTCGTCCACGCTGCGCCGGGCGACCTCGCGCAGCAGGGTGTGGTGTGCGCCGGGGACGTCGACCACGAACTCGTCCACCACCCCCGCCGCGTCGGCGTGGATGGACAGCCCCACGATGTTGCCGCCCTCGGCGGCCATGGCGTCGACCACCCCGGCCAGCTGCCCCGGGCGGTCCTCGACCACGGTGCGGATGCGCCACAGCGCCATGCGGCCCCCTCACGGAAGGGCGCGCCCCCGCCGGTCCGCTCCATTGCGCCCGGCGGGGCGCGCCAACTCCCCTCAAGGGTGCATGTGCCGCATTTCGGACGTGCTACACCGATGTAAGTTCCCCGCACGCCCTCACGGCAGCAGGGTGAAGGCGTCCACGTGCCGTGGACGGACGACCGAGAAGTGCCGTCGGTCCAGCGTGGCGACCTCGGTGACGTGCAGGCGTTCGGCGGCGGCGATCACGGAGGCATCCGTCGCACCTATGGGCAGATCGGCGTACTTCTCGACGAGGTCGCGGATGCGCGACCAATCGTGCCGATGGACGGGTTCGACGTCGAACACCCCGTCCGCAAGGTCGTCGAGTAGCGCGAGCTCCGCACGCGTCCCTATACGTTCGCCTACGAGGTACGCCACCTCCGCGATCACCAACGTGGGGACGACGAGGGGGCCGCGATGTCGGGAGAACAGCCGTGCGACCGCCTCATGGTGGTCGTCGTCCGCGTCGACCAGCGCGTACAGGGGGCCGGCGTCGACGACGAGGGTCACGTGCCGCCCCATTCCGCGCGCAGGATCTCGCGGGCTCTCACCGAAATGTCGGTACGGCCGCTTCTGCCGGCGCCGGCGGAACGGAATTCACGGCGGGGTGTCGCGTCTTCGGGGGGGGCGCCCTGCAAACGCTGGAGGACGAGGTCCTCCAGGGTCATCCCGCGCGTCTCGGCCTCGGCGCTCAGCCGGGTCCGGAGGTCGTCGGGCATGTCGATATTGACGGTCACGCGCTTCACCATAACCACAGCCATACCCGCTCCGCAGGGGAAACGCACAATTTCGGGGGCGCGGTGGGTGGTCAGGGGTGGCCGGCGGTGAGGGTGCCGTTCTTCCAGACGGCGGCGGCCAGGGGGACGCCGGGGCGGTAGGCGAGGTGGACCGGCGAGGGGGCGTCGAGCAGGACGGCGTCGGCGCGGGCGCCGGGGGCGAGGTGGCCGACGTCGTCGCGGCGCAGCGACCGCGCGCCGCCCCGGGTGGCGGCGGCCAGCGCCTCCTCCGGCGTCATGCGCATCTCGCGGACCGCCAGGGCGATGACGAACCCCATGCTGGAGGTGTAGCAGGACCCCGGGTTGCAGTCGGTCGCCAGCGCGACGGCGGCGCCCGCGTCGATCAGCGCCCGCGCGTCCGGGTAGGGCTGGCGGGTGGAGAAGTCCACGCCCGGCAGCAGCGTGGCGACGGTGCCGCCCGGCCCGCCCGCCTGGGCGAGCGCGTCCACGTCGGCGGGCGACAGGTGGGTGCAGTGGTCGACCGAGGCCGCGCCCGCCTCCACGGCGACCGCCACCCCCGGCCCCTCCCCCAGCTGGTTGCCGTGGACCCGGCCGAGCAGGCCCTTCTCCCGCCCGGCGGCCAGGACGCGGCGCGCTGCGTCGCCGTCGAACGCGCCCCGCTCGCAGAACACGTCGATCCAGCGGGCGTGCGGGGCGCACGCGTCGAGCATGGGGCCGGTGACCAGGTCGACGTAGCCCGCCGGGTCGTCGGCGTACTCGGCGGGCACCACGTGCGCGCCGAGGAAGGTGGTCTCCTCGGTGAGGCGGGCGGCGACCCGCAGCGACCGCTCCTCGTCGCCGACGGTCAGCCCGTACCCCGACTTGATCTCCAGGGTGGTGGTGCCCTGGGCGCGGGCCTCGGCCACCAGGCGGGCCGCCGTCGCGTGCAGCTCGGCGTCGGTGGCGGCGCGGGTGGCCGCCACCGTGGTGCGGATGCCGCCGGCCTCGTAGGGGCGGCCGGCCATGCGGGCGGCGAACTCGGCGCCCCGGTCCCCGGCGAACACCAGGTGCGCGTGGCCGTCCACGAACCCGGGGACGACGCACCGCCCCGCGGCGTCCACCCGGGTGTCGGCGGCCGGGGCGTGCGCGGCCCGCCCCACCCAGGCGACGCGCCCGCCGTCGAACACCAGGGCGGCGTCGTCGACCAGGCCGAGCGGCCCGGTGCCCAGCGCGGGGTCGAGGGTGGCGAGCACCCCGATGCGGTCCACGAGCAGTGAGCGGGCGGCGGGTGCGGTCATGAGGTCAGCTCCCGGATGGCGGCGTCGAGGTCGCGGGCGGCGTCGGGGACGGACAGGTGGGCGCGGTCGCGGACGATCCACCGCCCGTCGGCCATGACGTGGCGGACGTCGGCGGCGGTCGCGGCGGCCACGACGGCGTCGGTCGCGGCGTCCGGGTCGAACCCGGCCAGCCGCACCCCGTCGAGATCGAGGGTGAGCAGGTCGGCGCGGAGGCCGGGGGCGATCCAGCCCGCCGCCGGGTCCGCCCCGCCGGGGCCGTCGCCCGTCCAGCCGAGGGCGTCGCCGTGGCCGTGGCCGTGCAGCCCCTCCAGCAGCAGCGACGACGGGCGGGTGCCGCGCCGCCCGGTGCGCAGCCGCTCGTGCATCTCCGCGCCGCGCGCCTCCTCGAACATGTCGATGGTGGAGTGGCCGTCGCTGCCCAGGGCGACCGCCACCCCCTCGAACCCGGCCAGCGGCGGCAGGCCGTCGGCGAGGTCGCGCTCGGTCGTGGGGCACAGGCAGACCGCCGCCGGGGAGGAGCGGACGAGGGCGGTGTCGGCGCCGGTGAGGTGGGTGGCGTGCACCAGGACGGGCCCCGCGGCGAGCAGCCCGGTGTCG
Organism: Nocardiopsis trehalosi NBRC 14201; assembly: GCF_001552555.1. Taxonomy (GTDB): domain Bacteria; phylum Actinomycetota; class Actinomycetes; order Streptosporangiales; family Streptosporangiaceae; genus Nocardiopsis_B; species Nocardiopsis_B trehalosi. Next base: position 45,196 of record NZ_BCRK01000021.1, on the reverse strand, counting down.
TCCAGCAGTTCGGTGGGCGTGCGGCCGTACGCGGCGCGGCACGCCTCGTTCTCGGCGGGCTGCTCGGAGAGGTGGACGTGCAGCGACGCCCACCCGGCGTCGCGGTGCAGGTCGGCGACCCGGGCGACGGCGGCGCGCGGCACGGCCCGCACCGAGTGGACGGCGGCGCCGACCTTGGCGTGGCCGCCGCCGGGCCGGAACGCGGCGACGCGCTCGGCCCAGGCGTCGGCGTCGGCGTCCCCGAAGCGGGTGGTGGTGCCCGACAGCGGCGCGTGGGTGCCGTCGGCGGTGAGCCCGCCGCGCAGGTAGAGGGTGTCGAGCAGGGTGATGCGGATTCCGGCGTCGGCGGCCGCGGCGACCAGGGCGGCGCCCATGGCGTTGGGGTCGGCGTAGGGGCGGCCGCCGGGGCCGTGGTGCAGGTAGTGGAACTCGCCGACGCAGGTGATGCCGGCCAGCGCCATCTCGGCGTACACGGCGCGGGCGAGCCGGTGGTAGGAGTCGGGGTCGAGCCGGTCGGCGACGGCGTACATGCGCTCGCGCCAGGTCCAGAAGCTGCCGCCGTGCTCGCCGGTGCGCCCGCGCAGCGCCCGGTGGAAGGCGTGGGAGTGGGCGTTGGCCAGGCCGGGCAGGGTGAGGCCGGGCAGCCGCTCGGCGCCGGGCGGCGGCGCGGGGGCGGTGCCGACGGCGGTGAAGCGGCCGCCGCCGACCTCCAGGAGGACCCCGGGGGTCGCCGCGGCGGCGCTGGGGTGGGTGTCCACCAGCGCCCATTCGCACCAGTAGCGTCCTGCGGCGTCAACGGTCGCCATGCGGCTCCTCTCGTCCGTGCGCGCCGCCGCGTGCGGGGGTCATCCGGCCAGCGCCGCGAGGGTGTCGGCGAGGGCGGCCACGCCGCGGTGGCAGTCGGCGGTGTCGGCGTGCTCGTCGGGGGCGTGGGAGACCCCGGTGGGGTTGCGCACGAACAGCATGGCGGTCGGCACCTGGGCGGCGAGCACCGCGGCGTCGTGGCCGGCGCCGGTGGGCAGCACCGGGACGGGCTCGCCGGGACCGCCGCCGGCGACGGCCGCGATCCGGTCGCGCAGCGCCGTCTGGAACCGCACGATGGGGCTGGCGGACTCCTGGTAGGTGGTGAGCAGGACCCCGTTGTCGGTGGCGGCGGCGCGCGCGGCGGCGTCGACCTGGGCGGTGACCGCGCGCAGTGCGGCCTCGTCGGGGGCGCGGGCGTCCAGCCAGGCGCGCACCCGCGATGGGATGGCGTTGGTGCCGTTGGGCACGGCCAGCACCTTGCCGATCGTGGCGAGGGCGCCGTGCTCGGCCGCCGCCGCGCGGGCGGCGAGCACGGTCGCCGCGAAGGGCAGCATCGGGTCGCTGCGGTCGGCCAGCGGGGTGGTGCCGGCGTGGTCGGCCCGCCCGGAGAAGTCGAGCCGCCAGCGGCCGTGCGGCCACACCGCGCCGGCCACGCCCACCGGGTGGCCGGTGTGCACCAGGCCGCGCCCCTGTTCGATGTGCAGCTCCACGAACGCCCCGATGCCAGCGAGCAGGTCGGGGTCGGGGCCCATGTGCTCGGGGTCGAGCCCGGCCGCGGCCATGGCGGCGGCGTAGGTGGTGCCGGCGGCGTCGGTGAGCCCGGCCGCCCGGCCGGGGGTGATGGCGCCGGTGAGCAGCCGCGACCCGAGGCAGGGCACGCCGAAGCGGGCGCCCTCCTCCTCCACGAACACGGTGACGGCCAGGGGCCGCGCGGGGCGCACCCCGCGCGCCCGCAGCGCGTCGACGGCGGCCAGCGCGGAGACGACGCCGAGCGGCCCGTCGAAGGCGCCCCCGTCGGGGACGGAGTCCAGGTGCGACCCGGTGACGACGGCGTCGGGCCCCGGCTCCCCCCACCACGCCCACAGGTTGCCGTTGCGGTCGGTGCGGACGTCCAGCCCGCGCTCCGCCGCGGCGGCGGTGAACCAGGCGCGGACCTCGGTGTCGGCCGGCCCCCAGGTGAACCTCCGGTAGCCGCCGGTGGTGCGGTGCCGGCCCAGCGGGGCCAGCGCGGCCCACAGAGCGTCGAACGTGTCGCTCATGATCCCTCCGTTCCGACTCGCGGACTCCTCCTCGGTGCGCTCCTACCCGCGCGCGGCGCCACCCCTCACCCCTCGTCCATGGGAATGCGCAGGCCGTGGCGCTCGGCGCTGGCGCGCGCCTCCGGGTAACCGGCGTCGGCGTGGCGGAGCACCCCGGTCGCCGGGTCGTTGGTGAGCACCCGGTCGAGCTTGGCCGCCGCCAGGTCGGTGCCGTCGGCGACGCTCACCTGCCCGGCGTGCAGCGACCGGCCGATGCCGACGCCGCCGCCGTGGTGGACCGACACCCAGGAGGCGCCCGAGGAGGCGGCGGTCAGGGCGTTGAGCAGGGGCCAGTCGGCGATGGCGTCCGAACCGTCGCGCATGCCCTCGGTCTCGCGGTAGGGCGAGGCCACCGACCCGGTGTCCAGGTGGTCGCGGCCGATGGCGAGCGGGGCGCTGATCTCGCCGGCGGCGACCAGCTCGTTGAACCGGAGCCCGGCCGCCGCGCGCTCGCCCTGCCCCAGCCAGCAGATGCGGGCGGGCAGGCCCTGGAAGGCGATCCGCTCCCCCGCCAGGTCGAGCCAGCGGGCGAGGTGGCCGTCGTCGGGGAACAGCTCGCGGACGGCGCGGTCGGTGCGGGCGATGTCGGCGGGGTCGCCGGACAGCGCCGCCCACCGGAACGGGCCCTTGCCGGCGCAGAACAGCGGGCGGATGTAGGCGGGCACGAACCCCGGGTAGTCGAACGCCCGCGCGTACCCGGCGGCGCGCGCCTCGGCGCGCAGCGAGTTGCCGTAGTCGAACACCTCGGCCCCGGCGTCGGCGAACCCGACCATGGCGCGGACGTGCTCGGCCATGGAGTCGCGGGCGCGGGCGGTGAACCCCTCGGGGTCGGCGGCGGCGCTGTCGCGCCACTGCGCCAGGTCCATCCCGGCGGGCAGGTAGGCGAGGGGGTCGTGGGCGGAGGTCTGGTCGGTGACGACGTCGACGTGGGCGCCCCGGCGCAGGATCTCCGGCACCAGCTCCGCCGCGTTGCCGACGACGCCGATCGACAGCGGGACGCGGTCGGCGCGCGCCCGCTCGGCCCGGCGCAGCGCGTCGTCGAGCCCGTCGGCGCGCACGTCCAGGTAGCCGGTGCGCAGCCGGCGGTCGACGCGCGCCGGGTCGCACTCCACGACGAGCGCCACCCCGCCGTTCATGGTGACGGCGAGCGGCTGGGCCCCGCCCATGCCGCCGAGCCCGGCGGTGAGGGTGAGGGTGCCGGCGAGCGACCCGCCGAACCGCTGGGCGGCGATCGCGCCGAACGTCTCGTAGGTGCCCTGGAGGATGCCCTGCGTGCCGATGTAGATCCACGACCCGGCGGTCATCTGCCCGTACATGGTGAGGCCGAGGGCGTCGAGGCGGCGGAACTCCTCCCAGGTGGACCAGTCGCCGACCAGGTTGGCGTTGGCGATGAGGACCCGCGGCGCCCATTCGTGGGTGCGCAGCACGCCGACGGGCCGCCCCGACTGCACCAGCAGGGTCTCGTCGTCGGCGAGGCCGCGCAGCGTGGCCGTGATGCGGTCGAAGCTCGCCCAGTCGCGGACCGCGCGCCCGGTGCCGCCGTAGACGACCAGGTCGTCGGGGTGTTCGGCGACGTCGGGATCGAGGTTGTTGTGCAGCATGCGCAGGGCGGCCTCCTGGCTCCAGCCCCGGGCGGTGCGGGTGGTGCCGCGCGGCGCCCGGACGGGGCGCGGGCCGGCGGTGGCGTGGTGGGTCATGCGGGTCCCTTTCTCGCGGGTCAGACCAGCGGGGCGACGGACGCCGCCGCGGCGACGGCGGTGCCGTCGGCGACGAGGGCGGTGGCCGCGTCGATCTCGGGCGCCAGGTGGCGGTCGGGTCCGGGGCCGGGGACGCGGGCGCGCAGCGCGTCGCGCACGGCCGCAGTGGCCGGGGCGGGCGCCAGCGGGGCGCGCAGGTCCAGGGCGCGGGCGGCGGTCAGCAGCTCCACGGCGAGGACCCGGGTGAGCCCGTCCAGGGAGCGGCGGAGCTTGCGCGCCGCCGCCCACCCCATGGAGACGTGGTCCTCCTGCATGGCGGAGCTGGGGATGGAGTCGACGGAGGCGGGGACGGCCAGCCGCTTCAGCTCCGAGACGATCGCGGCCTGGGTGTACTGGGCGATCATGTGCCCGGAGTCGACGCCGGGGTCGTCGGCGAGGAACGCGGGCAGCCCGTGGGAGCGGGCGGTGTCGAGCATGCGGTCGGTGCGGCGCTCGGCGATGGAGGCGACGTCGGCGGCGCAGATGGCGAGGAAGTCCAGGACGTGGGCGAGGGGGGCGCCGTGGAAGTTGCCGTTGGACTCCACCCGGCCGTCGGCCAGCACCACGGGGTTGTCGACGGCGGCGGCGAGTTCGCGCTCGGCGACCGTGCGGGCGTGGGCGAGGGTGTCGCGGGCGGCGCCGGCCACCTGCGGGGCGCACCGCAGCGAGTAGGCGTCCTGCACCCGGGTGCAGTCGGCGCCGCGGTGCGAGGCGACGATGCCGGACCCGGCGAGCAGCGCCCGCATGTTGGCGGCGGCGGCCGCCTGCCCGGGGTGGGGGCGCAGCTCCTGGAGGTCGGCGGCGAACACCCGGTCGGTCCCGAGCAGCGCCTCGACGCTCATGGCGGCGGTGATGTCGGCGGTGCGCAGCAGCAGGTCGAGGTCGTGGCAGGCCAGGACGAGCATGCCGAGCATGCCGTCGGTGCCGTTGATGAGCGCCAGCCCCTCCTTGGCGGCCGGGGCGACCGGGTCGAGCCCGGCGGCGCGCAGCGCGTCGGCGGCGGGCAGCAGGGCGCCGCCGGCGTCGCGGACCTCGCCCTCGCCCATCAGCGCCAGCGCGACGTGGGCGAGCGGGGCGAGGTCGCCGGAGCAGCCGAGGCTGCCGTACTCGCGCACCACCGGGGTGATCCCGGCGTTGAGCAGCCCGGCGAGGGCGTCGGCGGTGGCGGGTTCGACGCCGGTGTGCCCGGTGGCCAGGGTGCGCAGCCGCAGCAGCATGAGCGCCCGGACGACCTCGCGCTCCACCTCCGGCCCGGAGCCGGCGGCGTGGGAGCGGATGAGCGAGCGCTGCAACCGGGCGCGCAGGTCGGGGGCGATGTGCCGGGTGGCCAGCGCGCCGAACCCGGTGCTGATGCCGTAGGCGGGGGTGTCGCGTTCGGCGAGGGCGCGCACGCGGGCGCGGCCGCGGGCCAGCGCGGAGCGGGCCTCGGCGGTCAGCACGACGCGCGCCCCGCCGCGTGCGGCGGCGACGACGTCGGCGGGGGCGAGGGGGCCGCCGCCGACCGCGATCTCGGAGGGTCCTGTCATACCCCCTATTGCACGCCGGTCGCCCCGCGCGGGGCGACCCCGGCGGCGCCGATACCGTCCGAGATCTCAGACAGGGGCGGCGGGCGCCGACACGGCCGCGGGCCGCCCGGCTCGCCGCAGCGCGGCGGGAGGCCACGCGCCCGCATACCCGGGCTCCGTGCGACTATCCCCGTTCTCCCCACGTCCGGGGCCTCGGCTCCCGATGCCCGAATCCGCGCGCACTTCCATGATCAATGATCATTCGGCGGGGTGCCCTTCTCCTGCCACTCCAGGAAATCGGACCGGAAGATTCTGATATGGCCGCCCGGGGATCGGAACACTTTCGGCCCTTGTCCCAAGTGCAGCCAGCGATACACCGTGGAACGGTCGAAGCCCAGCTCTTGCGCCAGGTCGGAGACCGTCATGACCTTCTTGTCGCTCACACATCCTCGATTCGCCTAGGGGGCGTCTCAGAGCCCGAACGCTCACGTACGCACCACCGTACGGAACCGGCCGACGGTTTTCGGGGTATCTTCCACGGCCATTGGCCGCGACGGCGGGCCTCGGGGCGGCCTCCCCCGCCCCGTCCCCGCGCGGTCGGCGTTCCGTGCCGCCCGGAGGAAGGGGGAGGCGGCGCGGGTCGATGAAGCGGCGCTACACGGTTCCGTTCGGAAACCGTCGATGGACGCGCAAGATCGCCGACCCCAGACTGAGGGGATGGACGCTCGCGACGGAACGGAACCGACCTGCCCCGACTGCGGATGGCCCGACGCCGAGGTCTACGAGGTGGTGTCGCGGCATCCGGTGTCGACCGGCCTGCTGCTGTACACCCGCTGCCCGTGCGGGCGGCTGCGCGCGCACCCCGTCCCCGTGCCGGGCACCGGCCGGGGCGGGGCGCGGCGCTGATCGGGCCGCCCGGGCGGCGTGCCACAATCGCGCACATGACCCGTGTCCCGGCGGCCACCCGCGCCCTGCGGCTGCTGCGCTTCCTGGCGTCGCGGCCCGGACCGGTGTCGGCCGGGGCGATCGCGGGCGGCCTGGGGCTGCCGCGCTCCAGCGTCTACCAGCTGCTGGAGGCGATGGCCGACGAGGGCTTCGTCGTGCACCTGCCCGAGGAGCGCCGGTGGGGGCTGGGGGTGGCGGCGTTCGAGATCGGCTCGGCCTACCTGCGGCACGGCCCGCTGGAGCGGCTGGCCCGCCCCCTGCTGGAGCGGCTGGGCGCCGAGAGCGGGGCCACCGCGCACCTGGGCGTGCTGCACGGCGCCGACGTCCTCTACCTGCTCAAGGAGCGGCCGCCGCACGCGCCCGCCCTGGTCACCGGGGTGGGGGTGCGGCTGCCGGCGCACCTGACCGCGTCGGGTCGGGTGCTGCTCGCCCACCTGCCGCGCGCCCACGTGCGGGCGCTGTACCCGGGCGTGGGCGCGTTCACCGACCGCACCGGGCGCGGCCCGGCCACCCCCGGGCAGCTGCGCGACCTGCTGGACCGGGAGCGCCGCGAGGGCTTCGCCGCCGAGGACGGCGAGGTCACCCCGGGGTTCTCCTCGGTCGCGGCGGCCGCGTTCGACCACAACGGCGCACCGGTGGCCGCGATCGGCCTGACGGTGCCCACGGCGCGCCCGGTGACCGCGCGGGCGCTCGCGGCGCGCGCCCGCGACGCCGCCGCGGAGCTGACCCGCCGGCTGGGCGGCCGCGCCCCCGACCCGGAACACGGAGGCCCGCCGCCCCGAGGGGACGGCGGGCGCGGGCGCGGAGACGGCTAGCCGGCGTTGGCGCGCATGAACGCACGGACCTCGGCGCGGTCGGCGCGCAGCTTGGCGAGGGCCTCGTCGAGGATGAGGCGGCCCTCCTCCTCGCTGCGGCGCTCCTTCACGTAGGCGAGGTGGGTCTTGTAGGGCTCGGTACGCGGCGGCGCCGGCGGGTTCTGCGGGTCCTTCCCGGCGGGGAAGCCGCAGCGCGGGCAGTCCCACTCGTCGGGGACCGCGGCCTCGTGCGCGAAGCTGGGCACGACCTCGTGCTTGTTGGCGCAGTAGAACGGGACGCGGACCCGAGGCGCGGACTCGCCCCGCTCGGCCTCGCCCATCGGACCGGCGCCGACTCGGCTGCCTCGAATGGCGCTGCCACTACCCACGAAAACTCCTTCAGCGGACATACCCCGCTCGGGGGACGACGAATTGCGCGCACACCGCACGACGGCAGGGTGCGGGCGGCGCTCCCCGTGCCCTCGGGCACGGGGGTAGGACGGGTCAGGCGCCCCGGTTGATCAGCAGACCGAGCGCGACCACGCACACGATCCAGAGCAGACCGGTGGCGATCGTCAACCGGTCGAGGTTGCGCTCCACCACCGACGAGCCGCCCAGGGAGGAGGTGACGCCGCCACCGAACAGGTCGGAGAGGCCACCGCCCTTGCCCTTGTGGAGCAGCACCAGCAGGACCAGCAGCACACTGCAGACCATCACGACAATGGACAGACCGAGGATCACGCGCTCACCCGTAGCTCGACCCCGAAGCGGGGGACTTGGGGCCCCAAGACCGTGTGCTCGCCGCTCGGCTGGGCCAAGGGCCCGACGGAGGAGGGACCGGGGACAGTTCTGGAGTTTACCCCGTGCCGCGGGGGCGCAGGGGTGAAGCGAGGGAAAACCCTCCCGCGCAGTCTAACCCGCGCCGCACACCGCTCGGTTCCCCTTCGGGCACGGTGCGGTACCGGCCCGGGGCGCCGCGGCCCGGCGGGGGCGCCCGCACAGGGGCGCCGCCGGGCCGCGGCAGCGGGTCAGCCGCCCAGGCGGGCCAGCTTGACGAACTCGTCGGCCTTGAGGCTCGCGCCGCCCACCAGGGCGCCGTCGACGTCGTCCTTGGCCATGATGCCGGCGATGTTGTCGGCCTTGACCGAGCCGCCGTACAGCACGCGCACGGCGCCGGCGACCTCCGGGGAGTACAGCTCGGCGAGGCGGCCGCGCAAGGCGCCGCACACCTCCTGGGCGTCGTCGGGGGTGGCGACCTCGCCGGTGCCGATGGCCCACACCGGCTCGTAGGCGACGACGAGCCCGGCGGCCTGCTCGGCGGTGACGCCCTTCAGGGCGCCCTCCAGCTGCGCGAGGCTGTGGGCGACCTGCCCGCCCGCCTTGCGGACGTCCAGGCCCTCGCCCAGGCACAGGATCGGCGTGATGCCGTTGGCGAACGCCGCCTTGACCTTGGCGTTGACGACGGCGTCGTCCTCGCGGTGGTACTCGCGGCGCTCGGAGTGCCCGGCGAGCACGTAGGAGCAGCCGAGCTTGGCCAGCATCTGGCCGGACACCTCACCGGTGTAGGCGCCCTTCTCGTGCTGGGAGATGTCCTGCGCGCCGTAGCCGATGCTCAGCTTGTCGCCGTCGATGAGGGTCTGCACGCTGCGCAGCGCGGTGAACGGCGGGAGCACCACGATCTCGGCGCGGTCGAAGTCGGCGCCCTTCAGGGCGAACGCCATCTTCTGCACGAGGGCGATGGCCTCGAGGTGGTTGTTGTTCAGCTTCCAGTTGCCCGCGATCAGCGGTTTGCGCGTGGCGTCTGCCATGGGTGGTCCTTGCCGGGGTGTGCGGGCGGCGCGGCGGGGCGCCGCGCCGCGGGGTGGTGCGGGTCAGTCGTCCAGGGCCTCGATACCCGGCAGGGCCTTGCCCTCCAGGTACTCCAGGCTGGCGCCGCCGCCGGTGGAGATGTGGCCGAACGCGTCCTCGTCGAAGCCGAGCGCGCGCACCGCCGCGGCGGAGTCGCCGCCGCCGACCACGGTGAACGCCCCGGAGTCGATGAGGGCCTGGGCCAGGGCGCGGGTGCCGTGGGAGTACGGCTCCATCTCGAACACGCCCATGGGGCCGTTCCAGAAGACCGTGCGGGCGTCGGCCAGCTTGGCGGCGAACAGCTCGCGGCTGCGCGGGCCGATGTCCAGGCCCATGCGGTCGGCGGGGATCGCGTCGGCGTCGACGTCGGCGTGCGGGGCGTCGGCGGAGAACGCCTCGGCCGCGACCACGTCGACGGGCAGCACGATCTCCACGCCCTCCTTCTCGGCGCGGTCGAGGTAGCCGCGGACGGTGTCGAGCTGGTCGGCCTCCAGCAGGCTGGAGCCGACCTCGTACCCCTTGGCCTTGAGGAAGGTGAACACCATGCCGCCGCCGATGAGCAGGCGGTCGGCGGTGCCGAGGAGGTTGTCGATGACGCCGAGCTTGTCGGAGACCTTGGAGCCGCCCAGCACGACGGCGTAAGGGCGCTCGGGTTCGCCGGTGAGGCGGCGCAGCACCTCGACCTCGGCCAGGATGAGCCCGCCCACGGCGTGCGGGAGCCGGCTCGGCAGGTCGTAGACGCTGGCGTGGCGGCGGTGCACGGCGCCGAAGCCGTCGCCGACGTAGAGGTCGGCGAGGGCGGCGAGCCGGTCGGCGAACGCGCCGCGCTCGGCGTCGTCCTTGCTGGTCTCGCCGGGCTCGAACCGCAGGTTCTCCAGCAGCGCGACGCCGCCGTCGGTGAGCGCGCCGGTGACCGCGCGGGCGGAGTCGCCGGCGGTGTCCTCGGCGAAGGCGACCTCGGTGCCGAGCAGCTCGCCGAGGCGGGCGGCGACCGGGCGCAGCGAGTACTTCGGGTCGGGTGCGCCCTTGGGGCGGCCCAAATGCGCGGCGACGACCACGCGGGCGCCGCGCTCGCGCAGCCGGGTGATGGTGGGCAGGGCGGCCCGGATGCGGCCGTCGTCGGTGATGCGGTCACCGTCGAGCGGCACGTTCAGGTCGGCCCGGACGAACACGCGCTGGCCCGCGACGTCGAGGTCCTCGATCGTGCGCATGCGCTCTCCTTTTCACGAGGGGCGCCCGTGCGCGCCGGGGCCGACATGGCGCGGTGGCGCCCCCTCCGTGGAGGGGACGCCACCCCCGGCGCCGCACGGTGCGCGGTCCGGATTACAGGTCGGCGCCGACCATCTTGGCGAGGTCCACGAGGCGGTTGGAGTAGCCCCACTCGTTGTCGTACCAGCCGATGATCTTGACGGTGCTGCCGAAGGTCATGGTGAGGCTGGCGTCGAAGGTGCACGACGGCGAGGTGCCCACGATGTCGGAGGAGACGATCGGGTCCTCGGTGTAGCGCAGCACCTGCTTGAGCGGGCCCTCGGCCGCGGCCTTGAACGCGGCGTTGACCTCGTCCTTGGTGACCTCGCGCTCGACCTCGACGACCAGGTCGGTGACCGAGCCGTCGGGCACCGGGACGCGCATGGCCATGCCGTCGAGCTTGCCCTGCAGCTCCGGGAGCACCAGCGCGGTGGCCTTGGCGGCACCGGTGGTGGTCGGGATGATGTTCTGGGCGGCGGCGCGGGCGCGGCGCAGGTCCTTGTGCGGGAAGTCGAGGATGACCTGGTCGTTGGTGTACGCGTGCACCGTGGTCATCAGGCCCTTGACGATGCCGAAGTTGTCGAGCAGCGTCTTCGCCATCGGCGCCACGCAGTTGGTGGTGCAGGAGGCGTTGGACAGGATGTGGTGCTGGGCGGGGTCGTACTTGTCGTCGTTGACGCCCATGACGACGGTGAGGTCCTCGCCCTTGGCCGGCGCGGAGATGATGACCTTCTTGGCCCCGGCCTCGATGTGCTTGCGGGCGTCCTCGGCCTTGGTGAACCGGCCGGTGGACTCGATGACGACGTCGACGCCCAGGTCGCCCCACGGGAGCTGCGCGGGGTCGCGCTGCTCGATGGTCTTGATGCTGGCGTTGCCGACGCGGATGGTGTCCTCGCCGACCTCGACGTCGCCGTCGAGGGTGCCGAGCACGGTGTCGTACTTCAGCAGGTGGGCGAGCGTGGCGTTGTCAGTGAGGTCGTTGACCGCGACGATCTCAACCTCACTGCCGGCGGCCTGGGCCGCACGCCAGAAGTTACGGCCGATCCGACCGAAGCCGTTCACGCCTACACGGATGGTCACGGTTACCAATCTCCTCACGTGGTCGTCGGAACTCATGTGCCCGTCCGGCACCGCGCGAAGGCGCGGGAGACGGGCGCCGGGTCCAGTGGCGAGCCTATCGCCTGCGGTCCGGGCGGGGGGTGACGGCCCCGTCCGCCGCGCCGGTGGCCGGCGCGCGCCGCACCCCCCATGCTGGCACCCCGGCGCGATAGAGGTCTAGACCATCTGCCGAAGTTCTCCCAGGTCCGCGGGGCCTCACAAAACCGCACACCCGCCGCCCCGCTCCCCCGCGCGGCGCTCACCCTCGGTGATCGCGGCGGGCGGCGGCGGCCGCCGGCCGGCGCCCCGGGGGTCCCCGCCGGGCCGCGCGGCACCGCCGGGCGGCCGCGCCGGCCCGGCGTGAAGTTCTGGGGTTAACGCCGTGTTACGGGGTCAGGGCACCAGCATGTCGGGGGTCAGGTTGGCGTCGGTGCCGGGGACGCCCAGGTCGCAGGCGCGCTTGTCGGCCATGGCGAGCAGCCGGCGGATGCGCCCGGCGATCGCGTCCTTGGTCAGCGGCGGCGAGGAGAGCTGGCCCAGCTCCTCCAGCGACGCCTGCTTGTGCGCCAGCCGCAGCCGGCCGGCCGCCACCAGGTGGTCGGGGGCCTCCTCGCCGAGGATCTCCAGCGCCCGCTCGACCCGCGCCCCGGCGGCCACGGCCGCGCGGGCGCTGCGCCGCAGATTGGCGTCGTCGAAGTTGGCCAGCCGGTTGGCGGTGGCCCGCACCTCGCGGCGCATCCGCCGCTCCTCCCAGGCCAGCACGCTCTGGTGCGCGCCGAGCAGGGTGAGCAGCGCGCCGATGGAGTCGCCGTCGCGCACGACGACCCGGTCGACCCCGCGCACCTCGCGCGCCTTGGCGTGCACCTTGAGCCGGCGCGCGGCCCCCACCAGCGCGAGCGCGGCCTCGGGGCCGGGGCAGGTGACCTCCAGCGACATCGACCGGCCGGGCTCGGTCAGCGATCCGTGGGCGATGAACGCGCCGCGCCACGCCGACTCGGCGTCGCAGGACCCGCCCGCCACGACGTGCCGGGGCAGGCCGCGCACCGGGCGCCCGTTGTTGTCGATGAGCCCGGTCTGGCGGGCCAGGCTCTCGCCCTCCTTGATGACCCGCACCACGTACCGGTTGCCCTTGCGCAGCCCGCTCGGGGCCAGGACGACGACCTCGGACTCGTGGCCGAACACCTCGGAGATGTCGCGGCGCAGCCGGCGCGCCGCCGCCCCGGTGTCGAGTTCGGCCTCGATCACGATCCGGCCGCTCACCAGGTGCAGGCCGCCGGTGAAGCGGAGGATCGTGGAGACCTCGGCCTTCCGGCAGCACGGCTTCAGAACGGTCAGTCGGCTCAACTCGTCCTTCACCACGCCGGTCATCGCCATGGATGCCGTCCTCCCCCTGCTCTGCGACCACGATGCGACAGGGCGGCCCGCACGCCCGCCGCCCTCCGTCGCAGACTACTGGCCGTGCGCCGGTTCGCCACGCCCCTGGCCGCGTGTCCGAAGCCCCTGGCCGATCCGGCGCGTCGGGTTCTCCGCCTTCGCACGGCCTTGCTCCGGAATGCGCCCGGCCCGCACACGGCGGCCCGGCGGCCCGGGGCGGGGCCGACCCGCGCGGTCAGCCCGCGCCCTGCGCCGCGAGGTGGTCGCGCAGCACAGCGGCGTGGGTGTGCGCGGTGTCACGTGCGGCGTAGAGCAGGGTCACCGGGCCCTCGCGCAGCGCGGCGCGCAGCGGCTCCACCGCCTCGGGGGCGCGCTCCAGCTCGGCGGTGTAGCGGTCGCGGAACTCCGCCCACCGGGCGTCGGGGTCGGCGTGGAACCAGCGGCGCAGCTCGGTGCTGGGCGCGGCGTCGCGCACCCACCCGTCGAGGCGCAGGGCGTCCTTGCGGACGCCGCGCGGCCACAACCGGTCGACCAGGAACACCCGGCCGGCCGGCGGGTCGTCGAGGGCGTCGTGCACGCGGCACAGGTCGATGCGATGGTGTGCGGCCACCCTCCCAGGGTGCCCCGGACCGGGCCGCGGCGGGCGCCGACACGCCCGCCACGGCCCGCGCTCACCCGCGCAGGACCCGGTCGAACGCCGCGGCGAGGCGGGCGGGGTCGTGCCGGGCGGAGCCGTCGTCGGCGCGCACGTCGGCCAGCACCAGCCGGCCGCCCAGCGCCTCGGCGGCCTCGCGGAGCCGGCCGGGGTCGTCGACCACGCCGCGGTCGGCGAGCACCACGTCGACCCCCAGCCGGGGGGCGTGCGCCGCCAGCACCTCCAGGTAGGTCTCGGGGCGGAAGCCGTCGGTCTCGCCGCGCTGCGGCGACAGGTTCAGCGCCACGACCCGCCGGGCCTTCGTCGTGACCAGGGCGTCGGCGAGGTCGGGCACCAGCAGGTGCGGCAGCACGCTGGTGAACCACGACCCGGGCCCGAACACCACCCAGTCGGCCTCGCGCACGGCCTTGACCGCGGGCGGCGACGCCGGCGGGTCCTTCGGCACCAGGGAGATCGACCGCACCCGCCCGCTGGTGCTCGCGCACGCCACCTGCCCGCGCACCTCGGTGATCTCGTGCGGGCGGGCGGGGTCGGCCCCCTCGACCTCGGCGAGCAGGTCGAGCGGCACCGACGACATGGGCAGCACCCGGCCGTGCGCGCCGAGGAGCTGGCCCACCCAGTCGAGCCCGGCCACGGAGTCGCCGAGCAGCTCCCACAGCGCCACGATGAGCAGGTTGCCGACGGCGTGGCCGTGCAGGTCGCCCTCGGAGCGGAACCGGTGCTGGATGACCTCGCTCCAGGTGTGGCCCCACTCGTCGTCGCCGCACAGCGCCGCCAGCGCCATGCGCAGGTCGCCGGGCGGCAGCACGCCGAGTTCGCGGCGCAGGCGGCCGCTGGACCCGCCGTCGTCGGCGACGGTGACGACGGCGGTGACGTCGGTGGTGACGCGCCGCAGGGCGGACAGCGAGGCGTACAGGCCGTGCCCGCCGCCCAGGGCGACCACCCGGGGCGGGGACGGGGCGGGGCAGGCGGGGTCGCGGGGGCCGACGCCGGTCGTGCTGCGGTCCGGCCCCGCGCCGCCGGGGGGCGGGTCGGGGTCCGGCTCTGGGGCGTGGGCGTTGTCTGGCATCAAGATCCGTTACGTCTTCGTGCGGGACGGCGCGCACGGCGCGCGGTGCCCGGGGTGCGGGGGGTCGGTACACGGGTGGACACCACCGGTGAACGAGCCAATGCTAGGCACCGCGGGACCCGACCGCCATCCGGCGGCCGGGGGCTCACTCGCGGCCGAGGTCGCGGTGGACGACGTGGACCTCCAGGCCCTGCTCGCGCAGCCGGTCGCCGAACTGCTCGGCCATGGCGACGCTGCGGTGCTTGCCGCCGGTACAGCCCACCGCCAGGGTCATGTAGTGCTTGCCCTCGCGCTGGTAGCCGTCGATGATCAGCCGCAGCACCTCGGCGTAGGAGTCGAGCATCTCCTTGGCCCCGTTCTGCGCGAGCACGTACTCGCGCACGGGGGTGTCGCGCCCGTTCATGGGGCGCAGCTCGGGGATCCAGTGCGGGTTGGGCAGGAACCGGCAGTCGAGGACGAGGTCGGCGTCGACGGGCAGGCCGTGCTTGAAGCCGAACGAGACGATGTTGGCCCGCGGCCGGGTCTCCTCGGCCTCGCCGAAGAACCCGATGACCTTGGCCTTGAGCTGGTGCACGTTGAGCTGCGAGGTGTCGATCACCAGGTCGGCCTCGCCGCGGACGGCGCGCAGGGTCTCGCGCTCGCGGGAGATGCCGTCGGTCAGCCGGCCGTCGCCCTGGAGGGGGTGCGGGCGGCGCACGCTCTCGAACCGGCGCACCAGGGCGTCGTCGCCGGCCTCCAGGAACACCACGCGGGCGGCGATGCCGCGCTGGCGCAGGGTCTCGACGGTGGACAGCAGGTCCTCGGTGAAGGCCATGCTGCGCACGTCGACCACCGCGGCCACCCGGGGCACGGCGCCCTGGGTGCGGCCCGCGAGGTCGATCATCGTGGGCAGCAGGCCGGGCGGGAGGTTGTCGACCACGAACCAGTCGAGGTCCTCCAGTGCCCGGGCGGCGGTGCTGCGGCCCGCCCCGGACATGCCGGTGACGATGACGATCTCGGGCGGCAGGTCGCCGCTGAGACTGCCGGTGCCGGTCGGGTCATCCCCCATGGTCGTGTCGTTCATCCTCGTCCCCCGGGCGGCGGGCCGTGGCACCGCCGCCGTCGTCGTGATCGGCTGCGCGGGTCCCCGTACCCGCCTTCGGCGCGGCCGCGGGCTCCCCGCTGAGCCGCGCGTGGATGGTCTCGGCGGTGCGGGCCCCGATGCCCGGCACCTCCGCGATCTGCTCGGCCGTCGCCGCCGCCAGCCGCTTCACCGATCCGAAGTGCTTGATCAGCGCGGTGCGGCGCGAGGGGCCGAGGCCCGGCAGGTCGTCCAGCGCGCTGCCGGTGAGGGCCTTGGCGCGCTTCTGCCGGTGGTAGGTGATGGCGAACCGGTGCGCCTCGTCGCGGACCCGCTGGAGCAGGTACAGGCCCTCGCCCGCGCGCGGCAGGATGACCGGGTCGTCGTCGTCGGGAAGCCATACCTCCTCCAGCCGCTTGGCGAGACCGCATACCGCGATGTCGTCGATACCGAGCTCGTCCAGGGCCCGCCGGGCGGCCTGGACCTGGGGACGGCCACCGTCCACCACCACCAGGTTAGGCGGATAGGCGAACCGCGCGGGGGCGGTGCGCCCGTTCTGTCCGGGGTCGGCCGGGTCGGCGGGCGGTGCGGGGGCGCCCTCGGGGGCGCCGGCCGCGTCGGCGCCGCTGTCGCCCATGGTGGCGACCTCGCCGGTGCGGCGGCTCTCCTCCAGGTAGCGGGCGAAGCGGCGGGTGATGACCTCGTGCATGGAGGCGACGTCGTTCTGCTCGGCGTCGCCCCGGCTCGTGCCGCGGATGCTGAACCGGCGGTACTCGGACTTGCGGGGCAGGCCGTCCTCGAACACCACCATGGACGCCACGACGTGGTCGCCCATGAGGTTGGACACGTCGTAGCACTCGATGCGCAGCGGGGCCTCGTCCAGGCCCAGGGCCTCCTGGATCTCGGCGAGGGCGCGGCTGCGCGTGGTGAGGTCGCCGGCGCGCTGGGTCTTGTGCCGGGCCAGGGCCTGCTCGGCGTTCTTGGCGACGGTCTCCAGCAGCGCCCGCTTGTCGCCGCGCTGCGGCACCCGCAGGTCGACCTGGGCGCCGCGGCGCTCGGTCAGCCAGGCGACCACGGCCTCGCGGTCGGCGGGCGGCGCGGAGACGAGGACCTCGCGCGGGATGGCCGACCGGGCGCCCTCGGGCGCGGAGGCGGGGTCGCCGTTGCCGTAGGTCTGGGCGAGGAAGCGCTCGACCAGCTCGCCGGTGCCGACGTCCTCGACCTTGTCGACCACCCAGCCGCGCTGGCCGCGGATGCGGCCGCCGCGCACGTAGAACACCTGGGCGGCGGCCTCCAGGGGGTCCTCGGCGAAGGCGATGACGTCGCAGTCGGTGGAGTCGCCGAGGACGACCGCCTGCTTCTCCAGGGCGGTGCGCAGCGCCTGGACGTCGTCGCGGATGCGCGCGGCGCGCTCGTACTCCTGGTCGGCGGCGGCGTCGCGCATGCTCTGCTCCAGGCGGCGGATGAACCGGCCGGTGTCGCCCGCCATGAAGGAGCAGAAGTCCTCGGCCAGCTCCCGGTGCTCGCCGGGGTCGACGCGGCCGACGCAGGGGGCCGCGCACTTGCCGATGTAGCCGAGCAGGCAGGGCCGGCCGCTGTTGCGGGCGCTGCGGAACACCCCGGCGGAGCAGGTGCGCACCGGGAAGACGCGCAGCAGCAGGTCGACGGTCTCGCGGATGGCCCAGGCGTGGCCGTAGGGGCCGAAGTAGCGGACGCCCTTGCGCTTGGCGCCGCGCATGACCTGCACGCGGGGGTACTCGTCGCCCATGGTGACCGCGAGGTAGGGGTAGCTCTTGTCGTCGCGGTACTTGACGTTGAACCGGGGGTCGTACTCCTTGATCCAGGAGTACTCCAGCTGCAGCGCCTCGACCTCGGTGCCGACCACGGTCCAGTCGACGTCGGCGGCGGTGGACACCATGGACTGGGTGCGCGGGTGCAGGCCGGCGAAGTCCTGGAAGTAGGAGGACAGGCGCGCGCGCAGGTTCTTGGCCTTGCCCACGTAGATGACCCGCCCGTGGGCGTCGCGGAAGCGGTAGACCCCGGGGGAGGTGGGGATCGATCCGGGGCGGGGCCTCAGGTGGGGTTGGACTGGCATGCCCCCATTGTGGTCGGCCCCGGGGACGTTCGGCCACTCGGCGGCCCGGTCCGGGGCGGGTCCCCGGCCGCGGCGAACCCCGGTGAGGGCGGGGCGGGGTGGCCTAGGCTGGTCCGCGCCGCCCCCTGCGGGCATGCCGCAGACCACTCGCCGATTGTCACAATTCGGTCTACTCATGCCCTAGGTTGGGCGCATACCGACCGTTTTCTCCCTACGCAGAGGGGACCCTCCCGTGGATGTCGCACAGTGGATCGCGATCGGCGCGGCCGTCGTGATCGCCGTGCTCCTCGTCACGGTGGTGCACTGGCTGCTCACCCATCAGCTCGCCAAGGTGTGGACCATGGCCGGGCCGCTCGTTCAGCGGTGCCGCTACCCCGCCTACTTCGCGGCCGCCGTGGTCGGTGTGAACATCGCACTGCCCACCCGCGCGCAGATGGACGACCGATCGCTCTTCCCGGTGATCCAGCACGGCATGCGCATCCTGCTGATCGCCGCCCTGACCTGGCTCGCCCTCGCTGCGGCCTACGCGGTCACCGACACCGTGCTGCTCAAGCTCTCCCAGCGCAACGCCGACGACGACCGCAGATCCCGCCGGCTGCAGACCCAGGTGCGCCTCATGCGCCGGGTGGTGGCCGGCATCATCGGGGTCCTGGCGCTGGCCGCGATCCTGTTCACCTTCCCCGCCGTGCGCGGCCTCGGCGCCGGGCTCCTGGCCTCGGCCGGCCTGCTGTCGGTGGTGGTCGGCGTCGCCGCCCAGTCCACCCTCGGCAACATCCTGGCCGGCATCCAGCTCGCGTTCAGCGACGCCCTGCGCATCAACGACATCGTCGTGTTCCAGGGCGAGTGGGGCCGGGTCGAGGAGCTGAGCCTGACCGCGGTGACCCTGCGGATGTGGGACGAGCGCCGCCTCGTGGTGCCGGTGTCGCACTTCACCACGAACCCGTTCGAGAACTGGACCAAGCAGGGCGCGTCCATCACCGGGTGGGTGCTGCTCCAGCTCGACTGGTCGGCGCCCATCGACAAGATCCGCGAAGAGGTCGGCGAGTACGTCCAGCGGCACCCCCTGTGGGACGGCCGCCGCTGGTCGCTCCAGGCCACCGACATCCTGCCCGACGGGCTGGTGGAGCTGCGGGCCGTGGTCACCACCGCCGACTCCGACGCCCGCTGGGACCTCTGCTGCGACCTGCGCGAGCACCTGATCACCTACATCAGCCAGAACTTCCCCGGAGCGCTCCCCCGCCGCCGCACCGAGTTCTTCCCCGGCGGCGACGAGGAGGACTACGCGGCGATCTTCCCCGAGTCGGCGTTCCGCCGCATCCGCGCCCGCGGCACCGGCTCCCCCGGCCCGGACGGCCAGCTCAAGGTGGCGGGCTCCGACGGCTCCTTCACCCGCGAGCGCGGCGACGACGAGGACGGCGACAGCGAGTAGGCCGCCGACCGGACACGCATGAGGGGGCGGGCACCCGGCAGGTGCCCGCCCCCTCATGCGTCCCGGCTACTCCAGGGTGATGTCGGTGCCCGAGACCGAGATGGCCAGCTCCTCCAGCGGCGAGGTGGCCGGGCCCGCCAGCGGCTGCCCGGTGGCGATGTCGAACTCGCTGCCGTGGCACAGGCAGTGGATGTTCACCTCGACCTCCTGGATGGTGCACCCGGCGTGCGGGCACACCGCGCTGTAGGCGCGGTAGTCGCCCGGCTCGGGCTGGGTGAGGACGATCTTGCCCTCGACCACGATGGTGCCGCCGCCCTCGGGGACGTCGGTGGTCTGCGCGACCACGGTCCCCCGCAGCACGTCCTGCGGCTTGGGGCGGTCCTCGTCGCGCGTACCGCAGGCGGAGGCGCCGACCACCGCCGCCCCCGCGATCCCGGCGGCGCCCAGCAGCCGCCGCCGGCTCATCCCGCACGCACACGTCGACCCCGCACCCATCGCGCGGCTCCTTCCACTCCCCAATGACTACTACACAATGTAGTACCGCCGGGGACGTGGTCCGACCCGGGCCGACGGGTCAGGACGGGCGCAGCACCACGGTGCGGGCGACCTTGTCGTGCAGGCCCTGCCCGCGGGCGTCCCACAGCGGCCACAGCGCGATGGCCACCACCGCCGCGGGGAGCACCAGCGCCTCCACCCAGAAGTCCAGCGCCGCCGCCAGGGTGGCGACGTTGAGCACCGCCGCCCGCGCCACGACCGACGCCACCGGGATGGGCCCCTGGCGGCCGCCGCCGTCGGCGGGGGCCACCACCAGGCCGATCAACCGCTTGCCGAAGGTGCGCCGCCGCTTGGTCACCGCGACGGAGTCGTAGACGGT
Source organism: Nocardiopsis trehalosi NBRC 14201 (assembly GCF_001552555.1). GTDB lineage: Bacteria > Actinomycetota > Actinomycetes > Streptosporangiales > Streptosporangiaceae > Nocardiopsis_B > Nocardiopsis_B trehalosi. Next base: position 25,364 of record NZ_BCRK01000021.1, on the reverse strand, counting down.
GAGGATGAGGAAGTACACGACGCTGAAGATGTTGGTGAAGTGGCCGGCCACCCCCGAGGACTGGCCGGAGAGGGCCTGGATGCCCACCCACGCCGCGGCGACGAGCGCGGCCGCGATCGCGGCGGGCACGAGGAGCAGCAGCCAGTCGATGAGCCGGGCCGCGACCCGCAGCCCCCAGGCGGCCGGCGCCATGGGCGCGTCGGCCGCCCCGGCGGGCGGGGCCGCCGGGGCGGGCGCGGCGTACGGGAGCGGGCCGGGGTCGGCGGCCGGGACGGGCCCCGGGTAGGGCGGCGGCGCGGGGGCGGCGCGGTGCCCGTCGGGGTGGTAGGGCGGCACGCCCCCGGACACCCCGCCGGGATGGCCGCCGACCGGGACGCCGGGGCCGTCGTTCCAGGGCGGGGGCTGGCTCATGGGGACTGGTCCTCCTCGGACGGGTGGGGACGGACGCGGCGGTCGGCGGGGCCGCACCGCGCGGCGCCTACGACGATACCGAGGGCCGGACCCCCGCCACGACCGCCGTACCGCCCGCGCGGTCGTGCAGGCCGCGCCGCTCGGGCGAGGTGAACACCGAGACCACGGCGTACAGCGACACCAGCAGGGCGAGCAGCCCCGCCACGGGTACGAAGTTGAGCAGCACCGACGCGTACAGCACCGCGGAGCGCCGGGCGACGGCGACGGTGGCCACGCCCCCGGACGCCGACCCGGGCTCCGGCGCGACGGCCGCGATCCGCACCTTCAGCAGCAGCTTGCCCACGGTGCCGCCGTACAGGGCGGTCAGCACCACCTCGTAGCCGGTGTACAGCGCGAACAGCGCGACCGACAGCACCAGCGCGGGCAGCGGCTCCATGCCGGCGGGGTCGGCCGCGCCGGGGAGCGTGCGCACCGCCAGCGACGTGGCGGCCAGGCCGGCCGCGCCGAGGAGCACCAGGTCGACCAGGCGCGCGGCGGTGCGCCGGCCCAGGCCGGCCGGGACCGGCCCGGGGATGTCGCTCATGGTCCTCCTCGGGGGGCGGGGTCTACAGGATCTTGGCGAGGAACTGCCCGGTGTAGGACTCCGGCACGGCCGCGATCTCCTCGGGTGTTCCCGTGGCGAGCACGGTACCGCCCCGCGAACCGCCCTCGGGACCCATGTCGATGATGTGGTCCGCGGTCTTGATGACGTCCAGGTTGTGCTCGATGACGATGACCGTGTTGCCGCTGTCGGTGAGCCGCTCCAGCACGCCGAGCAGCTTGCGGATGTCCTCGAAGTGCAGGCCCGTGGTGGGCTCGTCCAGCACGTACACGGTGCGGCCGGTGGAGCGCCGCTGCAGCTCGGAGGCGAGCTTGACCCGCTGCGCCTCGCCGCCCGACAGGGTGGTGGCGGGCTGGCCGAGGCGGACGTAGCCCAGGCCCACGTCGTTGAGGGTCTGCATGTGCCGCCGGATGCCCGAGATGGGCTCGAAGAAGTCGAGCGCCTCCTCGATCGGCATCTCCAGCACGTCGGAGATGGTCTTGCCCTTGTAGTGGACGTCGAGGGTCTCGCGGTTGTACCGGGCGCCGTGGCAGACCTCGCACGGCACGTACACGTCGGGCAGGAACTGCATCTCGATCTTGATGGTGCCGTCGCCGGCGCACGCCTCGCAGCGGCCGCCCTTGATGTTGAAGGAGAAGCGGCCCGGCTGGTAGCCGCGCATCTTCGCCTCGGTGGTCTGGGCGAACAGCTTGCGGATGTGGTCGAACACCCCGGAGTAGGTGGCCGGGTTGGAGCGCGGCGTGCGGCCGATGGGGCTCTGGTCGACGTGCACGACCTTGTCGACGTGGTTGAGCCCGTTGACGCGGGTGTGCCGGCCCGGCACCGACCGCGCCCCGTTGAGCTCCTTGGCCAGCGCCTTGTACAGGATCTCGTTGACCAGGGTGGACTTGCCCGACCCCGAGACGCCGGTGACCGCGGTGAACACGCCCAGCGGGAACGCGACGTCGAGGTCGCGCAGGTTGTTCTCGCGGGCGCCCTTGACGACCAGCTCGCGGCCCTTGGTGCGCGGCCGCCGCGTGGCGGGCACCGCGATGGCGCGCCGCCCGGCGAGGTAGTCGCCGGTGGACGACGACGTGCAGTCGAGGAGGTCCTGGACGGTGCCCGACACCACGACGTCGCCGCCGTGCTCGCCGGCGCCGGGGCCGATGTCGACCACCCAGTCGGCGGCGCGGATGGTGTCCTCGTCGTGCTCGACCACGATGAGGGTGTTGCCGATGTCGCGGAGCCGCTGGAGGGTCTCCAGCAGCCGGAAGTTGTCGCGCTGGTGCAGGCCGATCGACGGCTCGTCCAGCACGTAGAGGACGCCCACCAGGCCGGACCCGATCTGGGTGGCCAGCCGGATGCGCTGGGCCTCGCCGCCGGACAGCGACCCCGCGGGGCGCTCCAGGTTGAGGTAGTCGAGGCCGACGTCGAGCAGGAAGCCGAGCCGGGCGTTGATCTCCTTGAGGACCTGGGCGGCGATGACCTGGTCGCGCTCGCTGAGGGTCAGGTCGCGCAGGAACGCGGCGCAGTCGCTCAGCGGCATGGCGCTGACGTCGGCGATCGAGGCGCCGCCGACGGTGACCGCGAGCACGACCGGCTTGAGCCGCCGCCCCTGGCAGGTGGGGCACGGCACGGTGCGCATGAAGCCTTCGAGGCGCTCGCGACCGGAGTCGCTCTCGGACTCGGCGTGGCGCCGCTTCAGCCACGGGATGACGCCCTCGTAGCTGGTGTAGTAGGAGCGGGTGCGCCCGTAGCGGTTGCGGTAGCTCACGTGCACCTGGGTGTCGTGGCCGTCTAGCAGGGCCTTGCGCCCGGCCTTGGGCAGCTTCTCCCAGGGGGTGTCGAGGTCGAACCCGACGGCGTCGCCCACGGCCTGCATGAGGCGGCCGAAGTACTCGGTGGCGTGCCCGCCCGACCACGGCGAGATGGCGCCCTCGTTGAGGGTCTTGGCGGGGTCGGGCACCAGGAGTTCGGGGTCGACCTCCATGCGGGTGCCCAGGCCGACGCACTCGGGGCAGGCGCCGTAGGGCGAGTTGAACGAGAACGACCGGGGCTCCAGCTCCTCGAAGGAGAGGTCGTCGTAGGGGCAGTACAGGTGCTCGGAGAACACCTTCTCGCGCTCGGGGTCGCCCTCGGCGACGTCCACGAAGTCGAGCACGATGGTGCCGGCGGCGAGCCGCAGCGCGGTCTCGACGGAGTCGGTCAGCCGCTTCTTGGCGGACTCCTTGACCGAGAGCCGGTCGACCACGACCGCGATGTCGTGCTTCTCGTACTTCTTCAGCGCGGGGGCCTCGTCGAGCCGGACCACGGCGCCGTCGACCACGGCCCGGCTGAAGCCCTTGCTCTGCAGGTCCTTGAACAGCTCCGCGTACTCGCCCTTGCGGCCGCGCACGACCGGCGCGAGCACCTGGAAGCGGGTGCCCTCGGGCAGCTCCAGGACCCGGTCGACGATCTGCTGCGGGGTCTGCCGGGCGATCTCGCGGCCGCAGTCGGGGCAGTGCGGCACGCCGATGCGCGACCAGAGCAGCCGCAGGTAGTCGTAGACCTCGGTGATGGTGCCGACCGTGGAGCGCGGGTTGCGGCTGGTGGACTTCTGGTCGATCGAGACGGCCGGGGACAGGCCCTCGATGAAGTCGACGTCGGGCTTGTCCATCTGGCCGAGGAACTGGCGGGCGTAGGCCGACAGCGACTCGACGTAGCGCCGCTGCCCCTCGGCGAAGATCGTGTCGAAGGCCAGCGAGGACTTGCCCGACCCCGACAGCCCCGTGAACACGATCATCGCGTCGCGCGGCAGGTCCAGCGAGACGTCCTTGAGGTTGTGCTCCCGGGCGCCCCGGATCACCAGCTGCTCGGCCATGTTGCTAGATCAGCCCTTTCGGCATCGGCTCGCGTTCGAGGAACGCGCGGGCCCGGAGTCGGACGGCGCGTGCCACGCGTGGAACGGTCCGCGCCGCCGGGGCGGCCCGGCGCACGGCGCCGGGCGGCGCGCGGCCGCAGACCTCTAACGTTAACGACTTCGGGCGGTGGAAATCTTCCGCGCGCGAAAACGCCGGATGCCCGCCGGAACCCGGCGGGCATCCCCCACTATAGACGAACAGCCGTTCGAAGGCGGCTCACTCCGAGGCGACGCCCGGACGCTCGGCGTCCTCGACGGGCTCGGACTCCTTGCGGCGCCCTCCGACGACGAGGCTGGCCACCACGGTGACGGTCATCACGCCGAGGATCACGCCCAGCGACAGGCCGGTGCCGATCTCGGGGACGTGCACACCGTTCTCGTGCAGGGCGTGCAGGATCATCTTGACGCCGATGAACACCATGATGATGGCCAGGCCCCAGCTGATCAGCGACAGCCGGTCCATCAGGCCGGCCAGGAGGAAGTAGAGCTGGCGCAGGCCGAGCAGGGCGAACGCGTTGGCCGTGAAGACGATGTAGGGGTCCTGGGTCAGGCCGAAGATCGCGGGGATGGAGTCGACCGCGAACACCAGGTCGGTGACGCCGATGGCGACGATCACCATGAGCATCGGGGTGACGTAGCGGCGGCCGTTCTGCTTCACGGTCAGGTGCGCGCCGTGGTAGTCGTCGGTGACCGGCCACACCTTGCGGACCATGCGGACCGCGAAGCTGTTGGTGAAGTCCTCGTCCTCCTCGTCCTTCTTGAGGTGGTCGCGGACGATCTTGACGGCCGTGTAGATGAGGAAGGCGCCGAAGAGGTAGAAGACCTCGCTCCAGGCGTTGATGGCCTGGGCGCCGATCGCGATGAAGATACCGCGCATGACCAGGGCGATGACGATGCCGACCAGCAGCACCTCGTGCTGGTACTTCTTCGGCACCGCGAAGCTGCCCATGATCAGGTAGAACACGAAGAGGTTGTCGACGCTGAGGCTCTTCTCGGTGACGAACCCGGCGAAGTACTCACCGGCGATCGTCGCCCCGCCGACGTACCAGACGCCGAACCCGAACAGGATGGCGATGCCGATGTAGAAGGCCGCCCACCAGGCGGCCTGCTTCATGCCGAACTCCTTGGGTCCGGACTTCTTGCTCCACGGGTGGTCGACGATCGCGAGGTCGACGGCGAGGATGACCACCATCGCGCCGATGGTGGCGACCCACACCCACAAGGGGACATCCATGCGAAAACTCCTCCGGTTCGGTTCGCCCTACCCGGACGGGGCCAGGGCATGCTCGACGACCGGAGGTCTCTCCCGCCCATGGGTCCGTTGTGCGACTCCGGACTCCATTGGGCCGACGGCACCGGGCCCGCGCCTGCGCGTTCCGTGATGACGACACCGTCGCGAAGGGATACTCCCCTCACCTGATCCGAAGAACCGAACGCCTGGGGCGCTCCGGCCGTTCCCGGATCCCTCTCATCATGCCATCGAACGCGCGCTGTGAACACTGGGCGCTGTCCGTGTCCGATGCCACGTCAGAGGGGGTGGCCGACCGTGGTATCCCACGGTCCCCACCTGCCCCGGGTCCGCGCCGGTCACCGCCGCGCCAGCTCCCGGTAGAGCCCGGTGACCTGGTCGAGCACGTCGTCCTCGGTGGGCAAGATCACAGCGGCGCGGGCGGCGGCGGCGCGCAGCCGCCCGGCCAGGGCCGCGTCGTCGAGCACCGACCCGACCGCGGCGGCGAGCGCCGCCGGGTCGCCCGGCGCCACGAGCAGGGCGGTCCCGCTGTACAGGTCCGGGATGCCGCCGACCCGGGTGGCCACGACGGGCAGGCCGGCCCGCAGCGCCTCCATGACCACCAGCGACGGCCCCTCCCAGCGCGACGGCAGCACGAACAGGTCCGCCGCCGCCAGCAGGTCCGCGACGTCGGTGCGGTGGCCCAGCAGCAGCACCGGCAGGTCGCGCTCTGCGGCGCGGGCGGCGAGCGCGCCGCGCAGCGGGCCGTCCCCGGCCACGGCCACCACCGGGCGCGGGCCGCGGTCGGCGATGGCGGGGACCGCGTCGAGCAGCACGTCGAGCCCCTTCTGCGCGGCGAGGCGGGCGACCACCAGCAGCAGCGGGCGGCCCTCGGGCACGCCCAGGGCGGCCCGCACCTCGGCGCGGGTGCGGCGCGGGGGCGGCATCGGCGGCGCGGCCACCACGGCGGGGCGGGCGTCGCGGGCGCCGCGCTCGCGCATGCGGCGGACCAGGTCGCCCGACACGCCCAGAACCGTCTCGGCGCGGCGGGCCACGATCCGCTCCAGGACGGGGAACACCAGCGCACGCGGCCCGGTGGCCTCGGGGGGCGCGTTGTGCAGGGTGACGGCGAGCGGGGTGCGGGTCGCCAGCCCGCTCAGCGCCCCGGCGCGCACCCCGTGGGCGTGCACGGCGTCGGCCCCGGCCAGCGGGCCGCCGAGCCGGAGCAGCGCCGCGAGGTCCCGGCCGGGGTGCGGCACGGCCCCGATGCCGACGGGCGCGAACGCCGCCCCGGCTGCGGTGAACCCGAACCGCTCCCCCGTCTCGGGCGGCCCGGCCACCACCACCCGGTGGCCCCGCTCCACCAGGCCGCGGGCCAGCGACCGGACGTGGTTGCCCACGCCGCCGCTGCTCACCCCCAGGACGAGCGCGATCCGCACGGTCCACCCCTTCCCCTCGTCGTCTCCGTTGTGCGCACCCGGGGCGCCGGGCCCCGGGCGGCCCCGTTCCGCACGGCCCGCGCGCGCCGGTCCGCCCGCCGGTGCCGGGCGGGCGCCCGGTCGCGGGCGGCGCCCGGTCCCGCTCCGGACGGGCGGGCGGTGCGGCCGGGCGGGCTCATCCGCGCCCGCCGGTGCCGCGCGCGACCCGGCCGCGCGCCAGTGCCGCGCTGACGGCGGGCGCGTCGACCGCCGCCGCGACGGCGGCGAACGCGAGGACGGCCGTCGCGCCCGAGGCCGCCGCCGCCCCCGCGGCGCCCCAGGTCCCGTCGGCCGGCAGCGCGGCGGCGACGGCCGCGCCGGCCGCGTACCCGGCGGCCGCGCCGAGGAGCGCGGCGAGCAGGCCCCGGCCCAGCCCGGCCAGCGCCGCGCGGCCGCGCACGGCCACCACCGTCGCGGCGAGCAGGGCGGCGGCCAGGCACAGCCCGAGGGCGGACGCGGCGCCGAGGGCGGCCACCGTCCACCCCGGGGGCGCCACCGCGACGAGCCCCACTCCGGCCGCCATCACCACGGCCCACCCGGTGACCTGGGCCAGGGCGGCGCCCCGGCCGTGGTGGACCGCGTACAGGGCCCGGCTCAGCACGGCGACCAGGCCGAACCCGGCGATGCCGGGGGCCTGGGCGACCAGCGCCCGTTCCAGCGGCAGCGGGTCGGCGGCGAACACGGCGGCCACGGGCCCGGCGGCGGCGGCCAGCGCGGCCGCGGGCGCCGCGGTGAGGACGGCGGTGGCACGCGCCGCCGCCGACAGCACCGCGTCGTAGCCGTCGCGGTCGCCCTCGCCGTGGCGCACGGACAGGGCGGTGAACGCGCTGGTCGCGATCGGCACCGCCACCACCCCGTAGGGCAGGGTGAACAGGATCCAGGCGTAGCTGTGGAGCACGGCGGCCCCGGCGCCGCCGCCGCGGTTGGCGAGGGCCAGGGCGAGCAGCAGCGCGAGCTGCATGGCGACCAGCGGGGCCAGCGCCGCGCCGGCCAGCGCGCGCACGCGCCGCCCGGTGCCCGGGGGGAACGCCAGGCGCGGGCGCAGCGGCAGCCGCAGCCGCAGCGCGGGCACCAGCGCGGTGAGGAGCAGCGCGGCGACCCCGGCGGTCGTCCCGAGCGACAGGGTCAGCTCGGCGGCGGCGGGCACGGCGGCGGGGTCGTCCTGGGTGCCGGCGCCCAGCGGGACGAAGGCGAGGTAGGCGCCGATGACCACCAGGCTCGACACCAGCGGGGCGAGGGCGGGGGCGAGGAAGCGCCGGTGCGCCTGGAGCACCCCGTAGAGGACGGCGGCCAGGCCGTAGAACACGATCTGCGGCGCGAACACCGCGAGCAGGCGCGCGGCGAGGGCGAGCAGCGCGCCGGGGTCGCAGCCGGCCGTGCCGCCGAGCATCAGCGCCATCACCGGCACGGCGGCGGCGGCGAGGAGCAGGCTGAGCGGGACGGACACCAGCAGCGTCCACGTCAGCAGCGCCGAGGCCACGTGCCCGGCGGTGGCCCGGTCGCCGCGCGCGGCGGCGGTGGCCAGAACGGGGACGACCATCCCGGACAGGGCGCCGCCGATGGCGACCTCGAACAGCACCGTGGGCACCTGGTTGGCGGTGACGTAGGCGGTGCCCAGGCAGTTGTCGCCCACGGTCTGGGAGAACACGAGGGTCCGGGCGAACCCGGCGATCCGGGCGAACCCGGTCACCACGGCGATGAGCGCGGCGGCCCCGGCGACCCCGGCCGCCCACTGCCGCGTCACCACCCCGCCCCCCGCCACCGGCCCTCCGCGCACCGAGGCGCGGCGACGGCCGCCCGGCGCCGGGCGGCGGATCGCACCGGAGGTCCGTTCGGTGCCGGTGGGAGCGGCCGCGCCCCGCCGACCGGTCCGCGCGGCACCGGGCCGGCCGGCGTGGCCGGGTGGCGCCGCAGCGCGGCGGACCGGCGCCGCCGGCGCCGGGCGTCCGGCGGACCGGATACCGCGACCGGCCGGACGGCGGAGCGGGCGTTCCCGCCGGCCCGGACGCTGTGGGCGGCGGAGCCGGGCCGCGTCCACCGGAACGCCGCACGCGCGCCGCCGTGGCATGCGGCCGCGGCCGCGACGGCCCACACGGGCCGCCCCGCACGCGCGCGGCCAGGAGGGTTCGGAACAGCGGGGCGCCGGACGTCCGCACCCGCCCCGCTGCGGAACACCCACGGGACGACGAGAGCGCGGGCGTCCTCGTATGGCCGCCCCCCACGCGCGCGGCCGGGCGGACCCGGAACAGCGGGACGCCGGACGTCGGCGCCCGCCCCGCTGCGGAACGCGCACGGGGCGGCGTGCGCGCGGCGGGGCGCGGCTCCGGGGGCCGGGCGTGGGGGTGGGGGCATGGGTCCGGTCAGGTACGGTCGCGGGCCGGCGGGCCGGCCTGCGCGGGCACGACCACCCGCGCGGGCGGCGGTTGGGGCATCGGGGCGTGCGCGGGGACGGGCCCCGGGGCGGGCGCGGCGTCGCGGCGCCGGCCCAGCTCATCGAGGCGGCGCAGCGGCGGGGTGGCCGCGATGACCCGGCCGAAGCTGACGAACTCGCTGGCCAGGGTGAGCCCGGCGACGGCGCCGAGCACGCCCAGGCGGGCCCGGCGGGGCAGGGACGCGGCGGCGGCCGTGCCCAGGGCGGCGCCCAGCGCGTTCGCGCCCGCGTCGCCGAGCATGGCCCGCTCGTCCAGGTCCTCCGGGAGCAGCGCGGCGGCCGCGCCGAGCGCGGCCCCGGCGATGCCCGGCGCCGGCCCCGCCAGCGCCGGCGCGCCCGCCGCCAGCGCCACCTTGGCGGCCCGGCCGGGCCGCAGGTCGAACAGGTTCATCAGGTTGGCCGCGCCCGCGATGAGCGCCCCGTCGAGGAGGGCGTCGAGCGGGCGGCGTCCGGCGAGCGCCGCGGCGGCCACCCCGGACGCGCCGATCCCGGCGATCTTGACCGCGCCCGTGGTGACGGTGCCCCGGCGCAGCGCCGCCAGGTGGCCGCGGAACCCCCGCGCGCCGGCGGTTCCGGACAGGTCGTCGTAGGCGCCGAACGCCCCTGCCCCGGCCACCGCGACCAGGGCGGCCGCGCGCCACCGCTCGGGCACGCCCGGCGCCAGCGCCACCCCCGCGCAGATACCCGCGGTGACCGCGGGCCCCTCCACGAGGGTGACCTGCTCGCCGCGGAAGTTGGTCCGCTGCCAGACGTCGCGGGAGTGCTCGGCGGTGCGGAACACGTCGCCGTCGACGCGGTCGCGCCGGCGGGGCCCCAACAGCGTGGCGTAGGCGCCCCGGGCGCAGGCCGCTCCGAGGAGTGCGGCGGCCCCAGCGGCGCGCAGGCGCCGCGCGCGGCGGGCGGTACCGGACGGGCGGACGGTCATGGGGGTGTCGCCTTCCTTCTCTCCTGGACCCGGGCGCGCCGCTGACGGCGGCGCGGCGGGACTCAGCCCTTGCCGGTCTCGACGTCGCGCACGGGCCGGTCGGCGGGGCCGACGCCGGCGTCGTCGCCGGCGGGGTCGGCACCGGAACCGTCGCCACCGTCCTCGGCGCCGTCGCCGTGGGGCGGGCTGCGCCGGTCCTGCGGGTCGGCGCCGCTCTCGCGCACACCGGGCAGCGGGTCGGGCAGGAAGCCGTCGACGCCCTCGCCGATGCCGTAGTCGCCGGCGCGGCTCTCGGTGGCGGCGGCGACCGCGAGGACCGTGGCGACGTCGCCGGCGGTGCGCCCCGCGCTGTCGACCGTGCTGAACGGCTCCTCGGCGGCCCGCGCCTCGGCGAGGATGCCGCCCGCGCCGAGCGCGCCGGTGTCGCCGACGAGGACGGCGCCGCCGACGGCGTCGTGCAGCGCGCGGGTGAGGGCGAGCATGGCGTCGTTGCCCGGGGAGTCCGTGCCGTCCTGCGGTTCGGGCGAGCCGCCGGTGGTGGCGAACACCGTGCCGGGTGCGAGGACGACGCCGATGTCGCCCTGCTCGGCGGGGTCGCCCTGCACCGCCACCAGACCGGCCTCGGTGAACCCGGCGAGGACGGCCGAGGCGTCGAACCCGGTGGCGTCCTCGGCGGCGGGGTCCTCGCCGCCGGTGCCGGGGTCGATCACCGCCCGCGCCAGTTCGGCGCCGGCGCGCTCGTGCGCGCCGCCGCGCGGCAGGTCGGCGCCCGCGGCGAGCTGGTCGGTCAGCTCGTTGACGAACGTCGCCTGGTCGGGGTCGATGTACTTCTCGGTGAACGCCACCCGGCCCGGGACGGTGCCGCCGGCCTGCTCGATGCGGGCGACGACGCCGTTGCGCAGCTCCTCGTCGACCCCCGGCGACTCCAGAACCACCACCCGCACCCCGGCGAGGCGGTCGGCGAGGATGTCGTCGGAGAACGCCGCGGCGAGCTGGTCGCCGCCCGCGCTGTAGCGGTCGACCACGTCCTTCTCACCGCGCAGCTCCTCGCTCTCCTCGCGCAGGTCGGAGGTCTCCGACTGCAGCGTGTTGAGCAGCGGGTCCTGGAGCATGGTGGTGCCGAGCACGATGCCGACCGTGAGCGCGAGGAACACGGCGACGATGGAGACCAGGTGGTAGCGGAAGTCGATCACGTGAACAACCCCGTGAGCCAGTAGAGGAACGCGTCCCACCGCACCGCCAGGAAGGTGATGTACACCTGCCCCGCCGGGGAGCTGTAGGCCGCGACCAGGATGGTGAGCAGAGAGGCCGCCACGAGCGCCAGCAGCGTCCAGGGCGAGATGCGGCTGCGGTACAGGCGGCTGACCCCCTTGGCGTCGACGAGCTTGCCGCCGACCCGCAGCCGGGTGAGGAACGTGCTGGCCATGCCGGCGCGCCCCTTGTCGAGGAACTCCTCCAGGGTGGCGTGCGTGCCGACGGCGACGATCAGCGCCGCCCCGGAGTCGTCGGCCAGCATCATCGCGACGTCCTCGCTGGTGCCCGTGGCCGGGAACACCACGGCCTGGTGGCCGAGGTCGTGGACCCGCTTGAGGCCGGGCGCGCGGCCGTCGCGGTAGGCGTGCACCACGAGTTCGGCGCCGCTGGTCAGCGCGTGGTCGGACACCGAGTCGAAGTCGCCGACGATGATGTCGGGCCGGTACCCGGCCTCCAGGAGCGCGTCGGCGCCCCCGTCGACCCCGATCATGATGGGGCGGTACTCGCGGATGTAGGATCGCAGGGCGGCGATGTCCTCGCGGTAGTGGTAGCCGCGCACGACGATCAGCGCGTGCCGGCCCTCCATGCGGGTGTCGATGTCGGGGACCCCGACCCCGTCGAGCAGCAGGGCGCGCTCGCGGCGCAGGTACTCCATGGTGTTGGCGGCGAACGCCTCCAACTGCACGGACAGCCCGGCGCGGGCCTCGGCCATGGCGGCCTCGACCGACGCGACGTCCTGCACGGCCCCGGTGGCGACCACGGCCGACCCGCGGTAGAGCACCCCGCCCTCCAGGCGCACCGGTTCGCCGTCGCGGACCCGCGAGAAGACCTCGGGGTCGACGTCGTCGACGAGCGGGATGCCCGCCTCGACGAGGAGCTGCGGGCCGAGGTTGGGGTAGCGCCCGCTGATGCTGGTGGCGACGTTGAGCACGGCGGCGACGCCGCACTCGACCAGCGCCTCGGCGCTCACCCGGTCGAGGTCGACGTGGTCGATGACCGCGATGTCGCCGGGGCGCAGCCGCTTGGTGAGGTTCTTGGTCCGGCGGTCCGACCGGACGGGTCCGGTGATACCGGCGGAACCGTCGGGGCGCGCCCGGCGGATTCTGGGGATTCGGGCGCCGAGCGCCGTCGGGACCTTCATTGCTCGCATACTGCCACGCGGGTCCGCGCCACCGTTATAGCGCGCGAGTACACGGCGTGTTCACCCGGTGACACCGTTTTCCGGCGTTCCGGGGCACACGCCCCCATCGTGACCTGCGGCGACGCGGGCGGCCCGCGTGGAGGGTCAGCGGGCGCGGTCGGCGGCCGCGATCGTCAGCAGCTCCTCGGCGTGCGCCCGGCCCAGCTCGGAGTCCTCCAGCCCGGCGAGCATGCGCGACAGCTCCCGGGTGCGGCCGCCGCGGTCCAGCCGGGTCACCCCGCTCTCGGTGACCGTGCCGTCGTTGGACTTCTCGATCACCAGGTGGTTGTCGGCGAACGCCGCCACCTGCGGCAGGTGCGTGACGACGATGACCTGGGCGCGGCGGGCCAGCCGCGCCAGCCGGCGGCCGATCTCGACCGCCGCCTTGCCGCCCACCCCCGCGTCGACCTCGTCGAACACGAACGTGGGCACCGGGTCGGCGCCGGCGAACACCACCTCGATGGCCAGCATCACACGCGACAGCTCACCGCCGGACGCCCCCTTGTGCAGGGCCAGCGGCGGGGCGCTGGGGTGCGGGGCCAGCAGCACCTCGATGTCGTCGCGGCCGTGCGGGCCGAACTCGGTGCCCGTGGTGATCTTGACCGCGACCCGCGCGTGCGGCATGGCCAGCGCGGTCAGCTCCTCGGTGACCGCGGCCCCGAACGCCTCGGCGGCGGCGGTGCGCACGGCGGTCAGCTCGTCGGCCAGGCCGGTCAGCCGCTCGGCGAGCTCGGCCTCCTCGGCGCGCAGCGCGTCGATGCGGTCGTCGTCGCCCTCCAGGTCGGCCAGCCGCTTGGCGGCGTCCTCGGCCCACGCCAGCACGTCGTCGGTCGTCGCGCCGTACTTGCGGGAGAGCTGGGTGAGCAGGGAGCGGCGCTCCTGCACGGCGGCGAGCCGCCCCGGGTCGGACTCGACCGACTCGGCGTAGGACGCCAGCTCGGTGGCGGCGTCGCTGAGGACGTAGCCGACCTCCTCCAGCCGGTCGGCCACCGACGCCAGCGCGGCGTCGTGCTCGCGCACCGCGGCCAGCGCCCCGCGGGCGGCCGCGAGCAGGCCCACCACGTCGGCCTGCACCTCGGCGGCGGGGTCGCCGGTCAGCGCCTCGTGGGCGGTGGTGGCGGCGACGCGCAGCGCGTCGGCGTGCGCCAGCCGGGCCTCCTCGGCGAGGAGTTCGGCGTCCTCACCGGGGCGGGGCTGCGCCTCGGCGATCTCCTCGGCGCCGAACCGCAGCATGTCGGCCTCCTGGGCGCGTTCGCGCGCCCGGGTGGTCAGCTCGTCCAGCTCGGCGGCGACCTCGCGGTGCCGGCGGTAGACGGCCGCGTAGGAGTTCAGGGTGCGGGCCAGCCGGTCGCCCGCGTACCGGTCGAGCGCGGCCCGCTGCCGCTCGGGGCGCAGCAGCCGCTGCTGGTCGGACTGGCCGTGCACGGCCACCAGGTCGTCGGCGAGGTAGGCCAGCACGCTCACCGGCGCCGACCGGCCGCCCAGGGTCGCCCGCGACCGGCCCTCGGCCGACACGGCGCGGGTGATGATGAGGACGCCGTCGTCCAGCTCGCCGCCCGCCTCGGTCACCCGGTCGGCGACCCGGCCCTCGGCGGGCACCGACAGCCGGCCCTCCACCACGGCGCGGTCGGCGCCCGGCCGCACGCGCTGCGGGTCGGCGCGCCCGCCGAAGAGCAGACCCAGCCCGGTCACCACCATGGTCTTCCCGGCCCCGGTCTCGCCCGTGACGACGGTGAACCCGGGGGACAGCTCCAGAACGGCGTCGTCGATGACGCCAAGGCCCTGGATGCGGACTTCTTCGAGCACCGAATCCTCTCCTGCTCCCACCAGTGGGTGTACCGCTCGGACGCGGGACGCCTGCCCGGCCCCCCGCCGTTCACTCACAGATCGTGCTCGGCGCGGCCCCTCCACCCCGCCACGGGCAGGGCGAACTTGGCGACCAGCCGGTCGGTGAACGGCGCCCGCTGGAGCCGCGCGAGGCGCACCGGCACTTCGCCGCACGTCACCTCGATCCGCGCCCCGGCGGGCAATTCGACCTTACGGCGTCCGTCGCACCAGAGCACGCCCGCGGTCGTCTCGGGCAGCACCTCCAGGGCGATCGTGGAATCGGGCGAGACCACGATCGGCCGCGCGAACAGGGCGTGCGCGCTTATGGGCACGACCAGCAGCGCCGCCACCTCCGGCCACACGATCGGACCGCCCGCCGAGAACGCGTGCGCCGTCGACCCGGTGGGGGTGGCGCACACCACACCGTCGCAGCCCCAGCGCGACAGGGGCCGGCCGTCGATCTCCAGCACCATCTCCAGCATGCGGCGCGCCGACGCCTTCTCCAGGGTGGCCTCGTTCAGCGCCCAGGTGCGGACCGGCGGGCCGGTGCCGTTGCGGCCGTCGTTGTACACCGCCACGTCGAGGGTCATGCGCTCCTCGACCTCGTAGTCGCGGGCGACCACGCTGCGCACCGTCGCCGACAGGTCCTCGCGCTCGGCCTCGGCCAGGAAGCCCACGTGGCCCAGGTTCACCCCGAGCAGCGGCGTCCCGGCCGGGCGGGCGATCTCGGCCGCCCGCAGCAGGGTGCCGTCGCCGCCCAGGACCATGACCAGCTCCGCGCCGGAGGCGGCGTCGTCGGGGCGCACCACCTCGACCGGGTGCAGGTCGACCCCCGCGGCCTTCAGCTCGTCGGCCTCCGAGGCGATCATCCTGACGGTCAGCCCGGCGTCGGTGAGGCTGCGGTGCACCAGTTCGATACTGCGCAGCGCGGCGGAGCGGCCGGTGTGCGCCACCAGCAGCACACTGCGGCCGCCCGGTCCAGGGCCGGTCATGGGCGTCTCCTCGCATCGCCTGGGGGTACCCGTGGGTGGCGCCGCCCGGCCCCACCCGGCCGGGTCACTCTAGCCGGAGGCGGCGCGGGGGACGGCGCGCACGGGTCGACGTTATCCGCTGCCGCCACCGGGGGGCGGTGTCCAGGGGCCCGCCCGCGACCTCGGGGTTCGCCCGGCCGCCGAACGGTACACGACACCGGGGACAGGCGCGGCCGGGCGGGCGATCCGGGAACGGGGGCCCGGTGTCAGCGGGGCCCTTCGGCGATCGCGCGGGCCAGGCGGTCCTCCCGCAGCGGGCCGGCGTCGGCGCGCAGCCGCAGGAAGTACTCGACGTTGCCCGAGGGGCCCGGCAGCGGGCTCGCCGTCACGTCGGCGGTGCCCAGGCCCAGGGTGCGGGCGTGCTCGGCGACGCCGCGCACGGCCTCGGCGCGCAGCTCCGGGTCGCGCACGACACCGCCCGCGCCCACCCGCTCCTTGCCCACCTCGAACTGGGGCTTGACCATCAGCGCGAAGTCGGCGGCGGGGTCGGCGCAGCGCACCAGCGGGGGCAGCACCAGCTTGAGCGAGATGAACGACAGGTCGCCCACGACGAGGTCGGGCAGCGGCTCACCCACCTGGCCGGGGGTGAGTTCGCGCACGTTGCACCGCTCCAGCACGGTCACCCGGTCGTCGCTGCGCAGCGACCACGCCAACTGCCCGTACCCGACGTCGACCGCGACCACGTGCGCGGCACCGCGCCGCAGCAGCACGTCGGTGAACCCGCCCGTGGACGCGCCCGCGTCCAGGCAGCGGCGGCCGGCGGGGTCGACGCCGAACGCGTCCAGGGCGCCGATGAGCTTGTGCGCGCCGCGCGAGACGTAGGCGGGCGCGTCGTCGGGGGTCTTCACGACGATGGGCTGGTCGGTGCCGACCTGGGTGGCGGGCTTGGTCGCGAGCACGCCCGCGACGCGGACGCACCCGCCGTCGATCAGTTCGGCGGCGTGGCCGCGCGAACGGGCGTGGCCGCGGCGGACGAGTTCGGCGTCGAGCCGGGTGCGTTTGGGCATGGGAGTGCGCTGCGCCTATCTGCGGGGAAACCTGCGCAAGCGACGATACCGCCGACCGGGGCGGGGGCCGCCCGCGCGGCGCGGCGGGATGGGGACGCGGCGCGTCCCGCGCCGCGCAGCGGAGCGGGTGGCGGGGCCGCCGGCGGTGGGTCGGCGGGCGCCGACGGGTCAGCGGGCGCCGGGCTCGTCGCGGTCGAGGGCGGCGAGCACCCCGGACAGTTCGCGGTGCAGGTCGTCGAAGACGGCGACGTGCTCGTGGACGGCCAGGTCGTCCAGTGCCGCCAGCCGTTCGCGGGTGCCTTCGACGGTCCGCTCGACCAGGCCGTCGGCGACGGCCTCCTCGTCCTGCCCCGCGCCGTCCTCGCCCGCCACGCCACGCCCCCCGCCGTCGTCCGGTGCCCCCGCACGGGTGTGCGGGTCCGGGCCGAAGCCTACCGAGGAACCCGCGTCGCACATGGCAGGTCCGCGCCGCGCACGGGGCACGGGTGCCGGGTCCGGACGCGGCAGGGACGGGTGCGCCGGCTCGGCCCCGCGCCGGCGCGCCGCAGGCGGCCGCCCGGACCGTCCCGTCGAACGGGCATGCCGTGCGAAGGCGGCTCCGCGGAGAACGCCGGGGCGGGCGGTCGGACGGGGCTGTGACGCCGCGCGCCGCCGCCCTTGGGAGGGTTTTCGGATGCTTCCGGATCAGCGAGCGGCCTCTCCCCTACCGTGCCTGCTTCTCGGGTCGGCACAGCGGGGGCTCTGGACGCTCGCAAGCCGATCCGCGAGATCCGTCCCGGTCTGGCCGTTCGAGCCGATCGGCGCCGCGAGCGCCGTTCGGGCCCTGCTATGCGAAGCCGCGGAGCAGCGCACGGTGGGGGCGTGGTCGCGAGCCCGGGATGATCAGGAAACACCACTCAGGGCCGCGACGCGGCCGGTCGGCCACGGGCCCGGGACGGCACCCGGGCGGTCGCGCTCACGGCCGCCGTCGGCCGGTCACGCCTCGCGGACGCCGTCGGCGAGCACGACGCCCGCCCTCCGGCAGAACTCCTCCAGCGAGATGTCGCCCGCCCATGGACCGCCGTGCCGGAACCCGGCGATGACCGGGCCGTCCACGTCGCCGACGGCGACGTCCCCGTGCCCCCAGCGGTACCGCAGGTACAGGTAGGTGCCATCAGCGGTCCACGCGTCCCACTGCGAGGGGGTGGCCCGGCCGGTCCGCACCGCGCGGACGATGACCACGGGCTCCGGGGCGTCGCTCTGCACACCGCAACGGTAGCCCGGCCGTCCCCGGAGGCGGACCGGCGGGCGCCGCCCCGGGGCCGGTCGCGGTGCCGGCGGGCGGGTGCCGGCCGGGCCTCACGCGCCGGGACGGCCGCCCCGCTCCGCACGTGGCCGCACCGGCGGTGCGGGCGGCCGGCCCACGGCATCCAGCAGGTCGATCGGGGCGGGCGGCGGCAGCGGCCCCGCGCCTTCGGCGTCGAAGGCGCCGAGCAGGTAGCCCACGAGCCGCTTCGAGGCGGCCGGCCCCGCACGGCCGGCGGCGGCGATGACCCCTCTGTTGGCCGCCATCAGCAGGGCGAGGTCCGCCGGTACGAAGTCCGCGCGCAGCCGCCCGGCCGCCTGGGCGCGCCGCGTCAGCTCGGCCATGCCCTCGACGGCGCGGGCGCGTTCGCGTTCGCGCGCGTCCGGCGCCGGGAAGGCCGCGACGAAGGCCGCGCTGAAACCGTGGTCGTCGGCCTGGAGCGCGCACACCCGCTCGACGGCGGTCCGGAAGCCCCGCCACGCGTCGGGGTCGGCGAGCGCGTCGTCGACGACGGAGGCGCAGGCGGCGAACTTCTCGGCGAACACGACCTCGACCAGGGCCTCCTTCGTGGGGAAGTGCCGGTAGAGCGTCGCGATGCCGACACCGGCGCGCCGGGCGATCGCGGCCATCGGCACGTCGAGCCCGCGCGTGGCGAGGAGGTCGCGCGCGACCTCGGCGATGCGGTCGCGGTTGTGCCGCGCGTCGGCGCGCAGCCGTGCCGGGGCGGTCGGCAGGCGAGAGGATTCGGCGCTCACCCTTCTCACTTTACGGCAAACGGATGGCCCCCTCCGCTTACCGTGTTACGTTCGGCGCGACGCGACGTTCAGCCACAGAGGAGGACGAAATGGGATACAAGGGGCCGCTGCCGAAGGGCGCGATCGACCACGTGAACGCGTGCGCCGTGAAAGCGCGGTCGTCGCGGCGCCTGGGCCCGCTGGTCCGCCGGCACCTCACGGTCGTCACCTACACGGGCCGCCGGTCGGGGCGCACCTTCAGCACCCCCGTCGCGTTCCGGCGTTCGGGCCCGACGGTCACGATCGGCGTCCAGATCCCCGACGCCAAGCGGTGGTGGCGCAACTTCACGGGCGAGGGAGGCCCGATCACGCTCGAACTCGACGGAGCGGACCGCACCGGCCACGCGATCGCCCACCGCGACCCCCGGGGCCGCGTCACCGTCACCGTCCGCCTGGACGACTGACGGCGGCCGGGGCCGCCGGCCGGGGCGGCCCCATCGCCCCCGCCCGGCGCATCAGGGGGCGCCCCTCCGCACGTCGTCCCCGGTGGAACGGCCGTTCCCGCGACTCGGCCCACCGCCATCGGGCGTCAGGAGGCGAGGAGGTCCAGCAGGAACCCGACGCAGAGCAGATAGGCGGCACCGCGTTTGATCCGGTGGCCCAGGGAGGGATCGGCGAGCACGCCGGAGAGCAGACGGGGCATGACGGAAACCAGGGACAGGGTGCCGACGACCATCGCGAAGATGGCGAGCGCTGGGGAGAACCACAGGTCCTCGCCCAGTACGGCGGCGAGGGCCGCCAAGCCCGAGACCACGACCGCGGCGACGGCACCCACCGTGAGGACGGCCACCGCCTCCCGGCTCCGCGACGACTCGGGGTGGTCCTCGTCGATGAGGCTGCGCGCGATGTCGCGGAAGCGGCGCGGCCCGATGATGTCGTAGACGATCACCAGCCCGGACAGCAGGGACAGCACCTTGCCGCCGCGGCTCAGCCAGAGCACCGGGACGCCGAGAACGGAGTGGCCGATCAACTGCTCGCCGGACCACCACAGGGCCAGGGCTTCATTCGGGTCGAGGTTCATCCGGAAAGGCTAGGGCGGCCACACCCCGCCGTGGAGCGGGCCCGTTCGGCCTCATTCCGACGCGGCGCCCGACCCGCCCCGGCCCGCCCGGCATCCACACGGCACGGGACCGAGGCGCGGAAAGCCGGTGGTTCGGGCCGCCGCCCTGGCGGTTGTGGCGAGGAGATGAGCACCTGCCGGGGCACGTGCCCGAACGGGTGCGGTCACCACCCGCAGAGCGGCACGCGGCCGCCCCCGCCGGCGGGCGGCTCGGTTCCGTCGCCGGGCGGCCGTCCGCGCGCGTGACCGGCATCCGGGGTCGGCACACCAGGGCCCGAGGCGGTCGGGCGGCGGGTGGCGGGGATCAGTCGGTCTTCTTCGCCGAGCCGTTCTTGGTGCGGGCGCCGCCGGAGCGCTTGGTGCCCTTGGCGGTCGACCTGGAGCGGGCGGCCGTGGACTTGGCCTTGGCGGTGCGGGGGGTGGACGCCTTCTTCGACGCGGGGGCGGATTCGGCGTCGGCCGGGCCGTCGTCCCCGGCGGCGGCCGGGGCGGCCTCCGCCGACGGCGGCGTGCCGTCCGCCGCCGCGGCCGGTTCCGCTCCGGTCTCGACCGTGTCGGTGGGGGGCGCCTCGGGGGCGTCTTCGGCGGCCCCGGCGGTGACGTCACCGGTGGGTTCGCCGTCCGCCGTGAACAGCGCGGGGTCGCCGACGTCCCGGGCGGTCCCGGCGGCCGCGTCGGCGGGTTCCGGGGCGGTGTCGGGGGCGTCGGTCGGGGAAGCGGTCGGCGCGGCGGCCGCGTCGGCGGGGTGCGCGGGGGCCGGGACCGCGTCCGGGGAGGCCGCCGGGCGGGGCGCCGTGGTGGCCTCGGTCACGCCGGGGGTCGGGCGCAGCGCGGCCTGGACGTCTGCGGGCTGCACCGGGGCCGGAGCACCGGCGGACCGGGCGGCGGGCGCCCGCTGCGCGAGGCGGCGCTCCAGTTCGGCCACCCGGCGCGCGAGCCGGTCGTAGTCGTCGCGCCGCACCAGGTCGAGCCGGCCGAGGACCTGCTCCACCTCCGCCCGCACCAGCGCGTCCAGCGCCTCGCGGTTGGCCCGGCTCGTCTCGATCAGGTCGGTGGCCAGGGTCTGGATGGTCGCGCCCACGCGCGGCGCCCCGGCCGCCCCCTCCGCCGCATCGGTGCCGCGCGTGCCCGGCGCCCGGTCGTCGGCCGCCCGCAGCAGGGTCTTCGCCGCCGCCACGGCGCGCTTGCGGGTGAGTTCCGTGAGGCCGCTGGCGGCGTCGAGATAGGCGCGAACCGCATCGACGACCATGGTGACGTGCTCCTTGCTGCTCGACCGTGCCACAAGAACGTGCCACTGGGATGAGGGGGTTCCAGGGGGTTCGTGCGACAACGCTACCGGGATCGCCCGGCACCGGGAGCCCGAACCGCGCACGCGGCGGCCGCCCCGCCACCGGCCGGGTACCCCGCGCGGTCGCCGCCGCCCGGCCCGGCCGTCGCGGCGGGCACCGATCGGGGTGCGGCATCATGGGGGGCATGAGCAGCGTTGAAGAGTGCCGGGCGGCGATCGGCAAGGTGTCCGACCGGATCATGAAGGTCGACGAGGCGGACCGGCGCAAGCACCTCGTGGAGCGCACCGTCAGCGTCACCGTGCCCGACCTGGACACGGTGTTCGACATGCGGCTCACCCGCAACGGCCTGGAGGACGTCACCCCCCGGGCCGCCGCCGCGCCCGCCGACCGGGCGCAGGTGCGCATCACCGTGTCCAGCGGTGACCTGGTGGAGCTGGCCGAGGACCGGCTCGACTTCGCCAAGGCGATGCTCTCCGGCCGGGTCAAGCTCGACGCGAGCTTCGGCGACCTGCTCCGGATGCGCAAGCTGCTGTAGACCGCCACCGCCCCCGGGCCCGCCCCCTGGGGGCGGGCCCGGGGGCGGGTATCGTGCCAGCGTGCGCACAGATTCGGACCCGACGGAGTCGGACGCGGAGGTCCTGGAGCTGGCCCCGTTGCGGGGGCTGCGCTACGCGACCCCCGACGCGCGCGCCCTCATCGACACCCCCGGGTTCGACCTGGCCCTGGCGCTCGCCCCGCCCTACGACGTCGTCGACGCGGCGGCGGTGGCCGACCTGGTCGGCGCCGAACCGCACAACGCGGCCCGGCTGACGGTGCCGCCCGCCGCCGAGAGCGCGGTGCTGGCGGGCGAGCTGACCGGGCCCGACCGCTACGCCGCGGCGGCCCGCACCCTGCGCCGGTGGATCTCGACCGGCGTCCTGGTCCGCGACCCCGACCCCGTGCTCTACGTCTACGAGCAGACGGCGCCCGACGGCACCCGCCAGCGCGGCCTCATCGGCGCGCTGCGCCTGCCCGCTCCCGGCGGGACGGTGGTGCGCCCGCACGAGGACGTCGCCGCCGCACCGGTCGACGACCGCGTCCGCCTCATGGCCGCCACCCGCGCCAACCTGGAGCCGATCCTCCTGCTGTACCGGGGCGGCGCGGGCGCGTCGCGCGGGGCCGCCACCCGCACCACCGACGCCGTGGCCGACGGCGCGGACGCCCCCCTGGTCGACACGGTGACCGGCGACGGCGTGGCGCACCGGCTGTGGGCGGTCGCGGACCCCGCCGCCCAGGCCGCCGTCGCCGCCGATCTGGCCGGACGCACCGCCCTGATCGCCGACGGGCACCACCGCTACGCCGCGTACCAGCGGCTGCGCGCCGATGCGGCCGCCCCGGGACCGTGGGACCACGGACTGGCCCTGCTCGTGGACTCTGACGCCTGGCCCCCGCACCTGGGGGCGATCCACCGGGTGGTGCGCGGCCTGGACACCGCTGCCGCCGCCCGCGCGGCCGAGCGGGTGGCCAGGGTCAAGAAGGTCTCCGCCGGGGACGGTCCCGACGGGGGGCTCGCCCGGCTGCGCGCGGCCGCCGCGCACGGGCCCGCACTGCTGCTGGCCGACGCGTCGCAGGCCCGCTACCTGGTCGACGGGTTCGACCCGTCGGCGCTCACGCGCGCCGCTCCCGGCCGGCCACCGGAGTGGCGGGCGCTGCCGACCGCCGCCCTGGAACACCTGCTGCTGCCGCTGTGGGGCGCCGGCGACGAACGGGTCGACCTCGTGCACGACGACCCCGCCGCTTCCGCCGCGGCGGCCCGGCCCGGGGCGGACACGGCCGTCCTCGTGCCGGCCCTGGACGTCGCGGACGTCTACGCGGTCACCGCCCGCGGCGGACTCACCCCCCGCAAGTCGACGTCCTTCGGCCCGAAGCCCCGCACGGGGCTGGTGATCCGCGAGTTCGCCACCCCCTCCCGCCCACCCCGACCCTGATGACGGAGCGCATGACTCTGCTGACCTCGACCCGACCGCTCACCGCCGTCCACGACGCGGCCCTGCTCGACCTCGACGGGGTCGTGTACATCGGCGCACGGCCGGTACCCGCCGCACCCGAGGCGATCGGCAAGGCGCGGGCGGCCGGCATGCGGGTGGCGTTCGTCACCAACAACGCCGCCCGGACCCCCTCCGCGATCGCCCACCGGCTGACCGCCATGGGGATCGACGCCGCACCGGAGGAGGTGGTGACCTCGGCGGAGGCCGCCGCCCGCCTCCTCGCGGAGCGGTTCCCCGCCGGGTCGCCCGTGCTGGTCGTCGGCGACACCGGCCTGCGGGTGGCGCTGCGCCGGCAGGGCCTGCGCCCGGTGACCCTGGCCGTGGAGCGGCCGGTGGCGGTCGTGCAGGGGTACTCGCCGCGCCTGGGGTACGACCAGCTGGTCGAAGGCACCCTGGCGGTGGCGCAGGGGGCGTTGTTCGTCGCCAGCAACAACGACGCGACCGCGCCGCTGGACCGCGGCATCCAGCCCGGCAACGGGTCGATGGCGCGGGTGATCGCCCACGCCACCGGCCGCGAGCCGGTGGTCGCGGGCAAGCCCATGCGGCCCCTCCACGAGGAGGGGGTGCTGCGGACCGGCGCGGTGTCGCCGCTGGTGGTCGGCGACCGGCTGGACACCGACATCGAGGGGGCGACCGCGCGCGGTGTGGCGAGCATGCTGGTGCTGTCGGGGGTGACGACCCCGGCCGAGGCGGTGACCGCCGCTCCCCCGCACCGCCCGTCGTACCTGGCGTGGGACCTCGACGGCCTGCACCACCCCCACCCCGAGACGGCGGTCGACAACGGTGTGGCGCGCTGCGCGGACTGGGTGGCGCGGGTGGACAACGGCACGGTGCTGCTGTCGGGCGACGGCGACCGCCTCGACGGCCTCCGCGCCGTATGCGCGGCGGCGTGGGCCTCCCCCGACCCCGAAGGCGTGTCCCCCGACGAGGCCCTGTCCCGCCTGGGGTGGTAGCCCCCGCCCCGCCGCCTCGGGCTGGCCCGACTCCCCGACCCCACCGGCCCCGGTCACGGCGAGGCGGCGCTCCCGGCGGAGACGGCGCCGACACCGGGACGAGCCGGAGCGGTGTCCCCGCCCCCTCAGCCCGGCATCAGCGGTGGTGGGCGAGCCCGGCGTGTGCGGCGCCGGCCCCGCGATCGGGTTCGACGTGCACGACCACGGCGCGCATCCGGGGCACGGCGTGCAGCACCGCGTGTTCCACCTGATGGGCGATCCGGTGTGCCCGGGCAACGTCCAGGTCGGCGTCGACCGCCACCGACAGTTCGGCACGCAGGCTGTGACCGACCCACCGCATCCGCGCCTCCCCGGTCGCGGCGACCCCCGTCACATCGCGGGCCGCGTCCTCGACCGCCTGGACCAGGGCCGGGTCCACGGCGTCCATCAGCCGGGCACCGACCTGCTTGGCCGCGCCGTAGCCCACGAACGTGATCGCGACGGTGATGGCCAGGCCGACCAGCGGGTCGGCCATCGGGTAGCCGAGGGCGACACCGGCGGCGCCGCCCACCACCGCCAGGGAGGTGAAGCCGTCGGCGCGGGCGTGGGCGCCGTCGGCGACCAGCGCCGCCGACCCGATGCGCCGCCCCACCCGGATGCGCCAGCGCGCCACCAGTTCGTTGCCCGCGAACCCGATGACCCCGGCTGCGGCGACCGCCCACAGGTGGGCCACCGGCCGCGGGTCGGCCAGCCGGTGCAGCGCCTCGTATCCGGCCGCGGCGGCCGAGGCGGCGATGAGCACCACCACGGCCACCCCGGCGAGGTCTTCGGCGCGGCCCAGCCCGTAGGTGAAGCGGCGGGTCGCCGCCCGGCGCCCCAGGATCAGGGCGGCACCGACCGGTAGCGCGGTCAGGGCGTCCGCGAAGTTGTGGACGGTGTCGCCCAGCAGCGCCACCGATCCGGTGAAGGCGACCACGGCGGCTTGGAGGGACGCGGTCACCATGAGGGCGAGGAACGACCAGGCCAGGGTGCGCACGCCCAGCCGACTGGACTCCAGCGCGGAGTCGAACCGGTCGGCGGTGTCGTGGCTGTGCGGGGTGACGGCATGGGCCAGGCGCGCCCACACCGCCCCCACACCGCGCCGGGACCCGTGGTCGTGACCATGACCGTGGTGATCGTGCTCCGCGCGCATCGGGCCGCGCCTTTCGTCCGGGGTCGCGGGCCCGGCGGTTGCGGCCGGGCCCCTGCACACGACATCATGCAAACATGCACGCGCACAATAACGCAAATGGTCCGCCGGACGGTTCCGACGAACAGTACGGCGCCGCCGCCGAGGTGCTGGGCCTGCTGGCCGACCCCACCCGCCTGCACCTGCTCCGCCTCCTCGGCGAGGAGCAGGACGTCACCACGCTGACCTCCCAGGTGGAGGCGTCGCGGTCCTCGGTGTCCCAGCATCTGGGGCGGTTGCGCCTGGCCGGATTGGTGACCTCCCGCAAGGACGGGCGCCGGATGCTGTACCGCATCACCAGCGACCACCTGGCCGCCCTGGTCGACGAAGCGCTCGGCTACGCCTACCACGCGGTCCACGACGTCCCCCACCACCGCAGCCCCCCGACGCCGCGCGTACCGGCCCCGGACCCCCACGCCTGAGCCCCCACCTGGCGGCGGCGGACGTCCTCGGTGAGCGGCGGCGCCGGCGACGGCCGCGCCTGATGGGCGGCTCCCG
>NZ_BCRK01000020.1 GCF_001552555.1 Nocardiopsis trehalosi NBRC 14201 | reverse complement strand
GCGGGGGCGGACCGCTCCGCCCCCGCCGCCGCGCGCACGGGGAGTCCGGGGGCTCAGGCGCCGCCGGGGTACGACCGCTTCGCCGGGCCCACGTAGAGCTGGCGCGGGCGCGCGATGCGCGCGGCCGGGTCGAGGCGCTGCTCCCGCCAGTGCGCGATCCAGCCGGGCAGCCGGCCGATCGCGAACAGCACGGTGAACATGTTGGTCGGGAAGCCCATCGCCCGGTAGATCACGCCGCTGTAGAAGTCGACGTTGGGGTAGAGCTTCCGGTCGGTGAAGTAGGAGTCCTCCAGCGCCTTGCCCTCCAGGCGCAGGGCCAGCTCGAACAGCTCGTCCGGGTTCTCCTGGCGGTCCAGGATCTGCGCGGCGAGGCCCTTGATCTCCTTGCTGCGCGGGTCGAAGTTCTTGTAGACCCGGTGCCCGAAGCCCATGAGCCGGGTCTTGCTCTCCTTGTCCTTGACCTTGGCCAGGAAGGAGTCCACGTCGCCGCCGAGGCCGCGGATCTCCTCCAGCATCTCCAGGACCGCCTGGTTGGCGCCGCCGTGCAGCGGGCCGAACAGGGCGTTGATCCCGGCCGACACGCTGCCGTAGAGGTCGGCCTGCGACGACCCCACCACGCGGACGGTGGCGGTCGAGCAGTTCTGCTCGTGGTCGGCGTGCAGGATGAGCAGCAGGTCGAGGGCCTTGACGAACAGCGAGTCCAGCTCCGCCTCGCCGCTCAGCTCGCCGAAGGTCATGCGGAGGAAGTTCTCGACGTAGTCGAGCGACTCGTCCGGGGCCACCGGCGCCTCGCCGATGGAGTTCCGGTAGATGTGCGCCGCGATCGTGGGCAGCTTGGCCAGCAGCAGGATGGTGGCGCGGTCGACCTGGTCGGCGTCGTGCGGGTCGACCGTGTCGGAGTAGTACGCCGCCAGGGTGTTGACCGCGCTCGACAGCAGGGTCATGGGGTGGCCGTTGCGCGGGAGCGCGTCCAGCATGGCGCGCATCTCGTCGGGCAGCGCGGCGTTGGCGCGGAGCTGCTCGGAGAACTCCTTGAGCTCGCCCGGCGCGGGCAGCTCGCCGTGGATGACGAGGTAGGCGACCTCCAGGAACGAGCTCTGCGCGGCGAGCTGCTGGATCGGGTATCCGCGGTAGCGGAGGATGCCGGCCTCGCCGTCGATGTAGGTGATCTCCGACTGACACGCGGCGGTGTTGGCGAAGCCGGGATCGAGTGTGGTCATACCGGTGGCGGACAGCAGGGTCTTGGTCTCGAAGGCGGTGTCGCCCTCGGTTCCGCTCCGCAACGGCAGGGAGTGGGTCCCACCCTCGTGTCGCAGCTCTACCGTGCGCTCTTTGCCGTCGTCGCTCATGCCCGAGCCAACCTTTCCAGGCGAGGGTGCGGGGAATCAGGGAAGCGCCCGGGATCTCCCGGGCCGATGCCTCTGTTCAGTTTCCATTAAACTCCAGTGAAGCAAAATCATACAATTCTCACTCATTCGCGAACAGGTGACGTGCGCCACACGGCGAAGAGCGTATTTTATTTGCCCACAGCTGAAGAATTGCACTTTTTTCATGTGCAGGAACGTGTGACTGTTCACAAAACGGACACACGGGCCGGTCGGGGCACGTCCCCGCCGCTCCCAGCTACGTGCCCCGTTCGCCACCCGCGAACACCCCGCTAACGCGCCCGTAACACGAACGGGGCCGGACGGTTACCCGTCCGGCCCCTCAGGCCCCTCCGCGCGCCCCCGGCTAGTCGCCGTCGACCACGCCGCCCGCCAGCAGCGGCTCCAGCAGCAGACCGGGGTGGTCGCGCTCGATCACGCGCAGCCGCCACTTGTTGTGCACCAGCATCAGCAGCGCACCGTCGGAGCGCCGGGTGAGCACCTCGCCGCCCGACAGCCCGTGCAGCACCGGCGCCGACGCCGCGTCGGTGCGCCGCGCCACCGAGTAGTCCAGGTGCGCCAGCTCGATCGGCGCGCGGAACTCGTGCTCCATGCGGTGGCGGACCACGTCGAACTGCAGCGGCCCCACTGCGGCCAGCACCGGCGCCTGCTCCCCGCGCACGTCGGACGTGAGCACCTGCACCACGCCCTCGCTGTCGAGCTGGGAGATCCCGCGCTGGAACTGCTTGTACCGTCCGGCGTCGACCGCCCGCGCCACCGCGAAGTGCTCGGGCGCGAAGCTCGGGATGGGCGGGAACTCCACCTTCGGGCCGTCGTAGAGGGTGTCGCCCACGCTGAGCGCCTGGGCGTTGATGAGCGCGATCACGTCACCGGGGTAGGCGGTGTCGATGGTGCTGCGCTCGCTGCCGAACACGGCCTGGGTGTACTTGGTGGCGAACGGCCGCCCGGTGGCGGCGTGGGTGAGCACCATGCCCCGGTCGAACCGGCCGGAGCTGACCCGGACGAACGCCATCCGGTCGCGGTGCGCCTTGTCCATGTTGGCCTGCATCTTGAACACCTGGCCGGAGAACGGCGCCGTGATGGGCCGCGGCTCCCCCTTGGCGTCGGGCTGCGGCGCGGGCGCCGGGGCCAGGCGCACCAGCACCTCCAGCAGCTGGGAGATGCCGAAGTTGGGCAGCGCCGCGCCGAACAGCACCGGCGAGGACTCCCCCGCCCGGAACGACGCCTCGTCGAAGTCGGCGCCGAGCGCCTCCAGCAGCTCGATCTCCTCGCTCGCCTGCGTCCACGCCGCCTCCTCGACCCCGGCGGCCGCCTCGGGGTCGAGCACCTCCTCGACGGCCTTGGTGGCGCCGCCGGGCGTGCGGTGGAACTTGGTGTAGGTGCCGGCGTGGCGGTCGACGAGCCCCCGGAAGTCGCCGGCGATCCCCACCGGCCAGTTCAGGGGGGTGGGGCGCAGCCCGATGCGCTGCTCGATCTCGTCCAGCAGCTCCAGCGGCTCGCGGCCGGGCCGGTCCCACTTGTTGACGAACGTGATCACCGGCATGCGCCGGGCGCGGCACACGTCGAACAGCTTGAGGGTCTGCGGCTCCAGGCCCTTCGCCGAGTCGAGCAGCATGATGGCGCAGTCCACCGCCGACAGCACCCGGTAGGTGTCCTCGGAGAAGTCTGCGTGGCCGGGGGTGTCGAGCAGGTTGAGCACGCAGTCGGCGTAGTCGATGCGCAGCGCCGCCGAGGTGATGGAGATACCGCGCGCCTGCTCCATCTCCATCCAGTCGGAGGTGACCCCGCGCCGGTCGCCCTTGCCGTGGACCGCGCCGGCCGAGGTGATCGCGGCCGCGTGCAGCGCGAGCGCCTCGGTCAGCGTCGACTTGCCGGCGTCGGGGTGGGAGATGACGGCGAAGGTCCGCCGCCGTCCGGCCTCGGCGGCGACCTCCGGGGTCTTCTGGGTCGCGTTGTCCGCTGTCACACTCACCGGTGCTCCGTCTCCTCGCTCGCGTGTGCGCCGTGGGCCCGCGCGGCCGCCGGCACGCCGCCGAACCCGTCGGCGGTGGCGGCCTTCGCGCGCGCCGCCGACCGGTCGGTCCGGCGGTGGACGGCCGGGCCGCCGGGGGCGGCCCTCGGGTCGCGCGTCCCCTCCCGGCCGGACTCCCGGGGCCTCATGCGCGTGATCGGGGACGGCTCGCCCGCCCCGGTGGAGGGGCGGCACCCGCCGGGCGGGCGCCCCGGCGGCGCGGCCGGCCCCGTCGGGCCGCGGCCGCGGACGGCGCGCGGCGACGGGCCGGTGTGCCCGGCG
Organism: Nocardiopsis trehalosi NBRC 14201; assembly: GCF_001552555.1. Lineage (GTDB taxonomy): Bacteria > Actinomycetota > Actinomycetes > Streptosporangiales > Streptosporangiaceae > Nocardiopsis_B > Nocardiopsis_B trehalosi. The sequence continues at coordinate 50,493 of NZ_BCRK01000020.1, read as the reverse complement.
ACCTCGCCGTTCCGCGGGTACGCGGCTGGTCGCGACATCCTCGGCCCCCCTCCCGGCGAATCTACCGCAACGGGCGGGTCGGCCGGGCCGGGCCGCGGGTCAGGCGACCGCGACAGCGGCGACCTCGCCGCCGGCGATCTCGACCAGCCGGCCGGGGGCGATGGGGAACACGGCGTGCGGGGTGCCCGCGGCGGCCCAGACGGTGGCGAACCCGAGGAGGTCGGCGTCGACGACGGTCCGCAGCGGGGTGGCGTGGCCGAACGGCGGCACGCCGCCGATGCTGAACCCGGTGATCCGCCGGACGGCAGCGGCGTCGGCCCGGGTGATCTCGGCGTCGCACAGCTTGGCGAGGAGGGCGGTGTCGACCCGGTTGCCGCCGGAGGCGACCACCAGCACGGGCGTATCGCCGGCCAGGAACACCAGGCTCTTGGCGATCTCCGGCACCGTCGTGCCCAGCGCGGCGGCGGCCTCGGCGGCGGTGCGCGCGCTGTCGGGCAGTTCGCGCACCCGGCCGGGCTCGCCGTGCGCGTCGAGCAGTTCCTGGAAGCGCTGGGCCTTGGCGTGCACGGTCGGGCCTCCTACGGCTGCGGCCGCACGGGCGGCGGCGGGACGGGTGTCCCCCGTTCTACCAGTCCCCGTCCTCCGGCGTCCCCTCGTTCCCGGCGGCCGGCCCGGCCGCGTCGGGTCCGGCGGTCTCCAGGGCGGCGCGGACGCGGCGGAGCACGTCGTCGCCGCCCAGCCCCGAGGGGTAGACGGCGACCAGCACCGACGCGGGGCCGGCGCCGCCGCCCGCCTCGCGCAGCACCCCGCCGAGCGACGCGGTGACGTACTCCATCGCGCGGTCGAACCGCGCCCACGGCACCGGCCGGTCGGGCGCGTGCAGCCAGGACCGCAGCACGTGGTTGTGCGCCGCGATCACCGACGCCGCCACGGCCTCCCCCGCCAGGACCCGGTCGCCCTCGGTCTCGCCGCGGGCCAGGTAGCGGCTGAACGCCGCCTGGTAGCGGGCGGTCATGGCGATCTCCCGGTCCCGCAGCCGGGGCACGGCGCGCACGAGCCGGTAGCGGGGCACGGTGATCTCCGGCGCCGACACATACCCCTGGAAGACCATCCGGGCGGCGGCGCGCACGGTGGCGACCGGGTCGTCGCCGGGGGCGGCCGCCAGGTAGCGCTCGACGGTGGCGAACAGCCCGTCGTGCTCGGCGAAGAGGATGTCCTCCTTGGAGCCGAAGTTGCGGAACAGGCTGCGCCGGCTCACCCCGGCCGCCGCGGCGACGGCGTCCATGGTGGTCGCCTCGTACCCCTCCTCGGTGAACAGCCGGACGGCGGCGGCGACCACGTCGCCCCGCCCCGGCCGACCGCCGCGCGCCCGGTCGTCCCCGACCGCGCCGTCCCCGCCACCGCTGCGCACCGCGCACCCCCCGTCGTTCGCCGTCGATCCTCCGCCGGACGGTGCGAAACCCGCCCGGACCATCTACTGTGACACTAGATGCCATTCTCCGGCACGTAGTGCCATTCGGGAGACCGCCGCCGAAGGAAGGCCCCATGAGCGACTTCGACCTGTTCACCACGAGCGACGACCACGAGGAGCTGCGCGCCGCCGTCCGCGCGGTCGCCGACGACAAGATCGCCCCGCACGCCGCCGCCGTCGACGCCGACAGCGCCTTCCCGCAGGACGCCTACGACGCGCTCCGGGCCACCGACTTCCACGCCGCGCACATCGCCGAGGAGTACGACGGCGTGGGCGCCGACGCGCTCGCCACCTGCATCATCATCGAGGAGGTGGCGCGCGCCTGCGCGTCGTCGTCGCTCATCCCGGCGGTGAACAAGCTCGGCACCATGCCGCTGATCCTCGGTGCCTCCGACGACGTCAAGCGGCGCTACCTGCCGCCGGTCGCCCGCGGCGAGGCGATGTTCTCCTACGGCCTGTCCGAGCGCGAGGCCGGGTCGGACACCGCGAGCATGCGCACCCAGGCCGTGGCCGACGGCGACGACTGGGTCCTCAACGGCCAGAAGTCGTGGATCACCAACGCCGGGGTCAGCTCGTACTACACGGTCATGGCGGTCACCGACCCCGACGGCAAGCGGGGCGGCAACATCAGCGCGTTCGTCGTGCACGCCGACGACGAGGGGTTCACCCTGGGCGAGCCCGAGCGCAAGCTCGGCATCAAGGGCTCGCCCACCCGCGAGCTGTTCTTCGACAACGTGCGCATCCCCGGCGACCGCATCGTCGGGGCGCCCGGCGAGGGGCTGAAGATCGCGCTGCGCACGCTCGACCACACCCGGGTCACCATCGGCGCGCAGGCGGTGGGCATCGCCCAGGGCGCGCTCGACCACGCCGTTGCCTACGTCAAGGAGCGCAAGCAGTTCGGCAAGGCCGTCGCGGAGTTCCAGGGCGTCCAGTTCATGCTGGCCGACATGGCGATGAAGCTGGAGACCGCCCGGCAGATGGTCTACGTCGCCGCCGCCAAGTCCGAGCGCAACGACCCGGACCTGGCGTTCTTCGGCGCCGCGGCCAAGTGCTACGCCTCGGACGCGGCCATGGAGATCACCACCGACGCCGTGCAGCTCCTGGGCGGGGCCGGCTACGTGAAGGACTTCCCGCTGGAGCGCATGATGCGCGACGCCAAGATCACCCAGATCTACGAGGGCACCAACCAGATCCAGCGCCTGGTGATGGCCCGCCAGCTGCTGAAGAAGTAGGCCGGCGCCGTCGGCGCCCCTCGCGCGCAGCGGGGGCGCCGGCGGGTCAGGCGGCCGGCTCGAACGACGCGGTCATGGCGTCCAGGCGGGCCCGGTTGGCCTCCCAGTTCGACTCCGGCGACACCAGGAACAGGGCGTAGCCCTTCTCCTCGGTGTGGAAGGCGCGGTTCACCGCGCGCATCCGGCCGCCGCGGCCGTCGAAGGTGAACTCCCAGTCGGCGGCGCTGACGTACTCGTCCAGGTAGGGCTCGTCCAGTTCGGTGATGCCCACCAATTCGTAGCCGCCGAAGTTGCCGGAGATCGCCGGCTCCTGCTCCTCCCAGTCCGCGCGGGCGTTGTCGCCCGGGCTGTCGGTCTGGTCCACCTGGAGGTAGCCGCCGCCGGGGATGGTGAAGAAGACGCTGGTGGCGGTCTCGCGCGAGGGGTCGACCTCCCAGCCGTCGGGGACGTCGACGGCGAACCCGGTGTCGTCCTCGTAGTGGTAGGTGTCGGGGTCGGGCTCCGGGGCGCCGTCCTCGGCCGGTGCCGGCTCCTCCGACGCCTCCGGCCCCTCCGCCGCGCCACCGCCCCCGTCGCCGGGCGACGCGGATGCGGCCTCGCCCTCGCCGGCGGTCGGCTCGGCGCCGGCGCCCTCGCCGCGGCTGCCCAGCCAGAAGCCGGTCGCGATGGCCACGGCGACGGCGAGGGCGGCGGCGACGAGCAGCACGGCGGTCCGGGTCCGGCCACCGCCGTCGGAGCCCGCGGTGGTGCGGACGGCGGTGCCGCTCCCCGCTCCGGCGCCCGGCGGGATGTGCGCCGTCGGCAGCGGGGACGACCCGGTGACCCTCTCGGGCGCCGGCAGCGCGGCGGGGGCCATGGCCAGCCCGGTGGCCGGAGCGGGCGCCGGCGCCGCGGGACGCTTCTTCTTCCGCCCCCGGTCGGCGTCGGCGACCTCCTGGAGCATGCGGGCGGTCTCGTGCACCGACGGCCGGCCCTCGGGGTCCTTGTCGAGGAGCCGCTCGATGAGGGGGCGCAGCGGGCCGGCCGCGGTGGGCGGCGGCACGTCCTCGGTGACGATGGCGGTGAGGGTCGCCACCGGCGTGGCCCGGTTGAACGGGGTGGTGCCCTGCACCGCCTGGTAGAGGGTGACGCCGAGCGACCACATGTCGGTGGCCGGGGTCGCCTTCTTGCCGTGGGCCTGCTCGGGCGCGAGGTAGCCGGGCGACCCGACGAGCAGCCCGGTGCGGGTGAGGTTGGTGGTGCCCTCCAGCCGGGCGATGCCGAAGTCGGTCAGCACGGCGCGGTCGCCCCGGGCGATCAGCACGTTGCCCGGCTTGATGTCGCGGTGCACGATGCCGCGTTCGTGGGCGACGGCGAGGGCCGCGACGACCTGGAGGCCGATCTTGGCCACCCGCTGCGGGGACTGCACCCCCTCCTGCTTGACCAGGTCGCCGAGCGAGGGACCGCGCACCAGCTCCATGACGATCCACGGCCGGTCGTCGATCTCCACCACGTCGAACACGGTGATGATGGAGGGGTGGCTGAGCTGCGCCGCGCTGCGCGCCTCGCGGAGCATGCGCGCCCGGAGCACGTCGATCTCCCCCTGCGGCAGGTGCGGCGGGATGATGAGCTCCTTGATGGCGACCGGCCGGTCCAGCAGCTCGTCGGTGCCCTGCCAGACCCGGCCCATGCCGCCTTCGCCGATCAGCTCGGACAGCCGGTAGCGGCCGGCGAGGAGGCGTCCGGACCGGGAGTGCTCAGTGCTCATGCGTGGGGGTTCCTCTGGGTCGGGCGGCGTCCGCCGGGCCGGAGCGTCACCTGGCGAGTGTAGAAGCACGCGACCGCGGCGAGCGCGGCGCCCGAGGGGCGCGGCCCGCCCTCAGGAGGGTCGCCGTGGGCGGGGGTCCGTGGTGATCTGGGCGGATGGCGGCCGCGCCGCGCCGCCCCGGTCCGGCACAACATTCTGCCGCTGCGGACGGGACGGCCGCGACCGCCGTCGGGTCCACCGCTACCCACGGAAACCGAATACGACACCAACGACCAATACGGCGTTTTTACCCGCGACACATCTCGGCATTGCGTACGATGAGGACGTGATATGCCCTAAGTGCCAAGGCCCGATGAAGACCTACGACCGCATGGGGATACACCTGGAGCAGTGCGGACGCTGCCGAGGGATCTTCCTCGACCACGGTGAGCTCGAGCAGATCCTGCGCGCGGAGCAGCACCACTACGGTGCCCCCGTGCCCGGCCACGCCGGCGCCCCCGTCTACGGCGACTCCCCGCGCGGCTACCGCGGCGGCCACTCCGACTCCCCCCGGCCGTTCCGGGGCGGCGGTCACGGCCACTCCGACTCCCCGCGCCCCTACGGCGGCGGCGGATACGGCCACTCCGACTCCCCGCGGCCCTACGGCCACAACAAGCGCCGCAAGAGCTTCCTGGAGAACCTGTTCGACTGACCGCGTGAACCTGCTCATCTGCGCGCGCTGCGGGGCGCGCACCGACCATCCTGTTGTGGAACCCGCCGGGCCGGTGGTCCGCTGCCTCGACTGCGGCCACCGGCAACCGTTCCACCGCCTGCCCCTGTACAGCGTCACGGGGCCCAGCGGCACCGGGAAGTCGACGGTCGCCCGGCTGCTCAACGAGCGCCTGGCCGACCGGTTCGTTGTCCTGGAGCAGGACCTGCTGTGGACGGCCGGACTGCGCGACGACGAGGACGGCGCGCACCGGCTGTTCCGGTCCACCTGGCTGCGCATGGCGTCGATGATCCACCAGTCCGGCCGCCCGGTCGTGCTGTGCGGCACGGTGGTGCCGCCGGAGTTCGAACCGCTCCCGGAGCGGGCGCTGTTCTCCGAGATCCGCTACCTGGCGCTGATGTGCGACCCGGACGTGCTCGCCGACCGGCTGCGCGGCCGCCCGGCGTGGCGGCAGTGGGACGAGGACCGCATCGCCGAGATGCTGGAGTACACGGCGTGGGTGCGCGGCACCGCCCACGAGATGGACCCGCCGGTCACCCTCCTCGACACCACCACCGCGCCGGTCGCCGCGACGGCCGACGCGGTCGTGGCGTGGATCGAACGCCACCACCGCGCCGACACCGCGGCGGCGCCGACCCCCTGACCCCCTGAGACCCCCGGTCCCCCGGGCCACCCGCCCGGGGGCCGGGGTGACGGACTTCCGTCCACAGGCCTGGGGATGTAGTGGGGGGCCGTGTGGCCTCCCACCCCCGAACACCCCGTCCGCAGGTCCGGGGAGGGAGCGGGGCCGCGCCGCCGTTCGGCTACCGTTGTCGCGACGCGCCACCTGGGAAGCGAGCGGATCCACCATGCCCCACCGCACCCCCCGCGCATCCGCCGCCGGCTCCTGGCAGTGGAGCCGCACCGCCGAGACCCGCCGCACCCTCCTGGCGGCGGCGCGCGAGGTCTTCACCGCCTCCGGGTTCGCCGAGGCGGGCGTGGCGGCCGTCGTCGAACGCGCCGGATCGAGCGTCGGCAGCCTCTACCACCACTTCGGCGGCAAGACCGAGCTGTTCCTCGCCCTGTGGGAGGAGCACCAGGCCGAGCAGGAGCGCCGGGCCGCGAGCGCGGTCTCCGCCGCCCGCGCCGCCGGCACGGACGACCCCCGCGCCCTGTTCACCGCGGGCGCCCGCGCCTTCCTGGACGGCGCCTGGGAGCACCGCGACCTGGTGCGCCTGTTCTCCGACGGCGACGGCCCGCCCGGCTTCGAACGCACCCGCCGCGCCCGCGACCGCGCCTGGGTCCGGCAGAACACCGCCCTCCTGGGGTCGGGCACCTCCCCCGCCGAGCGCGCGACGGTGGCCATCGTCACCACGGTCATCGCCGAGGCCGCCCGCGAGGTCGCCGTCTGCCCCACCCCCACCGAGGCCGCCGAGGTCACCACCACCACCCTCCGCCTCATCCCCCACCTCCTCCCCTGACCCGCGACCCGCCCGACACCGGAGTCGTGCGAGGCGGGTGCGGGGATGGGGGGCGGCGGGGGTGGAGGGGCCGACATGGGGGGTGGGGCACCGTAGGCTCAGGGGGCATCATCCGCCTGACGAGTCGCAGCCGAGGTAGTCGCACCGTGAGCCACGATCCCTTCGTTCACCTGCACGTCCACACCGAGTACTCGATGCTCGACGGCGCCGCGAAGTTGAAGCCGCTGTTCGCCGAGGCGAACCGGTTGGGCATGCCGGCGGTGGCGATGACCGACCACGGGAACATGTTCGGGGCCTACGAGTTCTGGCAGCAGTCCAAGGGCAGCGGGGTCAAGCCGATCATCGGCATCGAGGCGTACGTGGCCCCCGAGTCCCGGTTCCACAAGAAGCGGGTGAAGTGGGGGCAGGCCCGCGAGTCCGGGGACGAGTCCGCCGAGGGCGGCAAGGACGTCTCCGGCGGCGGCCGGTTCCTGCACATGACCATGTGGGCGAAGAACGCCCAGGGCCTGCGGAACCTGTTCCGGATGTCGTCGCTGGCGTCGTTCGAGGGCTACTACATGAAGCCCCGCATGGACCTGGAGCTGATGGCGCAGTACTCCGACGGCGTCATGGTGTCGACCGGGTGCCCCTCCGGCGGGGTGCAGACCCGGCTGCGGCTGGGCCAGGAGCAGGAGGCCATCGCCTACGCGGGGAAGCTCACCGAGATCTTCGGCCGCGACAACGTGCTGCTGGAGCTCATGGAGCACGGGGTGCCCATCGAGCGCGAGGTCCGCGACGGCCTGCTCGCCGTCGGCCGCAAGGTCGGCCTGCGCCCGCTCGTCACCAACGACTCCCACTACGTCACCGAGGACCAGGCCGAGGCGCACGACGCCCTGCTGGCCGTGGGCGTCGGCAAGAACCTGGACGACCCGAACCGGTTCAAGTTCAACGGGTCGGGCTACTACGTGAAGACGTCGGAGGAGATGCGCGCGCTGCTCTCCCTCGACGAGTGGGCGCAGGGCTGCGACAACACGCTGTGGGTGGCCGAGCAGGTCGAGGACGGCTGCTACGACGAGGTGTTCGCGCACCGCGACCTGATGCCGGAGTTCCCGGTCCCCGAGGGCGAGTCCCAGTCGTCGTGGCTGCGCAAGGAGGTCGCCCGCCTGGTGCCGACCCGCTACCCCGACGGCCCGAGTGACGAGGTGGCACAGCGCATCGAGTACGAGCTGTCGGTCATCGAGGAGATGGGCTTCCCCGCCTACTTCCTCGTGGTGTCCGATATCTGCCAGTACGCGCGCAAGAACGCGATCGCCCTCGGCCCCGGGCGCGGTTCGGCCGCCGGGTCGATGGTCGCCTACGTCCTCGGCATCACCGACCTCGACCCCGTGGCGCACGGCCTGCTGTTCGAGCGGTTCCTCAACCCCGAACGCGTGAGCATGCCCGATGTCGACCTGGACTTCGACGAACGCAAGCGCGGCGAGATGATCCGCTACGTCACCGAGCTGTACGGTGACGAGCGCGTCTCGCAGATCCTCACCTTCGGCACGATCAAGGCCAAGGCGGCCGTGAAGGACTCCACCCGGATCCTCGGCCTGCCCTACGTGATCGGCGACAAGATCACCAAGGCGTTCCCCCCGGCCGCGGGCGGCAAGGAGATCCCGCTGGCGGCGATCTTCGACGAGTCCCAGGAGCGCTACAGCGAGGCGTCCGAGCTGCGGCAGATGCACGAGAACGACCCCGAGACCCGCCGGGTGCTGGAGACCGCGCGCGGCATCGAGGGGCTGACCCGCGGCACCGGCGTGCACGCGGCCGGCGTCATCCTGTCCAAGGAGCCGCTGCTCGACGTCATCCCGCTGCACAAGCGCGACACGGACGGCGCCATCATCACGGGCTTCCCCTACCCTCAGTGCGAGGAGATGGGCCTGCTCAAGATGGACTTCCTGGGGCTGCGCAACCTCACCATCATCGACGACGCCATCCAGAACGTGAAGGCCAACGAGGGCGTCGACATCGACTGGAACGCCATCGGCCACGACGACCGCAAGACCTACGAGCTGCTGTCGCGCGGCGACACCCTGGGCGTGTTCCAGCTCGACGGTACGGCCATGCGGGCGCTGCTGCGGCGCATGCAGCCCAAGGCGTTCTCCGACATCACGGCCGTCAACGCGCTGTACCGTCCGGGTCCGATGGCGGCGAACGCGCACAACGACTACGCCGACCGGTCGAACGGCCGCCAGGAGATCACCCCGATCCACCCGGAGCTGGGCGAGGCGCTCGACCCGATCCTGTCGGAGACCTACCACGTCCTGGTCTACCAGGAGCAGATCATGGCGATCGCGCAGCAGCTCGCCGGGTACAGCCTGGGCGGCGCCGACCTGATGCGCCGGGCCATGGGCAAGAAGAAGAAGGAGGCCCTGGAGAAGGAGTACGTGACCTTCCAGGCGGGGATGCTGGAGCGCGGGTTCTCCCAGGACGCCATCACCACGCTGTGGGACGTCATGCTCCCGTTCTCCGGCTACGCGTTCAACAAGTCGCACGCGGCCGGGTACGCCATCCTGAGCTTCCGCACCGCCTACCTCAAGGCGAACCACCCCGCGTCCTACATGGCGGCGCTGCTGACCTCGGTGGCCGACTCCAAGGACAAGATGGCGGTCTACCTGGCCGAGTGCCGCAAGATGGGCATCCGGGTGCTGCCGCCGGACGTCAACGAGTCGGGCCTGCGCTTCACCGCCGTCGGCACCGACATCCGCTTCGGCATGGGCGCGGTGCGCAACGTGGGCGCGCCCGTGGTCGACTCGGTGGTGCGGACCCGCCGCGAGAAGGGCAAGTTCACGTCGTTCGTGGACTTCCTGTCCAAGGTGGAGCTGGTGGCCTGCAACAAGCGGGTCATCGAGTCGCTGATCAAGGCGGGTGCGTTCGACTCGCTCGGGCAGGCCCGCATGGACCTGTGCGACCACCACGAGAACGCGGTGGACGCCATGATCGGCGCGAAGAAGCAGGAGGCCAACGGGCAGTTCGACCTGTTCGGCGGGGGCGAGCCCAGCGATGAGCCGGCAGCCCCGATCGGCCTGAACATCTCCTGGCACGAGCGCGAGTGGGACCGCAAGACCAAGCTGGCCCTGGAGCGCGAGATGCTCGGCCTGTACGTGTCGAGCCACCCGCTGGCCGGCGCCGAGCGCATCCTCGCCCGCAACCGCGACACCTCCATCCTGGAGATCGTGAACGGCGAGCGGCGGCACATGAGCGACGTGCGGATCGCCGGGCTGATCTCCTCGGTCGAGCGCCGGGTGAGCAAGACCGGCAACCCGTGGGCGAAGGTGGTCATCGAGGACCTCGACGGCTCCACCGAGGCGCTGTTCTTCGCCGAGGCGTACACCCTGTACTCCGAGGTGCTGGTGGGCGACACCGCCGTGGCGATCAAGGGGCGGGTCAAGGAGCGCGAGGGCGAGTACTCGGTGCAGGCGTCGGAGCTGACCGTGCTCGACATCGCGCACGTGTCCGAGGGGCCGCCGCCGGTGCTGCTGACCGTGCAGGAGCAGCGGGTCACCCCCGACCTGGTGGCCGAGCTGAAGCGGGTGCTGGAGTCCCACCGCGGCGAGACCCCGGTGACCCTGCGGGCCGAGCACCCGATCGCCACGCGCATCTACGAGCTGCCCGACTACGCCGTGCGGTTCGGCCCGGAGTTCTCGGGCGAGATCAAGTCGCTGCTCGGCGCCGAGGCGATCACCTACTGACGGCCGCCTGCCGGCGGCGCACGCGCGGGCGCGGGTCCCCTCTCCGGGGGCCCGCGCCCGCGGCGTCGGGTCAGCGGACCGAGGCGGTGTCGCGGCGGGGTGCCGCGGCGGCCGTCCGGCCGGTGCCGGCGTGGTCGTCGGCGAGCGGGGTGAACGCCCGCAGCCGCAGGCTGTTGGTCACCACGAAGACGCTGGAGAACGCCATGGCGGCGCCCGCGATCATCGGGTTGAGCAGCCCGGCCGCGGCCAGCGGCAGCGCCGCCACGTTGTAGGCGAAGGCCCAGAACAGGTTGCCGCGGATGGTGGCGAGCGTGCGCCGCGCCAGCCGGATGGCGTCGGCGGCGACGCGCAGGTCGCCGCGGACCAGGGTGAGGTCGCCGGCCTCGATGGCGACGTCGGTGCCGGTGCCCATGGCCAGGCCGAGGTCGGCCTTGGCGAGCGCCGCGGCGTCGTTGACCCCGTCGCCGACCATGGCGACCGTCCGCCCCTCGGCCTGGAGCCGGGCGACGGCGGCCACCTTGTCCTGGGGCAGGACCTCGGCGACGACCTCGTCGATGCCGACCTGGGCGGCGACGGCGCGGGCCGCCCCGGCGTTGTCGCCGGTGAGCAGGATGGGGGTGAGCCCGAGGGCGCGGAACCGGCGGACGGCCTCGGCGCTGGTGGGCTTGACGGTGTCGGAGACCACCAGGACCGCGCGGGCCGCGCCGTCCCAGCCGACCGCGACGGCGGTCGCGCCCTCGGCCTCGGCGTCCGCCTTGGCGCGCTCCAGGTCGGCGGGCAGGTGCTGGGACCAGTCGGCCAGGAGCGAGGTGCGGCCGACGACCACGGCGTGGCCGTCGACGGTGCCCCGCACGCCCTTGCCCTCGACGGCGGCGAAGTCCTCGACGCGGCCGAGCGCGCCGGCGCGGGCGGCCGCGCCCTTGGCGACGGCCTGGGCGATGGGGTGCTCGGAGGCGTCCTCCAGCGCCCCGGCGAGCCGGAGCGCCTCGGCCTCGTCCTCCCCTTCGGCGGTGATGACGCGGGTCAGCGCCATGCGGCCGGTGGTGACGGTGCCGGTCTTGTCGAGCACGATGGTGTCGATGCCGCGCGTGGTCTCCAGCACCTCGGGGCCCTTGATGAGGATGCCGAGCTGGGCGCCGCGCCCGGTGCCGACGAGCAGCGCGGTGGGCGTGGCCAGGCCGAGCGCGCACGGGCAGGCGATGATCAGCACGGCGACGGCGGCGGTGAACGCGGCGGTGGCGGTGCCGCCGGTGCCGAGCCAGAACCCGAGGGTGGCGACGGCGAGCACGATGACGATGGGCACGAAGACGCCGGACACCCGGTCGGCGAGGCGCTGCACCTCGGCCTTGCCGTTCTGCGCGTCCTCGACCATGCGGGCCATCTGGGCGAGCTGGGTGTCGGCGCCGACCCGGGTGGCGCGGACCGCGAGCCGGCCGCCGGCGTTGACCGTGGCGCCCGCGACGGCGGAGCCGGGACCGACCTCCACCGGCACGGATTCGCCGGTCAGCATGCTCATGTCGACGGCGGAGGTGCCCTCCTCGACGGTGCCGTCGGTGGCGATCTTCTCGCCGGGGCGCACGACGAACAGGTCGCCCTCGGCGAGGTCGCCGATGGGGACGCGGGTCTCGGTGCCGCCGCGCAGGACCGCGACGTCCTTGGCGCCGAGTTCGAGCAGGGCGCGCAGCGCGGCCCCGGCCCGGCGCTTGGAGCGGGCCTCGAAGTAGCGGCCGGCCAGGATGAAGGTGGTGACCCCGGCGGCGACCTCCAGGTAGATGTTGGCGGAGCCGTCGCCGCGGGCGATGGTGAACTCGAACGGGTGCACCATGCCGGGTTCGCCCGCGCTGCCGAGGAACAGCGCGTACAGCGACCACGCGAACGCGGCGATGGTCCCCAGCGACACCAGGGTGTCCATGGTGGCCGCGCCGAGCCGGAGGTTCTTCCACGCGGCGGCGTGGAACGGCAGCGCGCCCCAGACGAGCACGGGGGCGGCGAGGGCGAGCGAGGCCCACTGCCAGTACGTGAACTGCAGCGCCGGGACCATCGCCATGGCGACCACCGGGACCGACAGGACGGCGCTCACGACGAGCCGGGTGCGCAGCGCCCGCTCGGGGTCGTCCTCGGCGGGGGCCGCCCCGGTGGCGTCGGGCGCGGGCGGCGCGGGCAGGGCGGCGGTGTAGCCGGCCTTCTCGACCTGGGCGACGAGGTCGTCGGGCGTGACGCCGCCGCCGTAGACGACCCGCGCCTTCTCGGTGGCGTAGTTGACGGTGGCGGTGACCCCGTCGAGCCGGTTCAGCCGCTTCTCGACGCGGTTGGCGCAGGAGGCGCAGGTCATGCCGCCGATGGACAGTTCGATCCGCCGGTCGGTGCCGCCGGGGGCGGCGCCGTCCGCCCGCGGGGTGTGTTCGGTACTGCCGTCCATCACTGGACCTCCTGGGAACGAGTGTATAGGGGGTGGGAGTATCCGGCCGGGGCGGCGGTCAGTGGCCGTGCTCCTCCGGGGCGCCGCCGTCCTCGGCGGGCGGTGCCGCACCGCCGTCGGCATCGACGGCGAACACGGCGGTCCGCACCTCGCCGCCGTGCTGGAAGTCGAGGTAGAGCCGGTAGCCGCCGGCCGAGGGGACCTCGGCCCGGAAGGCGATGTCGGGGCCGGGGGCGGTGGCGCCGTCGCCGGGGGCGCCCTCGGGGTGGACGTGCAGGTAGGCGAGGTCGTCCTCGCGCAGGGCGACGAGGTGCCCGTAGGCGCCGAGGTAGGGCTCCAGGTCGGTGACCTCGGCGCCGTCGCGGCGGACGGTGAAGGTCAGGTCGCCGGTGGCGCCGGGTTCGAGCGCGCCGGACAGTTCGACCTCGTAGCCGTCGACCTCGGCGGTGGCGGACACCGGGGGCGGGTCGGCGGGGCGGTAGGCGCCGGGGACCGCGAGGTCGGTGCCGAGGACGAGGCCGTCGCCGCCTCCCATGGGGACGAAGTCGGCGTACATCCGGTAGGGCCCGGGGTCGTCCAGGGTGGTGCGGACGGTCCACACGCCGTCGCCGTCCATGCGCGGGTGCAGGTGCTGATACCCGGTGAGGTCGCGGCCGACGACGATGAGGTGCATGCGCTTCTCGTGGGCGACCTCGAACCCGGTGACGGGGTCGCCGCCGGGGCCGATCACCCGGAAGGAGAGGTCGCCCTCCTCGTCCGCCGCGCCGGGGGCGGCCAGGGTCTCCAGCCGGTAGCCGTCGGCGGCGACCTGGAGGCCGGCGGGCACGGGCGCGCCGGCCGGGGCGGGGGCGGTGTCGTCGTGGGCGTGCCCGCCGCCGGCATCGGCGGCGCCGTCCGCGGCGGCGGGCAGCAGCGGGTCGGCCAGCCGGCCGGCCCCGAACGCGCCGGCGAACGCGACGGCGAGCCCGAGGCCGTAGACGCCCAGCCGGGTGGCGGTGTTCACGCCCGCACCCCGGCCACGCGGTAGCCGGCCTCGTCGACGGCGGCGCGGACGGCGCCGTCGTCCAGGGGGCCGTCGGCGGTGACGGTGACCCGTCCGGTGTCCACGGCGACGTCGACCCCGGTGACCCCGGGAACCGCGCCGACCTCGCGGCCGACGGATGTGGCGCAGTGCCCGCAGGTCATTCCCTCGACGTCGTAGACCCGGGTGGTGCCGGTGCCCGCCATGTGTGCCTCCTGGGGTAGGGGGTGTCCGCCGGACGCTCCGCCCGGCGCTCACTCAAGAAATACCATACCCCCCTAGGGTATGCAATCGGCGTGCGCCCACCCGGCAGGGGATGGCGGGGGCCGCCCGATGGAGCCCCGGATCAGCCCCGGACCGGCCCCCGGTGGACGACGGCGGTGAGGTCGCGGGGGTCGATCTCGTCCCGGCAGTCGGGGCAGACCATGACCGGGTCCATGGCGGCGCCGCAGGTGCGGTGCACGACGGTCACCGGCGGGCCCTGGTCGTCGGCCATCCACCGGTCGCCCCAGACGCGCAGCGCCGTCAGCACGGTGTGCAGGTCGCGGCCCTTGTCCGTGAGCCGGTACTCGAACCGGTCGGGCCGCTCGCTGTAGCGGACGCGGGCGAGCACGCCGTCCTCGACCAGGCCGGCCAGCCGCTCGGCGAGCACCCGCCGCGACGCGCCGACCCGCTCGTGGAAGTCCTCGAAGCGCCGGGTGCCGAGGAAGGCCTCGCGCAGGACCAGCATCACCCAGCGGTCGCCCACCACGGACAGCGCCCGGGCCACCGAGCAGGGGACGCCGCCGATCTCGCTCCATCGCATACGGGCCAGTCTAGTTATTGAGTTCCGAAACGATACTGACTAAGTTCCTTTATGGAACCCACCGGTGGCCGCCGCTCCGGCCGCCCCCTCCGGCCCGCCCGCCTCCGCCCCCCACCCCTCCGCGACCAAGGGAGCGACATGCGCCTCACCGACGGCCCCGCCACCTCCGCCGAGGTCCTGGTCTCCGCCCTCGCCTCCCGCGTCTGGGCGGTCGCCACCGACATCACCGCACCCGCGCGCTTCGGCGGCGAACTGGAGGCGGCGGCCTGGCTCGACGGCGCCGACCGCCCGCGCGTGGGCGCCCGGTTCACCGGCCGCAACCGCAACGACGCCCTGGGCGCGTGGGAGACCACCTCCGTCGTGACCGCCTGCGCGCCCGAGGAGGCCTTCGGCTGGGACGTGTACGTCGACGGCGCCCCGGAGCCCGGCGCGTCGTGGCGGTTCGACCTCCGCCCGCTCGGCGCCGCCACCCTGCTCCGCCTGGGCGTCCGCCTGGGCCCGGGGCACTCGCACGTCCGGACCTACATCGCCCGCCACCCCGACCGCGAGGAGCGCGTGGTGGCGGTGCGGCTCGCCCAGTTGGACGCGAATATCCGGCGGACGCTCGACGGCGTCCGGGCGGCCGCCGAGGCGCCCCGCACCGCACCGGCCGCCGCCGGGCCGGCTCCGGCACGGTAAGGCGCGGCCGCAAACACGGCCGCGGGACGGGCGGAAACGTCCTCGGCGGCCACCGGCCCCATCCCCCGATGTCCGGCATGTGGCGACATTCCAGTGGGGCGGTTCCCTGCCGTCCGTCCGCTTCGTCCGACCCGCCGACCGCGCCCGTCGCCGCGCGCGGTTGGCGGCCCACCGGAGGGGACACAACCCTGACGTGCGGGCCGACCGCCCGCGCCGCCCCCTCCGGCGTCCGCACCGGGCCCCCGGGCGCGCCGGCCAGCGTACGGAGGACCGCCATGTCCCGCCTGCCCCGCCTGCTCACCGGCACGGCGCTGACCGCCGCCGCCCTCGCCGCGCTTACCGGCACCGCCGCGGCTGCGGTGCCGGCCGGTTACACCGTCCTCACCGTCGTCTCCACCCCGGGCCACGTCACCGTCTACGCCACCGACGCCTCGGGCGCCGTCGACATGGTCGCCGTCGGCCTCGACTGACACCGCCCGGCCGGACCGGCCGCCGGGCGGCTACGCTGCCCGCTGTGACCGTGCTGAAGTCGACCGTCCTGTTCGCCCTCGCCGCGCTGGCCGAGATCGGCGGCGCCTGGCTCGTCTGGCAGGGGGTGCGCGAGCACCGGGGCCTGCTGTGGGCGGGCGCCGGCGTGCTCGCGCTGGGCGCCTACGGCTTCGTCGCCACCCTCCAGCCCGACGCGGACTTCGGCCGGGTGCTGGCCGCCTACGGGGGCGTCTTCATCGCCGGCTCCCTGGCGTGGGGCATGGCGCTCGACGGCTTCCGCCCCGACCGCTACGACGTCGCGGGCGCGCTGATCTGCCTGGTGGGCGTGGCGGTGATCATGTTCGCGCCCCGGGGCGGCTGACCGCCTGGTCGGCCGCGAGCACGAGGCGGGCGATGGGCCGCCCGCTGACCGGGTGCGGGTCGCAGGTGAACCCCGCCTTGCGGAACATCCGCACGGTGCCCGTGTAGACCTCGGCGCTCGGCGCCCGCCCGCCGGCGGTGTCGACGGGGTACGCCTCCAGGACCCGGGCCCCGTTCGCGCGGGCGTGGTCGACGGCGGCGTCGAGCAGCCGCCCGCCCAGGCCCTTGCGGCGGCGGCGCGGCGGCATCCAGAAGCAGACCACCGACCACACGCCGGGCTCATCGGGGTCGACCGGGCGCAGCGACCGCGACCGGGCCAGGCGGACGTAGTCGCCGCGCGGGGCGACCGACACCCAGCCGCACGGCTCGGCCCCCTCGTAGGCGAGCAGCCCGGGGACCGCGCCGTCGAGGGTGAGCCGGCGCAGCTCCGCGCGGTTGGCCGCGCCCCGCTCCGGCGGGGGGCACGAGACGCTGGCCACGTAGTCCTTGGCCCGGCGCCGGAAGAAGACGCACCAGCAGTGCCCATAGGCCCCGGTGCGGCCGAACAGCCGCTCCAGGTCCGCCCACCGCTCCGGGGTGGCGGGCTCGATCGCGACGTCGGTCATCCGACCCCCTCGGCGCAGGCTGCGATGGTGACCTAGAACACTAGCGACTCAACGCGAGGCGCGGCACCCTCTCCGTGACGACATCGACCCTTACGCGCGGTTATCGACCGAACGGGCGGTGTCTACGCCCCTGCGGCGTTCCGCGCCCCGCCCGGCGGGGCCTCCGCCGCGCGGGCGGCCCGCAGTTCGGCGATCTCGGCGCGCAGCGCCCGCACCTCCACCAGCACCGGGTCGTCGGCGTCGGGCCGGCCGTCGACGTCGTGCTCCAGCGCTTCCACCGCCACCGCGATGAACAGGTTGAGGCCGATGAACGTCGACGCCAGGATGAACCCGACGAAGAACACCCACGCCGCCGGCTGCTCGTCCATCACGCTCCGCGCGATCTCCCCCCAGCTGTCCCCGGTCATGATCTGGAACAGGGTGAACAGCGAGGTCAGGATGTCGCTGAAGTGCTGCGGCGCGTTCGCCCGGAACAGGTTGGTGGCCATCACCGCGGCGACGTAGAGCAGCAGCCCCACCAGGAACGCGATCGACGCCATCCCCGGCAGCGCCTTCAGCAGCCCGGTCACCACGTGGCGCAGCGTGGGCACCACCGACAGCAGGCGCAGCACCCGCAGCACGCGCAGCACCCGCAGCACCGCGAACGGCCCCGACGCCGGGAGCAGCGCGATGCCGACGATGACCAGGTCGAACCAGCCCCAGGGGTCGCGCAGGAACGCGCCGCGGTGCGCGTAGATCCGCAGCGCCAGCTCCGCGACGAAGACCGCGAGCACCATCAGGTCGAGGCGGCGCAGCAGCGCCCCGTGCTCGGCCATAAGAGCGGGCGAGGTCTCCAGGCCCAGGAGCAGCCCGTTGAACAGGATCAGGGTGATGATCGCCGCTTGGAACCAGCGCGCCTCCACCACGCGCCGGGCCCGGTCTCGCATGGCCAACGAACAGGCTCCGTCCACGTCCTCGTGCCGCTGCGGCCGAGCCTATCGAGGGATGATCTTCCCCGATCCGGCGAAAGGCCCCGGAACGGAAATACGACCGCTATCGGCCGCATCCGGCCACACCCGGGCGCCCGCCGCCCGGGCCGGGAAACGCCGCGGCCCCCGGTGCGCGGGGCACCGGGGGCCGCGGCTCGGCGCGGGCGGGTCAGTCGGTGACCCGGCTCGGCGGCTGCCGGTAGACCATGTCGGCGTACTCGCGGTGCCGCTGGATCCACCCCTTCACGAACGGGCACAGCGGCAGCACGCTCAGCCCGTGCGTCCGCACGTCGTCCAGCGCTCCCCGGACCAGGGCGCTGCCCACGCCCTTGCCCTCGTACGACGGGTCGACCTCGGTGTGGGTGAAGACGACCATCTCGTCGGTGCGGATGTACTCCGCGAACCCGGCGGTGGCGGCGCCGTCGCGCGCCTCGTACCGGCGCTCCGCCGGGCGGTCGGTGACGGTCAGCTCCATGGCTCTCCCTTGCGGTGGTAGGGGTCGGTGGCGCCCTGATCGCAGGCGAGGTCGTCGACGGGCCACCCCAGCAGCCCGGCCCCCGCATGGTAGGCCGCGTCGTAGAACTCCAGCACGGCGCGGCGCGGATCGGGCGCCCGGCGGGCCTCCGCGTAGCGCAGCAGGGCCAGATGCCCGCCGCCGCTGCCGGTCCACTCGCCGCCCTCGGGCAGCGGGCGCGCGGTGAGGCCCGGCGGTTCGGGCATCGTGTAGGAGTAGAACGCCGGCTCGGGGACGGTGTCGTCGCCGAACCAGAACCCGAAGCTCACGGCCTCCCGCGAGTACGCCTCCCGCAGCAGCGGCCCCGCCTCGCGCGGCTGCGGTACCCGGGTGTCGCTGAACCGCGTCACCGCGATGTCGAAGGTGTGCCAGAAGTGGTGCACCGGGCTGGTCTTGCCGGAGTACCCCCCGGCGAACTCCTCCAGCACCAGGTTGACCTGCGACAGCACCCGCCAGTACCGGGTGGCGGCGGCGGTGTCGTAGGCGGCGTGCTCGGTGTCCTCGGCGAACGGCCGGTCGGCGTCGGGCAGGTCGTAGGGGTGCGGCCGGCGGATACGGGCGTGCACGCCCAGCCCCTCCAGGGCGCCCAGCACCTCCTGGTAGAAGGACGACACGCTGTGCCCGGGCAGCGCGAACGACGCCGACCGCCCGTCCACCGTCGCCGCGGTGAGCCGGTGGCCCACCAGGTCGAGGTCGATCGTGAACAGCGGGTTGCCGTCGACCAGCCCCATGGGCCGCGTGGTCAGCCCGGTGCCCGTCAGGTGCAGCGGCACGTGCCACCAGTGGTTGCGCCGCGGCGCGGACGCCAACCGGATCTTGCCCACCACCTGGAGGAACCGGTGCAGGGTCTCCTTGGTGTCGACCCACTCCGACAGCGGCAGCGGCGGGAACAGCTCCATCCCGGCCTCCTCTCCCCCGCGGCCTCGCCGCGGCTCACGACCAGCCGCGCCGCGCCGGGCGCGTCGCGCGCGTCGGCAGCCGGTCGCGGGTGCGGTAGACGACGTAGGGCCGGAACAGGTACCCCACGGGTGCGCTGAACGCGTGGACCAGCCGGGTGAACGGGAACAGCGCGAACAGGGCGAGCCCCACGAGCGCGTGCACGTGGAACGGAAGGGTCGCGGCCGCCATGGCGTCGACGCGCGGGTCGAGCACCCAGACGCCGCGGAACCACACCGACACGGTGTCGCGGTAGTCGTGGCCGCCGCGCCCGGCCAGGTCGGCGCCCGCCGAGACCAGCGTGGTGGCCAGCCCGGCGAGGATCGCCAGCACGAGCACCGCGTACATCAGCTTGTCGTTGCGCGTGGTGGCGCTGAACACCGGCCCGGTGGTGCGCCGCCGCCACACCAGCAGCGCGACGCCGCCCAGGGTGCACACCCCGGCGACCGCGCCCAGCACCAGCGCCACCACGTGGTAGGCGGCGTCGGGCACCCCCGCCGCCTCCGTCCACCCCTTGGGGACGAGCAGCCCCATGGCGTGCCCGGCGATGACGACGAGCAGCCCGAAGTGGAACAGCGGGCTGCCCACGCGCAGCAGCCGCGACTCGTAGAGCTGCGAGGACCGCGTGGTCCAGCCGAACTTGTCGTAGCGGTAGCGCCACACCGTGCCCCCGACGAACACCGCCAGCACCACGTACGGCAGCACCCCCCACAGCAGCAGGTCCACCAGGTCCGGCGGCGGCGCGCTCACCGCGCCCCCTCGGCGGCCGGGGCGCCGCCGGGGCGCGGGCCGGGCATGCCCAGCGGCACCGGCCCCCCGTAGGGGGCCAGGCCGACCTCCTCGGCGGGCGGCCCGGCGGCGGCGAGCCGGCGCACCGCCTCGCGGTGGCCGGCGTGCGGGGCGGGCAGCGTGGCCGCGACGGCGTCGAGGACCGCAGCGTAGGGCGTCCCGCACGCGCGCAGCGCCGCGCGCAGCAGCTCCAGGCCGGGTTGGAACCGGACCAGCAGCGCCTCGCCGCGCCGCGCGTCGCCGCGCGCGGCGAACTCCAGCAGCACCGCGAGGTGGTCGGGCAGCTCCGGCGCCTCCAGCTCCCAGCCGCACGCGGCGTACTCCGCCTTGACCTCGGCCAGGGCGTGGCCGCGGCGGCGGGTGTCGCCGTCGGTGTAGTAGGTCAGGTGCAGGGTGCGGCGGCGGCGCAGGTCGAACGTCGCCACGTAGTGGGCGCCCAGCTCCAGCTCCGGGGTGCTCGCGGCGTGGTCGCAGAACCCGGTGAGGTCGGCGCGCGGGGCGCTGTCGGGCAGCGCGAGCAGCGCCCGGTAGACCACCGGCAGCCGCTCGAAGAACGCCTCGTCGGGGTAGCCGAGCAGGACCGACGCCGCCTGGCGCAGCACGGCGCACACGCGGGCGGGGTCGGCGGGGTCGCGGACCGTCATGCGTCCTCCCTCCGGTCGCGGGCCCCGTCCCGGGGCGGGAAGAGCCCGTCGGGGCGGCCGTTGCCGTCCCAGTTGAGCAGGTTGGTCCGGCGCGGCCCGCCCCGCGCCCGGACGTCGCTGGTCTGGCGGGCGCGCAGGGCGTGGAAGGTCTCGACGCCCACCGGGTCGGGCCGGCCGGAGGCCTCGCCGAACGGAGGCCGGCCGCCCATGCCGCCCATGCCGGGGCCGCCCTCGAAGTCGAGGGAGCACGCGACCTCCTCCACGGCGCCCCGGTCGGCGTCGTCGACCCCGTAGGCGGTGGGGATGACGTAGCGGTCGTCGTACTTGGCGATGGCGAGCAGCCGGTACAGCTCCTCGATCGTGTCGCCGTCCATGCCGACGGCGGCCGCGATCGACGGGTCCCGCTCCTGGCCGAGGTTGACCCGGCGCATGTGCGCCCGCATGGCGGCCAGCCGGCGCAGCACCGCGGTGACCGGGGCGGGGTCGCCCGCGGTGAAGAGTTCGGCGAGGTAGGCGACGGGGATGCGCAGCGTCTCGATCGCGCCGAACAGGTTGCCCGCGTCCTCACCGTCGTGGCCGGTGCCGGTGAGGGTGTCCACCACCGGCGACAGCGGGGGGATGTACCAGACCATCGGCAGGGTGCGGAACTCCGGGTGCAGCGGCAGCGCCACCCGGTGCTGCACGGCGAGCGCGTACACCGGTGAGCGCCGGGCCGCGTCGATCCACCGGTCCGGGATGCCGTCGCGGCGGGCGGCCGCCGCCACCTCCGGATCGGCGGGGTCGAGCAGCAGGTCGAGCTGGGCCGGGTAGAGGTCGTGCTCGTCGGGGACCGCGGCGGCGGCGCCCACCCGGTCGACGTCGTAGAGCACCACGCCGAGGTAGCGCAGCCGCCCCACGCAGGTCTCGGAGCACACGGTGGGCAGGCCGACCTCGACGCGCGGATAGCACATCGTGCACTTCTCGGCCTTGCCGGTCTTGTGGTTGAAGTACACCTTCTTGTACGGGCAGCCGGTGACGCACATCCGCCAGCCCCGGCACCGGTCCTGGTCGACGAGCACGATGCCGTCCTCGGCGCGCTTGTACATCGCCCCGCTCGGGCAGCTCGCCACGCACGACGGGTTCAGGCAGTGCTCGCAGATGCGCGGCAGGTAGAACATGAACGCCTGCTCGAAGGAGAAGCGCACCTGCTCGCCGAGGCGGCGCACGATCGGGTCGTGGACGCCCAGCTCCTCGCCGCCGCCCAGGTCGTCGTCCCAGTTCGCACTCCAGGTGATGGCCATGGGCTCGCCGCTGATGAGCGACCTCGGGGGCGCCACGGGCATGTCGTCGCCGAGCGGGGCGGCCACCAGGTTCTCGTAGTCGTAGGTCCACGGCTCGTAGTAGTCCTGGATGGCGGGCATGACCGGGTTGGCGAAGATGGTGGCCAGCTTGCGCAGCCGCCCGCCCGCGCGCGGCACCAGCCGGCCGGTCGCGGTGCGCCGCCACCCGCCCTTCCACCGCTCCTGGTCCTGGTAGCCGCGCGGGTAGCCCTGGCCGGGCCGGGTCTCGACGTTGTTGAACCAGACGTACTCCACCCCGCTGCGGTTGGTCCACGCCTGCTTGCACGTCACCGAGCAGGTGTGGCAGCCGATGCACTTGTCCAGGTTCATCACCATGGCGACCTGCGCCATGACCCGGCCGATCCGCTCCGCCATCTAGTACCTCACCTCGGTCGTGCGCCGGCGCACCACGGTGACCTCGTCGCGCTGGTTGCCGGTCGGTCCGATGTAGTTGAACCCGTAGGCGAACTGGGCGTAGCCGCCGATCAGGTGGGTGGGCTTGACCAGCAGCCGGGTCAGCGAGTTGTGGATGCCGCCGCGCCGCCCGGTGGTCTCGGTCTTCGGCGTGTCGACCACCCGTTCCAGGGCGTGGTAGATGAACACGGTCCCGGTCGGCATGCGGTGCGACACCACCAGCCGGGCGGCCACCACCCCGTTGCGGTTGACCGCCTCCACCCAGTCGTTGTCGCGGGCGCCGATGGCGGCGGCGTCGGCCGGGCTCATCCACATCGACGGCCCGCCCCGGGACAGGCTGAGCATCAGCAGGTTGTCCTGGTACTCGGAGTGGATGGACCACTTGGAGTGCGGGGTCAGGTAGCGCACCACCACCTCGCGCCGCCCCTTGGGGCCGATGCGGGGCTCGCCGAACAGCAGGTGCATGTCGAGCGGGGGCCGGTACACCGGCAGCGCCTCGCCGAACTCCAGCATCCAGTCGTGGTCGACGTAGAAGTGCTGGCGGCCGGTGAGGGTGTGCCACGGCTTGTCGTGCTCGACGTTGACGGTGAACGGCGCGTACCTGCGGTCGGGCGCCTCCTTGCCCGACCACTCCGGGCTGGCGCCGACCGGGGTCGGGCGGGCCTGGGTGTCGGCGAACACGATGCGCCGCTCCCGGCCGCCGTGGACCAGCTCGTCCATGTCGGTGCCGGTGCGCTCGGCCAGCCGGGCGAAGCCCTGCGCGGCCAGCCGCCCGTTGGTGGTCCCCGACAGGGCGAGGATCATCTCGCACGCCTTGACGTCGGTGTCGATGAGCGGGCGGCCGTCGGCGGCCCCGCCCCGGGCCGTCCCGTTGGCCTCGCGCAGCCAGGCGATCTCGACGTCGGGCGTGAACTCCACCCCCTTGACCGGCAGGCCCTTGGTCTCCGCCAGCGGCCCGACCGCGGCGAGCTTCTCGGCCACCGCGCCGTAGTCGCGGCGCACCGCCGTGATGGCCGGCATCGTCGCCCCGGGCACCGGCACCACCCCGGTCCCCTTCCAGTCGGGCGCGGTGCCCTTGGGCTGGGCCAGCTCCCCCGGGGTGTCGTGCTGGTGCGGGACCGCCACCAGGTCGGTGGCGGTCCCCAGGTGCTCGCGCGCCAGCTCGCTGAACCGGGCGGCGAGCGCGTGGAAGGCGTCGAAGTCGCTGCGCGCCTGCCACGGCGGGTCGATGGCCGGGGTGAACGCGTGCACGAACGGGTGCATGTCAGTGGTCGACAGGTCGTACTTCTCGTACCAGGTGGCGGCGGGCAGCACGATGTCGGACAGCAGCGTGGTGCTGGTCATCCGGAAGTCGATCGACAGCAGCAGGTCGAGCTTGCCCTCCGGCGCGTCCGCGCGCCACACGACGTCGCGCGGCCGGTGCTCGGGCCCCGCCTCGCCGCCCTGCACGGCGGCGGACGTGCCGAGCAGGTGGCGCAGGAAGTACTCGTTGCCCTTGGCCGAGGACCCCAGCAGGTTGGCCCGCCACACGTCGAGCACCCGCGGCCAGTTGCCGGGGTCGTCGGGGTCCTCCGCGGCGAACCGGAGGCGCCCGCCGGCAAGCTCCCCGGCGACGTACTCGGCGGGGTCGCGGCCCGCCTCCTCGGCGGCCCGCGCCAGGTCGAGCGGGTTGCGGTCGAACGTCGGGTAGGACGGCAGCCAGCCCATCCGCGCCGACGCGGCCACCAGGTCGGCGGTGTGCCGCCCGGCGAGCCGGCCCGGACCGGTGGGGGCGGTCAGCGCGTCGGCGCCGTAGGTGTCGTAGCGCCACTGGTCGGTGTGCAGGTACCAGTAGGCGGTGCCGGCCATGAACCGCGCCGGGCGGGTCCAGTCCGACGCCGACGCGTAGGCCGCCCACCCGGCCTGGGTGCGGCACTTCTCCTGGCCCACGTAGTGCGCCCACCCGCCCCCGTTGACGCCCTGGCAGCCGGTGAGCAGCAGCAGGGTCAGGAACGCGCGGTACATGGTGTCGCCGTGGAACCACTGGTTGGTGCCCGCGCCGAGGATGATCATCGACCGGCCGCCCGTGGCCGCCGCGGTGTCGGCGAACTCGCGGGCGATGCGGACCGCCCGCTCGGCCGGCACCCCGGTGACCGCCTCCTGCCAGGCGGGCGTGCACGGCGCCGACACGTCGTCGTAGCCCGACGGCCACGCCCCGGGCAGGCCGGGGCGGCCCACCCCGTACTGGGCGAGCAGCAGGTCGAACACCGTGGTCACCAGGTGGCCGCCGATCCGGCGCACCGGCACCCCGCGCGGCACCGTGCGGCCGGTGCCGCCGTCGGCGTCGAACCGGGGCAGCGCGACCTCGGCCGTGCCCGCGCCGGGGTGGCCGAGCAGGGTCAGCATCGGCTCGCGGCCGCCCAGGTCCAGGTTCCACCGGCCGCGGCCGTCGTCGCCCCACCGGTGGCCGAGGGTGCCGTCGGGCACCACCACCTCGCCGGCGGCGTCCAGGAACAGCGGCTTCCACGCCGCGTTGGGGAGTCCGGCGGTGCTCGGCAGGTCGGCGGCGGTGAGGAACTTGCCGGGGACCCGGCGCCCGTCGCGCTCGCCCAGGGAGACGAGGAACGGCAGGTCGGTGTACTTGCGCACGTAGCGGTCGAACGCCTCGTTGCGCGCGTCGGCGAAGTACTCGCGCAGCACCACGTGCCCCATGGCCATGGCGAGCGCGCCGTCGGTGCCGGGGCGCGGGTGCAGCCACTCGTCGGCGAACTTGGTGGCGTCGCTGTAGTCGGGCGAGACCACCACGACCTTCTGGCCCCGGTAGCGGGCCTCGGCCATCCAGTGGGCGTCGGGGGTGCGGGTGACCGGCACGTTCGACCCCCACAGCACCAGGTAGGCGGCGTCCCACCAGTCACCGGACTCGGGGACGTCGGTCTGGTCGCCGAAGACGTGCGGGGAGGCCACCGGCAGGTCGGCGTACCAGTCGTAGAACGACAGCATCGAGCCGCCGATGAGGTTGAGGAAGCGCGCCCCCACCCCGTGCGAGACCTGCGACATCGCGGGGATCGGCGAGAACCCGGCGATCCGGTCCGGGCCGTGGGCGCGGATCGCGTGCACGTGCGCGGCGGCCGCGATCTCCAGCGCCTCGGCCCACTCCAGGCGCACCAGCCCGCCCTTGCCGCGCGCCCGCTGGTAGCGGCGGCGCCGCTCCGGGTCGGTGGTGACCTCGGCCCAGGCCGCGACCGGGTCGCCGAGCCGGGCGCGGGCCTCGCGGTACATCTCGACCAGCACCCCGCGCCCGTAGGGGTAGCGCACCCGCGTGGGCGAATAGGTGTACCAGGAGAACGCGGCGCCCCGGGGGCAGCCGCGCGGCTCGTACTCGGGCCGGTCGGGGCCCACCGACGGGTAGTCGGTCGCCTGGGTCTCCCAGGTGATGATGCCGTCCTTGACGTAGACGTTCCACGAGCAGGAGCCCGTGCAGTTCACCCCGTGGGTCGACCGCACCACCTTGTCGTGGCTCCACCGGTCGCGGTAGAAGACGTCGCCCTCGCGGCCGCCCTCGCGGAACACCGCGCGGTTATCGGGGGTCGTCCGCGAACGCCCCAGGAGAATTCCGGTACGCAGCAGGAGATCGGTGTCGCTCACGTCGCCACGTGGGGCTTTACCGTCGTCAGACATATTCGTTCCCCGTTTTTTGCGTACCGCCGAAACGCAGGACGGCACCGCCGGAACAATGGAATCCGGTGCCGCCGCCAACGGTACCCCGCGAATAGGGAGAAGCGCGGGACGCCTTACCGGAAAACCGCGGTCCGGGACCTAAGGTGAATTCCGGCGGAGCGGAGCAGAGGAGGCGGACATGAACGCACGGCCCCCGCACGCGGCCGCGCCGCGCACCGGCGGCCGCGGCGCCGGCGCCAACCTGGCGCTGGCCACCGCGGCGTTCGCGCTGACGTTCTGGGCGTGGAACCTCGTCGGCCCGCTGTCGAAGTCCTACACCTCGGCCCTGGACCTGTCGCCGACGCAGACCTCGCTGCTGGTGGCCGTCCCCGTGCTGGTCGGGTCGCTCGGCCGCATCCCGGTGGGCGTGCTCACCGACCGCTACGGCGGGCGGGTCATGTTCACCGTGCTGTGCTTCGCGAGCATCGTGCCCACGCTGCTGGTCGGGCTGTCCGGCGGGTCGTACCCGATGCTGCTCGTGTGGGGGTTCCTCCTCGGCGTGGCGGGCACCTCGTTCGCCGTCGGCATCCCGTTCGTCAACGCCTGGCACACCCCCGACCGGCGCGGGTTCGCCACCGGCGTGTTCGGCGCCGGCATGGGCGGCACCGCCCTGTCGGCGCTGCTCACCCCGCGCCTGTCCGAGGCGCTGGGCGTGCTGGGCACCCACGTCGCCATGTGCGTCGCCCTCGCCGCGATGGGGGTCGTGGTGTGGGTGTTCAGCCGCGACGCGCCGGAGTGGCGGCCCAGTACGGCCCCCGCGCTGCCGCGCATGGGCGCCGCCCTGCGGCTCCGCGCCACCTGGCAGACGTCGCTGCTCTACGCGATCGCGTTCGGCGGGTTCGTCGCGTTCTCCACCTACCTGCCCACCCTGCTCACCACCGCCTACGACTTCACCCAGACCGGCGCCGGGCTGCGCACCGCCGGGTTCGCCGCGGCGGCGGTCGTCGCCCGGCCGATCGGCGGCGCCCTGTCCGACCGCATCGGGCCGGTGCGGGTCTGCCTGGTGTCGTTCCTCGGCACGTGCGTGTTCGCCGTCGTCCTGGCCCTGCACCCGCCGACGGAGTTCCCGGCGGGGGCGGCGTTCGTGCTGATCGCCCTCTCCCTCGGGCTGGGCACCGGCGGCGTGTTCGCGCTGGTCGCCCGCCTGGTCGAACCCGCGCGAGTGGGCACGGTCACCGGGCTGGTGGGTGCCGCGGGCGGCCTCGGCGGGTACTTCCCGCCGCTGCTGATGGGCGGCGTGTACCAGGCCACCGGCGCCTACACCATCGGGTTCGTGCTGCTGGCGGCGGTGGCGCTGGGCGTCGCGCTGTTCACCTCGCGCGCGTTCGCCGGGGTCGACCGCGCCCGTTGAGCCGGCGCGTCAGGGCGGGAGGTCGCCGGCGCGCACCAGCACCGCCGCGCGCACGCCCACCCGCACCCGCTCCAGGGCGGGCACCCCCGCGGGCAGCGGTACCCGCCGGGCGCGGGCGGCCACCGCGAGCACCGCGTCGCCGCCGAGGACCCCGGCCAGGGACCGCAGCACCGCCGCCACGGGGTCGCCTCCGGGCGGCGCCCCGCTCCACCGGCTGAGGTCGCCGTAGGGCACGTCGGTCAGCACCACGTCGACCGGGGGCTCGGGCGCGGCGGGCGCGAACGCGTCGTCGGCGGCGGCGGTGTGCGGCAGGTCGCCGCCCGCGGCGGCCAGCCGGGCGGCGAGCCGGCGCGCGGCGGCGGCCCGCTCGGCGGTGTCGGCCCGGCCGTTCTCGGCGGCGAGAGCGCGCAGCTCGCGTTCGCGATCGGCCAGGCCGGCGGCGGTGAGCAGGGCGAGGTTGCGGGCCGCCAGGCCGACCGCGTCGGGGTCGGTGTCGGTGGCGCGGACGTGCGCCAGGCGCTCGCGGTGCAGCAGGCCCACCGCCACGGCCAGGTGCCCGGTGCCGCACATCGGGTCCCACAGGCGCAGGGGGCGCGCGGGCGCGTGCGCGGCGGCGCGCTGGAACAGCTCGCTGGCCAGCCGCACCGGGAACCCGGGGCGGCCGGGGGCCGACCGCAGGACCGCCCCGCTCGCGAGGTCGGAGTGGTCGGTGCGCTCGGTGGCGAACCGGTAGGCCATGCGGCGCCCTCCGGAAACGACGACGCCCGGGCCGGTGAGGGCTCCGGGCGGTACGGCGGTCCTGACGGGATTTGAACCCGCGGCCTCCACCTTGACAGGGTGGCGAGCACTCCTAACTGCTCCACAGGACCTGGTGCGGACGCCTTCGGCGTTCTCCGCTGCACCAACTGTAGCGGCTCCGCCGAGCGGTTCGCGCCATCGGTGCCCGGCCCTCGGGCGTTCCCCGGAACCGGCCGCGCCCGACCGCGCCCGGTCCGGCGCGGGGCGCGCCGACCGCCCCGCGCCGGACGCGCCTCAGGCGCCGCCGACCGGAGCGGGCGCGTCCGCCGGAGCCGGCTCGGCCGCGGGCTCGGCCGGGGCCTCGGCCGCCGGAGCGGGTTCGGCCGGGGCCTCCGCCGGCAGCACGAAGCAGTTGTCGGCGTCCTCCACCACGGAGCGGGTGCCGTCGTCCCACTGCACCAGGAACGGCTCGGTACCGCCCTCGCCGCCCGTTGCGGCGACCTCGCCCACGCGGGTCTCCCCGCCCAGGACCGATGCACACTCGATCCGGTCCCCGGGCGCGGCGGTCACGTCCGCGTCGGCGAACCCGGCCGTGGCCAGCACGGCCGCCGCGGCCATCCCCGCGACGGCGAATCCACGCAAGTCCATCCGGTTCTCCCTCCCTCTCCCGGGCCGGTCCCCCCGACCCGGCACTCCCCTCCTCCCCCGTCCACACCTTTCATAACTGCCTGTCACAGATCAAACACACTGAGTACATTGGTGGTCCGGCAATGGCCCGCACCGGCCACACCCGTCGGACGTGGCACCACCCCCGCGCGGGCACATCCCCCGTAGGCCACCGCCTCCCCTCGAACGGAGCCCCCCGGTGTCCCTTCACCCACCGCCGCGCACCCGCGACTCCGGAGCCGGCTTCACCGAGTACGCCGCCGTCGTCCTCCTGGTGGCGGCGATCGCCGCCGTGGTCCTCGCCACCGGCGCCGGCGACCGCGTCGCCACCCTGCTCGCCTCGGCCGTGTGCGAGGTCTCCGGCGGCGACTGCGCCGACCCGGCCGGCCCCGCGCCCGACGCGAGCCCCGGCGAGGGCGCGGCGGCCCCCCAGGAGGACACCCCCGGCGACCCCGGGCCCACCGGCGCCCCCAGCGGGACCGACGCGCCCCGGCCGCCCGGCCAGGTCGACCAGGACGACGTCGACTCCGCCCACGAACTCCTCGACGAGTTCCTCCGCGACCCCTCGTTCTGGGAGAGCTGGTTCGGCGGCAAGCCCGACCGGCTCGACGTGTACGAGGCGCTCCAAGAGCTCAACCCGGCCGAGCTGACCGCGCTCCTCGGCCCTCTCAGCGACGAGCAGCTCGCCGAACTCGCCGGGCTCCCCGGCGGGCAGGAGCCGTTCACCCACATGATCCAGCAGCACATCCTGGCCAACGCGTCGCTCGACATCGTCCGCCGGATGCAGGGCATGGAGCCGCCGTACTTCTCCCCGGCGTTCGACGAGGTCGCCAACACGTCGACGCACAGCGCCGAGTACGGCCCCGTTCCCGACGCCGTGCTCTACCGCGACGACATCTCGCTGTCGGACATCCACCAGCAGCAGCTCTCCGACTGCTGGTACATGGCCTCGCTCGGCATCCTGGCCGAACACGACCCCCAGGCCATCCGCGACATGATCCGGCAGAACCCCAACGGCTCGTTCACGGTCACCTTCCCCGACACCGGCGACTCCGTCACGGTCTCGCCCGACCTGCCGCTCAACGGGAGCAGCCCGGTGTTCGCCGACGCCGCCGGAGACCCCCCGGAACTCTGGCCGGCGATCATGGAGAAGGCCCTCGCCGAGCGCGAGGGCGGCTACCAGCACCTGGAGGTCGACTCCGTCCAGCGCGGGCTGGAGATCCTCACCGGCGAGGAGGCCACCTCGCACGCCCCCGACGCGCTCAGCATCGAGGAGCTGCAGGCCATGGACGACCGCGGCGAGGGCATGGCCTTCCTGACGCCCCCGGCCGACGAGGCCGACGGCAGCCGGTACGGCGACGACGTCGACCCCGGCGACAGGCTGACCGCCTTCCACTTCTACGTGGTCACCGACGTCGACGCCGAGGCCGGGACCGTCGATCTCTACAATCCCTGGGGCGGCGACGCCCTGCGGCGCACCGTCCGCTACGACGAGATCGCCGGCAACTTCAGCGGTATCCAGAGCATGCCCCTCCGCGACTGAGAGGAACGCCCATGCGCGTGTGGACCACCGGGGCCGCCGGAGCGGCGGTACTCGTCCTCGCCTTGACCGGCTGCGGCGACGGCGGCGGCGACCCGCCCGCGCCGACGCCCTCCTCGACCATCGGAATGGAGCCGGGCATGCCTCCCGACCCCTCCCCCACCGAGTCCGGGGCCCTCACCCACCGGCTCGCCGAGGGCACGCGCGGCCCGTTCGGCGACAGCGGCCTGACCGCGTCGGTGTACGGCATCACCGCCGACGGCGCCGAGGTGCACTTCGAGGGCGACGGCCTCGACACCGTCGTCGTCAGCGGGCCGGTCGGGCACACCCAGCCGGTGGGCGACTACGAGGCCACGGTCGACGCGATCTCCGCCGACGAGCACCCCTACACGGTCACCCTCACCCTGCGGCCGGCCGGCTCATGACCCCGCCCGCCCCGCCGCCGCACGGGCGGGCGGGTAGGGGTGGAGCCCGGCGCCCCGCGCCCGACTCCACCCGCCATGCGCTCCCTGGGCCGCATGTCCGAATAGACGCAAATCACCGGCCAGCACTAGCATCCACGCGTGCATCCCACTCCCACCCTCGCGGCCCTCCTCGACGACGCCGCGCTCCTCTCCCTCGAACACCAGATCCACCTCGCCGAGGTGGTCGGCCGGCACAACTGGAACGTCGACCTCCAGCAGCAGCGGTTCACCTTCTCCGGTGAGCGGTCGCTGGAGTGCGAGCGGCTCCACCTGCTGGGCAGCGCCGCCCCCGGACCGCGGTCGTGGCTGTGGGCGTGGGCCAACCCCTCCGGTTTCCCGCCGGAGGTCACCGCCCTGTCGGCGGCGGTGCGCGACTTCGGCCGGCAGCACGGCATCGCCGAACTCACCGAGCCCGAGGTGCCCTTCTCCGCCCTCCCGGGCGACCCCCAGGACCCCAACCACGTCGCGGGGGTGTTCGTGGAGGCCGCCAAGGCGGTGACCGGGCGCTGGACGTCCTACACCGGGGACGCCGGCGGGGGCACCCGCGCCGCGTTCCTCCTGGAGCACCCCGAGTTCCGCCTGCCGCCGCCAGAGCCGACCCGCGTCATGCGCGTCCTCCAGCAGAGCGTGGCCGAACTCCGCCCGACCGACTGGCGGCGCACCATCGGCGCCTACGCCCACGGCCGCGGCCTCGGCGCGGAGTGGGACCCCGACGGCGGCCTGTCCCTGACCGGGCCCGGACTGTCCGCCCGGATCTCCTTCGACGGCTACGGCCGCGTCGCGGGCATCAAGGGCTCGCTCTCCCCGACCGACTCCGGCCACCACTGACCTCGGCGCCCCGGCCGCCCCGAGCGGCCCCGCTCGGGGCGGCCGGGGCGCGCGGCGGCCACCGCGCCGGCCCTCCCCGCCCACGGCCCGACCGGAGACGGCACGGCCCGGGCCGACCGGCGGCACGGGACCGCGCCGGCCGTTCCGGCACCGACCGGGGCGGCCGGGGCGGCCGGACCCCCCGCCGCCCGGGCCGCCCGCCCTCACCACCAGGGCGGTTTCCCGCCACTCCCCCCGCGCGGCGCGGCGTCCGGCGTAGGCTCGGACCATGGCCGCACGTGGGACGGGCGGGGCGCGCGAGCCGATCACGGCGTCCCTCCACGAACTCGACACACTGCGCGCGCACGCCTCCCGCCTGGAGCAGGCGCTCGACTCCCGCGCCGACATCGACCGCGCCATCGGCATGGTGATGCTCGTCCGCCAGGTCGACGCCGACACCGCCTGGCGGGTGCTGGTCCGCGTCTCGCAGGACACCAACACCAAGGTCCGAACCCTGGCCGCCGCCATGCGTGACGTCGCCGCCGGTTCCGCCCCCGCCACCGACGCCGCCCGGCGCGCCCTCCGCCTCCCCACCCGCCGCCGCACCCCCTGACCGGCCGCCCCGTCCGGCTGCGGCCCGTCCGGGGTCGGGCCGCGTCCCCCGCTCCGCCGTGACGGACCACCGCCCGCCGCACATCCACTACGCTGAGTGACCATCGGTGCGGCGGCCCGGGCCCCGCGCCCCGTCCGCGCCGGTCCGGGCCCGCGCACCCGAGCGGGCCGAGCCCTGCGTGCGGAGGAAGGCGCCCGACGTATGGAGAACCGCTCCCCCGACCCGGCCGGTGACGCCCTCGGCGTGCTCGACCTGGTCGCGCGGTACGCGCGGGCGTCCACCCGCCGCCCGCGCCCGGTGGCGGCGGCCGCCCCGGGCCTGCTCGCGGACCTGCTGGGCGGCCCGGTCCCGGAGGCCGGCGCCGACGCGGCGGCGACCGTGCGGCGGCTGATCCGCGCCGGCGAGGCGGGCACCGTCGACACCGGCGGTGCGCACAGCTTCGGCTACGTCATCGGCGGGGCGCTGCCCGTGGGCGTCGCCGCCGACTGGCTGACCAGCCTGTGGGACCAGTGCGCCGCGACACCGGACGCCAGCCCACTCGCCGCGACCGCCGAGGACGTGTGCGCGCGGTGGCTGGTCGACCTGCTCGGCCTTCCGCCGGGCACCGTCATGGGACTGACCTCCGGGTGCACCACGGCCAACCTGGTCTGCCTGGCCGCCGCCCGCGACGACCAGCTCCGCCGCGCCGGGTGGTCGGTGCGCGAGCAGGGCATGCGGGGCGCGCCGCCGCTCACCGTCCTCGTCGGCCGCGAGACCCACGTCTCGGTGCTGCGCTGCCTGCGCCTGCTCGGGCTCGGCGGACAGGTCCACCGCGTGCGCGCCGACGGCGAGGGGCGGATGGACGCGCGCCACCTGGCGCGGCTGGCCGACCGGGCCGAGGGCGGCCTCATCGTCTGCGGCGAGGTCGGCTCGACCAACACCGGCTCGGTCGACCCGCTGCCCCGGCTGGCCGAGGTGGTCCGCGCCCGCGGCGGCTGGCTGCACCTCGACGGCGCGTTCGGGCTGTGGGCGGCGGCCTCCCCCCGGCTGCGCCCGCTGCTGGACGGCGTCGCCCTGGCCGACTCCTGGTCGTGCGACGGCCACAAGTGGCTGAACACCCCGTACGACTGCGGGCTCGCGCTGTGCGCCCGCCCCGACGCCTTCCACCGCGCCGTCGCCGTCCACGCCGACTACGTCCACCCCGGCGGCGGCACGGGCCCGGCCGCCCCCGCCGGGGACGCCGCCCCGGCCGTCGCGGGCGGTGCGGACGGCCCCGCGGCCCCGGCGCCCGTCCGGGGCGCGGCCCCCGGCGGCGACCAGGTCGACCGGCGGGTGGAGTTCTCCCAGCGCTCGCGCGCCATCACCCTCTGGGCGGTGCTGCACCACCTCGGCCGCGCGGGGCTGGCCGCCCTGGTCGAGCGGAACGTCGACGCCGCCCAGGGGCTCGCGCGGGCGCTGGCCGGCGAACCCGGGATCGAGCTGCTGGCCCCGGTGCGCCTGAACCAGGTCCTCCTCCGTGTCGGCGACGACGACCGCACCCGGCGCCTCGTCGACCGCCTCAACACCGGGGGCGCCGTCTGGGTCACCCGCACCCGATGGCGGGGGCGCGGCGCCGTCCGCCTGTCGGTCTGCAGCTGGCGCACCGGCCCCGCCGAGGCCGAGGCCGCCGCCGACGCCATCCGCGCCGCCCACCGCGCCCTCGGGCCCTGAGGCCGGGGCGGCACGACCACCGGAACGGCCCCGGCCCGGGCCCCTACCGGGTCTCGCCGAAGTCCCGCCGGTAGGCGCCGGGGGTGGTGCCGAGGTGGGTCCGGAAGCGGCGGCGCAGGTTGACCGCCGAGACGAGGCCCACCCGCTGGGCGACGGCCTCCACCGGCAGGCGGGTCTGCTCCAGCAGGACCCGGGCCGCGTCGAGCCGCCGGTCGAGCAGCCACCGCCCCGGGCTGGTCCCGAGCTGTTCGGTGAACCGCCGGGCGAGCGTCCGGCCCGACAGCCCGGCGCGCCCGGCGAGCCGACCGACGGTCAGCGGGGAGTCGAGCCGGTCGGCGGCCCACTCCAGCAGCGGCGCCAGGGAGTCGTCGGCGCGGGCGGGGGTGGGCCGGGCGGCGTACTGGAGCTGGCCGCCCTCCCGGTGCGGCGGCAGCACCATGTTCCGGGCGACCTGGGCGGCGTACGCGGCGCCGTGGTCGGAGCGCACCAGGTGCAGGCACAGGTCGATGCCCGCGCCGGTCCCGGCGCTGGTCGCCACGTCGCCGTGGTCGACGTAGAGCACGTCGGGGTCCACCCGCACCTCGGGGAAGGCGGCCGCCAGCCGGGCGGTGTGGCGCCAGTGCGTGGTCGCCCGGCGGCCGCCGAGCAGCCCGGCCCGGGCGAGGACGAACGCCCCGGTGCAGATGGCGGCGATCCGCGCCCCGCGCCGGTGGGCGGCCCGCAGCTCCTCGGTGACGGCCGGCGGTACCGGCGCGTCGGGCGGCTGCCGGCCGGGCACGACGACGGTGTCCGCCTCGCGCAGGGCCTCCAGGCCCGCGTCGGCGACGACCGCGAAGCCGGTGGTGGTCGGCAGTGGGCCGGGTCGCTCGGCGCAGACCCGGAAGTCGTAGCGGGTCGGCACGTCCGGCCGGACCGTGCCGAAGACCTCGGCGGCGCAGGCGAGTTCGAACGGGGACTGGGGCGGGGTGAGCAGGGCCACCACCCGATGACGGCGCATGGCAGGAACGTACCCAGGGATGTCTTTTCCGACTCTCGGCCGCGCGGCGGGACGCGGGCACAGTGGTGCCATGGCACAGACGACGGAGACGGGCGTGCGGCGGACCTCGGTCCGGGTCGGCGGTGAGGCGGCGAGCTACCTGACCGCCGGGCGGGGCGGCCCGCCGGTGCTCCTGCTGCACGGGACGTACTGGAGCCGGGTGTGGCTTCCGGTGGTGGGCCGCCTCGCGGCGGCGGGGCTGCGGCCCCTCGCCGTCGACCTCCCCGGGCTGGGGCGCTCGGGCGGCGAGCTCACCCCGGAGACGGCCGCGGTCCCGGCCCTCGCGGAGTGGGTGGACCGGTTCGCGGCCGCGCTGGGGCTCTCCGGGCCGGTTCCCGTTGCGGGCCACGACATCGGCGGCGCCGTCGCGCAGCACCTGCTCGTCCACGGCCGGCTGGAGGTGGACCGGCTGGCCCTGGTCAACTCGGTCCTCTACGACTCCTGGCCGGCGCCGCACGTGGCCCGGTTCGGGGACCCGGAGGTCGCCGCGGCCGCGACCGGCGGCGACCTGCTCGCGGCCCGCCGCCGGGCCGTGGCGTCGGCTCTGGCGGGGGCCGCGACGGAGGAGCTGATCGCCGACTACGCGGACCCGTGGACCGATCCGCGGGTCCAGCGCTCCTGGCTGGCGCTGGCGGCTGCGGCCGACAGCCGCCACACCCGGGACCTCGTCCCCGCGCTGCGGCGATCCGCGGTGCCCAAGCTGCTGGTCTGGGGCGAGGACGACGCCTTCGAGAAGGTGGAGTACGCCGAGCGGTTCGCCGCGGAGGTCCCGGAGACCACGCTGGTGCGCATCCCCGGCGCGGACCACATCCCCACGGAGAACGCCCCCGACCGCATCGCCGACGCCCTGGCCCGGTTCTTCGCCGGGTGACCGCCGCCGGGCACTGCGCGCCCGGAGGCACCCGCCGTGCCCGGGCGGCCCGGGGGCGGGGACGCCCCCGGTCGGCGCACGGCGGTGGATCGAGGGGGCACCGCCCTCCGGAGAGGGCCCGCGCTACCTGCGCCCGAAGCCGCGCCGCTTCGGCTGCTCCGGCTGGGACGCCGTCTCGGACCGCCGGTACTGGGCGTTCACCGCCTGGTCGGCGGTCTCGGCGACGGCCTTGGCGAGGTCCGCGTTCTCGATGATGCCGGAGTATGAGTTGACGCGCTGGACGGCCGCGTCGGCGGCCGCTGCCCCGCGCTTGGCCGCGGCCTCGTCGTGGATCTTCCGGAGATCGGGCGACAGATCCTGGGGCTTGATCTTCTTGGGCATGGCTTCCCCCTGTCGTGGAATGCGGAAGATCATAACGCCGCCCACCCGGTGCGCCGCCGCCGTCGTCACCACCACCACCGCCGCCGGGAAGGCCCGAGGCCGCCGGGGCCCAGCGCCTTCTCGCCGGCCGTACCGCGTGGCCGGGGGCGGGGGCGGGACCACCGGCCCTCCACGCGGCAGGAGGGCCCGGACCCGGCGGAGTCACCCGCCCCCGCTTCCCCGGCGCGGGTCGAGGTGTCCGGGACCGTGCCCGGCGCAACGCGGCGGTCGGCGTCCCGCACAACGGGCGTTCCGCACCGCGCGAGCCCCTTCGGCCCCGTCAGGCCTGCCGTCCCGGGGACCGGGCGAGGAGGGCCGTCGCCAGCGCGGCCAGCGCCAGTCCGCCGCCGAGGAGCATCGCCCCCGCCGGGCTCACCGCGTTCACCACCGCGCCGCCCATCAGGGCGCCGCCGCCGATGGCCGCGTTGAAGACGCCCACCAGCAGGCCCGACGCCGCCTCACGCGCCGGCCCGGCCGCCGTCGTGGTCCAGGACGTCGTGCTCACCGACACCCCGCCGTACGCCAGGCCCCACACGACCATCACCACCACCGCTCCGACGCCCGTGGCGCCGAGGAGCGGCACCAGGGGCATGACCACGGCCAGCACCGCGCCGATGGCCACGAGCACGCGGCGGGGGCCGCGCCCCACGAGCGCCCCCGCGGTGAAGTTGCCGACCACGCCCGCCACCCCGTACACCAGCAGCAGCGCGCCGATGAGGGCGGCGCCCGCGCCCAGCGCCTGCTCCAGGGCCGGCCGGACGTAGGTGTAGGCGGCGAAGTGCCCGGCGACCAGCAGCGCCGTGAGCGCCAGGCCCGCCCGCACCGCTGGGACGCGCAGCGTGCCCAGGACCCCGCCGACCCGCACGGGGCCCTCGGCGGGGAGCCGGGGCAGCAGGAGCGCCATCGCGGCCGCCGTGACCAGCGCCAGCCCCGCGACGGCGGCGAACGCCGCCCGCCAGCCCGCGAGCCCGCTCAGGAACGTCCCCAGCGGCACCCCCAGCACCGACGCCACCGCGACCCCGCTGAACACGATCGCGGTCGCCTTCGCGGCGGCGTGCGCCGGGACCAGGCGCGGCGCGACCCCCACGGCGAACGTCCACAGGAAGCCCATGGCGACCCCCACCAGCACGCGCGCCGCGACCATCACCGCGAAGCCGGGCGCCGCCGCCGCGACCAGGTTGGCCGCGGCCAGCATCACGCTCGTCAGCACCAGGACGGTGCGCCGGTCCAACCGTCCGGCGACCAGGGTGGCCGGCGGCGCGGCCACCGCGGCGACGAAACCGGTGATGGTCAGCGTGAGCCCGGCCGTGCCCGGGGAGACGCCGAGGGCGCCGCCCATCGGGGTCAGCAGGCCCACCGGCATCATCTCGGCGGTGACGACGGTGAAGGTGCCCAGGGCGACCACGGCCGCCGCGAGCCACCCCCGCACGGGGACCGGCTCGGGCGCGGGCCGCGCCGCGGGATCGGGGGACGCCGGGTCCGGGGACGTGGCTGGGATCGGGTTCGACATGTCCCCCAGCGAACCGGTCCGACCGGCCCCGGACAACGGCGAAGTCCTCCCCGTTCCATAAGCTGGGCTCATCGATCCCGTTCGGCGGAGGTGGAGGCGGCCATGGCGTCGAGCGTGGAGAGCCGGGAACTGGAGTGCTTCCTGGTCCTGGCCGAGGAACTGCACTTCGGCCGAACGGCCGAACGGCTTCTGGTCTCGCAGAGCCGCGTGAGCCAGCTCCTGCGCGCGCTGGAGCGGCGCATCGGCGCCCGCCTGGTCGACCGCACCAGCCGCCGCGTCCGCCTCACCCCGCTGGGCGCCGACCTCCACGCCGGGCTCGCGCCCGCCTACGCGGCGGTGCGGGCCGCCGTCGAACGCACCCGCTCCGCCGCGCGCGAGGTGGCGGGCGTGCTGCGCGTGGGCTTCCAGGGCACGGTGTACCGGCACATGACCGCCGCCATCGCGCTGTTCCACGAGCGCCACCCGGGGTGCCGCGTCTCCGTCGTCGAGCTGCCGCTGTCGGACCCGTTCGGCGCCCTGGACCGGGGCGAGGTCGACGCCGCGACCGTGCTGCTGCCGGTGGCCGAGGACGGGCTCACGCTGGGCGCGACGTTCTCGCGGCGGCAGCGGATGCTGGCGGTCGCCGCCGGCCACCCGTTCGCCCGGCGGGCCGGGGTCGACGCGGAGGACCTGGCGCGGGTGGCGCTGGTGCCGTTCGCGGAGCCCGCCCCGGCGTACTGGCGCGCCGACCACGCGCCCGACCGCACCCCGCTGGGGCGGCCGATCGGACACACCGAGCCGGTGAAGACCCTCCAGGAGGGGCTCACCCTGGTGGCGGCGGGGGCCGGGGCCATGCTGGTGTGCCGGCCCACGGCGGACTACCACCGGCGGGACGACGTGGTGTACGTGCCGGTCGACGGGATGACGGCCTCGGCGCTGGCCCTGGTGTGGCCCACGGCCGCCGAGACGGCGATGGTCCGGGCCTTCCAGGCCGTGGTCGTGGAGACGCTGGGCCCCGCCGAGGCGCGGACGGGCGGGGACGCGCCCCGGCCCGCAGCGGAGCGGCGGACCCCGCCGACGGGCGTGGCCCCGCGCCTGGAGGCCGCGCGCCCGTGACCACCCCGGGGACCGGCGCCGCCGCACCGTTGCCGTCACCACCGACGCCAAAAAAGCCCGGGGCCGTGATGGCTCCGGGCTTTCTCGCTGGTCATACCGAGTGGCCAGGGGCGGGGTCGAACCGCCGACCTTCCGCTTTTCAGGCGGACGCTCGTACCGACTGAGCTACCTGGCCTCGATCGCACCGCGTGGGTACGGGAGGCGGTCCTGACGGGATTTGAACCCGCGGCCTCCACCTTGACAGGGTGGCGAGCACTCCTAACTGCTCCACAGGACCTTGTTCAGTTGTGCACCTTGCGTCGCACCCGATCGCTCGGGTGGTCGGCACCGCGCTGTTCCGTGCCCTTATTCTGCCAGACGTTCGGCAGTGCTCGGACCGGAGCGTACCCCCAACCGGATTCGAACCGGCGTTACCGCCTTGAAAGGGCGGCGTCCTAGGCCACTAGACGATGGGGGCCTCGACGACGAACGAGTCGCCACTTCCCGCTTCGCCTGCCGTCGGGGACGGCACCAGCATAGGGGAGATGTGGGGCCAGTGCCAAAGCGATAAGCCGGTCACTCGGCGGCGTCCGCTGAGGGGGGCGGCGCCGACGACCGCCCGGGGGAGGTCGGGGCGGGCGTGGTCGGGGACGGCGAGGCGGGGGTGATGTCGCGCTGCGGGTCGGGCTCGATGTGCCGCTCGATCTGCGCCGAGGTCAGCCCGATCCCGCCGAGGGTGACGTCGTCCCACGCCTGGAGCCGCTTGGTCTCCGCGTCGAAGTACAGCACCGACGCCTCGTAGGGCGTCGGCCGGTCGTCCCCTCGGTCGAGCCCGCGCAGGCCGGCGCCGCCGGTCGAGCCCTGGACGATGGAGCGCGTGCCCGTGGCGTCGAGTTCGGCGTAGCGGGAGTGCCCGTGGCCGGACAGGACCAGCGGCACCTCGCCCAGGAACGCCCGCGCCTGCACCGGGTCGTGCAGGATGGCGACGTCCACCTCGGTTCCGGCGTCGGCCAGGCCCTCGGCCTGCTCGGCGCCGAGGGCGGCGACCTCGTCGGCGCCGGGGTTGTCGCGCGCCTTGTCGGGGGTGAACCGGGGGTCGCCGGCCCCGTAGAAGACGATGCCGCCGACCTCCTCGACCTCGTCGTCCAGCACCACCGCGTTCGGCTGCGCCTCGACGGCGCGCTGGGTGCCCATGGAGTCGTGGTTGCCGCGCACCCACACATAGGGGACGTCCAGCCGGGCGATGTCGTCGGCGAACACGTCCTCGGCGGCGCTGCCCCGGTCGGTGAGGTCGCCGGAGTCCACGATCAAATCAACCCGGAACTGCTCCTGGAGCGAGCGGATGACGCTCCAGGCCGCCGGGTTGAGGTGGATGTCGGACACGTGCAGCACCCGGATCGTGGAGCCGTCGTCCTCGTATACGGGCAGGGTCGACGTCGCCTCGTACAGCTGCGACACGTTGCCGACCAGCCCGGCCAGCTGCTCGCGGTACTCGGAGAACCGGTTGACGACGTCCTCGGCGCTGCCGACGACCTGCGGGGCGCCCGCGAGCAGCCCGCTGTAGCGCGGCTCGGCGATGGCGCTGGGGTTGAACGTCCACGCCGCCAGCCCGCCGGCGGCGGCGAACGTGAGCAGCGCCGTCAGCCCGCTCCACAGCGAGCGCCGCCAGTCGCGGAACACCAGCAGCGCCGCGAGCACCGCGCCCAGCACCGCCGCCCCCGCGGCCTGCGCGAAGAGCCGCACCACGCCGTCGCGCAGCTCGGTGCCGATGCTCGCCGCCATGCGGTCGATCGCCTCGGGGTTCTCGAACATCTCCTCGGCCGCCGACAGCCGGATCTCGGCGATGGCCGCCTCGAACCGCAGCGGGGCGGCGTGCGTGTCGAACTCCAGGCGGCCCAGCGGGGCGACGTCGAGCACGGTCTCGCCGGTCCAGCTCGGGCTCACGGTGAAGCGGACGTCGGCCGGGCCGACCGGGGTGGTGACCTGGCCGCCGAGCGCCAGCCCCACCCAGCCGCCGAGGAGGGCCGCGACGGCGACCGCCCCGATCCGCCACGCCCGGCCGCGGCGCACCCGGGAGAGGCGGACGGCGGCCCGGCGCAGGTCGAAGGGCGGTGCGGCTCTCATGCGAGACAACACCCTCCCATCATGCCCCCGGCGGCGTCGGCGCCAACGTGGCGCGCTCGGCACCTGCCCGTAATCCGCGCCGGGACACCATCCGCAACGGGGGCGGGCGTGCGCGGCCGACCGGCACGGCGGACAATACGAGGCGTGGTGGATATCTCGCGTACGCGCTTCGAGGAACTGGTCGGAGACGCGCTCGACTCCATTCCCCCGGAGTTGACCGCCGTCATGGACAACGTCGTGATCACCGTCGCGGAGGACCCGCCGGAACCCGGGCTGCTCGGACTCTACGAGGGCATCCCGCTGACCGAGCGGGGCGACGGGTACGCGGGCGTGCTGCCCGACCGCATCCTCATCTACTGGCGGGAGATCCGCGCGATCTGCGACACCGAGGAGGAGGTCGTCGAGGAGGTGCGGATCACCGTCGTACACGAGATCGCGCACCATTTCGGAATCGGCGACGAGCGCCTGCACGAGCTCGGTTGGGGATGAGCGGAATGCGGAAGGAGCACCGCCGCCCGACATTTCACCCGATCACCCACCACATCCGCTGACCTGGCACTGGCGCGGGATTCTCCGCTTATGCAGAACATCTGCAACGAATCAGACACGAATTTCG
The DNA here is from genome assembly GCF_001552555.1 of Nocardiopsis trehalosi NBRC 14201. Taxonomy (GTDB): domain Bacteria; phylum Actinomycetota; class Actinomycetes; order Streptosporangiales; family Streptosporangiaceae; genus Nocardiopsis_B; species Nocardiopsis_B trehalosi. The sequence continues at coordinate 8,985 of NZ_BCRK01000020.1, read as the reverse complement.
GTAAACCGCTTGCCAAGTACCACCATCGTCGGGAACGTTAGGTCATCGAATAACAACCGAGAGTGACACTCCGCGAACCAGTAAGGGAGTCGCCGGGTGGGTACACCTTCTGCGGGCAGCCGCAAGACCGACGCCCCCGCACACGAGCCCGGAACCGCCGGCCCCCTCGCCGACGCCCCCGCCACCGGCGACGACGGCCCACCGGGCCCGCCCGCCCCCGAGAACGACTGGCGCCGCAGTTACCGCGACGTCATCCGCGTCCGCGAGTTCCAGGCCCTGTGGCTCGCCCATGCGCTGTCCATGACCGGCAACTACCTGCTGAGCATCGCCGTCGCGGTGCTGGTGTACCAGCAGACCGCGTCCGCGCTCGCGGCCGGCATCACCATGGCGCTGACCTTCCTGCCGCAGATCATCGCCGGGCCCCTGCTGTCGGGGCTCGCCGACCTCTTCCCCCGCCGCCGCGTCATCATCGCCAGCGACGTCTGCCGGGCGGCGCTCGTCGTCGGCATCGGCATCCCGGGGCTGCCGCTGTGGGCCATCTGGGCGCTGCTGTTCTGCTCGATCCTGCCCATGGTGCCCTTCGGCGCGGCCCGGGCCGCGCTCATGACCGAGATCGTGCAGGGCGAGCGCTACATCGCCGGGTCGGCCATCATCAACCTCACCTCGCAGGTGGGGAGCCTCGTCGGGCTGGTGGCGGGCGGCTGGGTGGTCGCCGTGGTCGGGCCCAACCCCGCCGTCATGTACAACGGGCTGACCTTCCTGCTGTCGGCCACCATCATCTTCCTCGGCGTGCGCTCCCGCCCGGCGCCGCGCGACGAGGGCGACTCCCGCCCCTCGCTGTGGCGGGTCACCCGCGACGGCACCCGCCTGGTGTTCGGCGACTCCCGGCTGCGGACCCTCGGCCTGCTCGCCTGGCTGGCCGGCTTCTACATGGTCCCCTACGGGCTCGCCAACCCGCTGGCCGACCGGGTCGACGGCGGGCCCATGGCGGCCGGGATGATCATGGCGGGGTCGGCGCTGGGCGCCGTCATCGGCGGGTTCGTCCTGACCCGGCTCATCAACCCCGACACCCGCATGCGCCTCCTCGGCCCGATGGCCGTGGCGGCCTCCCTGCCCCTGCTGGCGTGGCTCCTGGAGCCCCCGCTGTGGGCCATGGTGCTGCTGCTGGTGTTCTCCGGGATGATGGCCTCGTACCAGTTCGTCGCCAACGCCGCGTTCGTGCTGTGCGTACCGGCCGAGGGGCGCGGGCTCGCGTTCGGCCTGGTGGCGGCCGGCCTCCAGGCGGCCCAGGGTGTGGGCATCGCCCTGGCCAGCCTGCTCACCGAGATCCTCGGGCCCATCCCGGTCGTCACCGGGGCCGGGGCCCTGGGCGTTCTCGGCGCGCTGGCCCTCGCCATCCCGTGGGCGCGGCTGTCCGAGGGCACGATCGCGGCCATGCAGGCACCGACCGACGCCCCCGCCTCCGACACCCCCCTGCCCGAAGCCCCACCCGACCCCCCGGCACCCCCGGACCCCCGAACCCCCCAGGACGACTGACCGGGTCCCGCAGGCGGACCGCCGAACGGCCACACCCGCTCACCATCGGCCCCACGCCCGGGGAGCCGCAGGAGGCGCGGCGGTCACCCGCCGACCGGAAACCGTCCGACAGCGCACCGCCCCACGTCCACAGGGCGTCAGGCACCAACCGAACACCGCGCCGGGGCGCTAGCGCCCGGTGCCGCCCTCACCGCGGGGAGCCGATCCGTTCGGCTCCCCGTCGGCGTTCCCGGCGCCGGCGCCCGCCGTCTCGCGCTCCGCCGCCGGAGCCGCCGCCTCCGCCCGCCGGAACGCCTTCGGCGCGTACCCGGGCCGGGCCCTGAGGGACCACATCAGTAGCTCGACTTCTTGCCCTGGAAGTTCCGGATGAGGTGCTCCAGCACCGACGTCCCCGACGCCTCCGGCATCACCAGCCACGCGATGACGTACAGCAGCACCCCGCTGCCGCCGAGGAGGGTGAAGACGGCGAAGGCCAGCCGCACCAGGTTCGCGTCGATCCCCACGTACTCGCCGATTCCGCCGCAGACGCCGGTGAGCATCCGGTGGCGGTCGCTGCGCCGCAGGGTCTTCTTGCCGAGGTTCTCGTTCATGTCCTCCAGCCTGCCCGCTCAGCCGTGTTCCTCCCATCGGGAACCCCCCTGGCCGACCCCTGACCCGACCCTGACCACCCTGCCTCCCCGGTCTCCGCCAGGATGCCGCACCGCCCCCGAAAACCCGTTAGGCTTACCCGAGCGCGCCTGGCACGATGTGTGGTAAGCGCGCAGGGCCCCTTAGCTCAACCGGCAGAGCAGCGGACTTTTAATCCGCGGGTTCAGGGTTCGATCCCCTGGGGGGCCACCACAAACTCGCAGGTCAGACGACATGCACCCCACAAACCGGACCACGCCCCGCTCCCGCGTGTGCTCCGCGTGTGCTCCATGGTCCGCCCTCAGTCGCCCGGGCTGTTCAACGCCCCTGCGCCCCCACCTCGTCGGCCCCGCCAAACGGCCTGCCCCCGCCGTTCCCCTACCGGCCCGCCCCGGACCCGCACCCCGTGGCAAAACACCCGGCAGGAGCCGCACCAACGCCCGGCGGGGGCCGACGATCAACGGCAGCCCGCCCCAAGGCCCGGCGGGGCGGCCGCCCATGGCGCCCCGCCCCACCGAACCACCCCGCCCCCGTGCGCGAAGACCCTCGCCTACCCGGCCCTACGCCGACCTCCCGCCTTCAGCGGCACCAGCGCGGCCGTGGCCTCCGCCGCCGCCCGCGCCACCTCCGGGAACACGCTCTGGTAGGTGTCCTGGGTGAAATGCGTCGTGGCATGACCCAGCTCGGCCGAGACCACCTTCACGTCCACCCCCGCCGCCAGACTCAGTGACGCCGCCCCATGGCGCAGCCCGTGCAACCCGATCGGCGGCAACCCCGCCTCCGCCGCGATCCGGTGGAACAGATCGGTCACCCACGCCGGATGCAGCGCCGACCCGTCGGCGTGGGTGAACACCAGCCCCGTGTCCTGCCAGTCCTGTCCCGCCGCCAACCGCTCCTCATTCTGTTTCGTCCGCCAGGTCCTCAGGACCTGCGCGGTGCCGGCGTCCAAGGTGATGGTGCGCTGCCCCGCCAGGCTCTTCGGCGCCGAGGTGATGACCTCCCACCCGAGCTGGACCGATTGGAAGCGGACGTCGATGGCCCGGTCCCCCAGCCGGGTCTGGGGCCAGGGCAGCCCCACCGCCTCGCCCCGCCGCAGGCCCTTCATCGCGATCAGGTGGAACATGGCATAGAGCCGGTCGCGGCGCGCCCGCCGCAGGAACACCGCGGTCTGCTCCGGCGTCCACACCATCACCGCCGACGGGACCTCCCCCGTGGCCCGGTACTGCTGCACCCGGTCCGGCGTCCACACCACCGGGCGCACCCGGGGGCAGGACGGCAGCTTCACATGCGAGGCGGCGTTGACCTGGATCGGCAGGTCCGGGCGCGAGATCGCCTCGTTCAGCGCGCTGCGCAGGGTGGCGCGGATGCGGTGCCTGGTCGCCACGGAGATGAGCCGCATGCCCCGTACCGACGCCCGCATCTCGGGGTCGTCGGAGTCTCGGCAGCGGCGGATGTGGTCGTTGCGCTCCTCGATCGCGTCGAACACCGCCTGGACGTGGCCCACCCGCAGCCGGTCGAGGCGGATGTGGCCGATCACCGGGACGAGGTGGTTGGTGATGTGGCCGAGGTAGGAGCGCCGCGTGCCCGCCGCCAGGTCCGCCTTGGCTGCCAGCCACTCCTCCAGCCACGCCACGACCGTCGGGATCACCTCCCGGGTCTGCACACCGGCGCCGAACCGGCGCCGGGCTTCTTCCAGGGACGGCAGCGGGGCGCGCGCTTTGAGGGCGGCCTGGACGGCGTCGGCGATGCGCACCGCACTGCCCTCGTCGTCCTCGGCCAGGGCCAGCAGGTCCTTGACGTGATCGGCACCCTCCAGCGCCTCCTGCTGGGAGGCCAGCCCGGTGCGCCGGGCCTGCCGGCGCCGCCCCTCGGCGGTGCGGGGCAGCTCGACCTGGTACCCCCACGCGCCGTGGGTGGGGCTCCAGGTGCCGTTGCGGCGCTTCAACCGGGGGCAGGCCGCCCCGAGCGGCTTGTCGGCGCTGCGGCACCCGCAGCGCTTGAAGGTGGAGCCTTCGGTGTTGGCCATCGATCATCCCTGTGGGTCGGTCGCAGACGGCCGAACGGGGTCGTCGCCGTGCATCAGCGCGGGGTCCATGCCCAGCAGACGGCACAGCCCCGAGGTGGGGATGCGCCACTGCCTGCCGACCTTGAACGCCGGGGCGGGGAACTCCCCCGCCTCCAGCAACCGGTAGACGCTGGTGCGGCCGATGCCCAGAAGGCGCCCGGCCGTCACCGGGTCCAGCACCACGGGCAAACGGCGCATCTGCGCCATGGTCACGTCCGGCTTCACCGCGCCCCCTTGCCTTGCTGCGCCGTCCCGGGGCCGCGCCCCGCGATCGATCCCGTCGTCCGCCCCCCGCGGTCGCGGGGCCGACGACATGGACGCTCCACTCCGCCCGAGGACACAAGCGGATTCGCGGAAAAACCCAGCGGACGGGTGAAGAACCTCGCTCCCCCGGCCCCCGCCTCGCACAGCGCGCTCCGAGGTCGACGCCGCCACCGCCCACCCCGTGCGCACCCGCCGCGCACGGGCGTCGCCTGGCGCGCGGGAGGGGGCCGGTTTCCACCATGGCGTTCGCGGGCACCTACGCCTCCTTCCCTCGCGTGAGGCGGTTCGCAGGCCGTTCGGGTCGGAGGTTGTCGGCGTAGCTCATCAGCGCCCGGTGGCGTGCCCGCGTCTCCTCCGGGATCGCGACCACCCGGTAGGCGGCCCGGCCGATGCGGTGCTGGCACACGTAGTGCTCGCCCTCGCGCTGCGGCAGGGCGGCGAGCAGGCCGGCCACGCGCTCGACCTCCTCGAACTGGGCTTCATCAGTCCCCGAGGGGAAGTACACGACGTCGAAGCAGGAGAAGGCGCCGACGGGGAGGTCGGTGTGGGCGTCGAGGAAGTCGGCGAGCGAACGAAGATCACGAGTGAACCCGGCGCGGGCCTGGGCATCAGCGGTGGTCACAGGTCAGCACTCCAAGAGTCGAGGCGAACCACACAACGGTGTCGGTCGTCCGCAGCAGGTCGGGCGGGGCAGAGGCGGGACTCATGCCGCCACCGCCAGCAGCGCCGGGACAGGGGACAGCGGCGGGTTCTGGAAGATGAGCACGTCCTCGTGCTGGATCACGTGGGCAGCCGTCCCCGCGTCCCGCAACCGGCGGGTCTCGACCGCCTGGAAGAACGACGTGCGCGAGACCACGCCGCCATCGCGCAGAGCGCACAGCAGGGCCACGCACCGACCCACTGGGACCAACCCCGCCACCTCAACAGCTCGGGCCACGCGGGCAGGGAAGTCGACCAGCTCGCCCTTGACGCGGAACGGCCTCGCCGTGATCACGACGTGGGCACCGGGCTTCAGCAACGGCCGGCACTCGGCGAGGATCGTGGTGAACGACGCCAGCAGTTCCTCGGGCCTCTGATAGGCCAAGTTGGCCCTGTCCTTGTCCCGGTTGTAGCGGTGCGACCACTTGGCGACCTTGGCCGCGCCGTCGCGCCGGGTGCGCACCAGACCGTGGGTCATCGCCCCGTAGGGAGGCGAGGTCAGCAGCAGCGACGCGGCCGACGAAACCGCTGGCGCGATCTGCCCGGCCACGCGGGCGGCGTCCCCGATGTGGACCTCGCCCGTCCCCTCCGCGCCCTGGACCGCGGCCACGCCCAGGTTGATGCGGGCGATCGAGGCCCACTTGGCCTCCAGCTCGATACCGACCGCTTCCCGACCGAGGTGGACCGCCTCGACCAGGGTTGTACCGATGCCGCACATCGGGTCCAGCACCAGGTCACCCGGCTCGGTGAAGACACGGATCGCGTGGCGGGCGATGGCGGGCAGCATCTTCGCCGGGTGCTCCAGCGACAACCGCGAATACCGGCCCGTCCGCTGCCCCTTGGCCTGGACCTGCCCCGTCGCCCACACCGACGGCATACGCGGTGAACGCTTCACAAGCCCACCTCCCGGACGACCTCCGGCCGGGTGAACACGCACACGTCGTCGTGGACGGGACTGACGAGGGTTGCCGCGGCAGCAGCGTGCGACGCGTTCAGCACCCGCGACGGCACCTGGTCGGCGGCGAGCCGGTCTCCGCGGATCGGCACCGCCAACGCGATCACATGCTGGACGTAGACCAGACCGGCGGCAGAGGCGCGGCGAACGCAGCTCGCCACCCGGTCCAACGGCCGTGGCCGGGGAACTCCGCGACGGCACACCACGGCCATGTAGCCGCCCGGCCGCAGCAGCCGGGCCACCGCCGCGAACGCCTCCTCCAGCGCCACCGCGAAGGCCGGCCCGTCGAGAAGGCGGAGGTCACCCGCCGGCAGATCACGGCGGCACTTCGGCTCTCCACCGATGGGTGGAGGGACATCGAACAGGACGAGGTCGGCCCGTCCGCTCCAGTCCGCGCACACCCGGTCGAGGTTGCGCGCTTCCTCCCGCACGACCCGCACCCGGGCGCACTGCTCCTCGGACAGCACCGCCTCGGCGTAGCGGACGGCACGACGCACCCGATTCGGATCGGCGTCCACCCCGACCACTGACCGCCCCAGCAGCGCCCCCTGCGCCACCGGCACACCCCGACCGCACCCCACAACGGCCACCCGACCCGCCGGAGGACTGAACGCGGTGACCACCCGCCGCACCAGCTCCGCCGACATCTCCCGCTCGTGGCCCCGACCCCCCCGCACCCCGCCGGCCGGGGCACACGGCCACACCGCCAACGGCGTACCTGCGGCTCCCCCACCAATGGAGTGCACCTGCTGCGAACGCGCCATGCATCATGTGCCCGCCCACTGCTCCTCGCCCCGACACCCCCTATGAAGCCCTCGCCGTCCCCTAATGCGACGCGATGCCCAGCCGGGAATCTCTCGGACGTGAACCAGCGCCGTCAGCCAGGTGACATGGCCAGCGTTGGCGCGCATCCAATCGCCAGTGACCAGCCCTCGGGTGTCCGGCGTCCTCTGCCTAGTCACCATCCGCTTCAGCGGCCGATTCAGCGCGGTAGCGAACGTCTAGGCGTCCAGCGGAGTCGACGCACGCGGCGGGACAACCGTGTCGGGCCGGACGGCTACACCTCCTTGACTGATGGCTCGTGGGGCGGCAGATTTTCTCAATCTTCACCACGCGATTTTATGTTTGGTCGAGCTGATGCAGCCTGCCATGTATTGAGTAGGGACACCGTTTCATCGGGCGCCTTTCTGCTGGCCTCGATCAGCCCGGCAGGACAAACGCCGAACGCACGCGAGAAGTCGATCTTGGCCCCGGAGAACTTGGTGCGATAGAAGGACACCCACCCTCCGGTGAAATGGGCGCCGCCGAAGGAGACCCGACCACCCGAGAACACAGCACCACTGAAGGACGCCCAACCCCCACGAAACGAAGCGCCATCAAAATCGACTTTCCCACCAGCGAACCGCGATTCCCTGAACGTAACCCTTCCGCCGGAGAAAACGGAACCATTGAAATCCACCTCCCCACCAACGAACCCGGTGGCCCCGAAGGACACCCAACCGTCGGTAAACTCAGCCCCTCTGAAGGTAACACGCCCATCGGATATTTCGGTACCATTGAAGGAGACTCTCCCGCCACAGAACACAGCGTCACTGAAGTCGATTTTTCCACTCGAGAACGAAGCATTATCGAAAAGCATTTGCCCACTGGAGAATACGGAACGAGACAAGTTAGCCCCATCGAATATAGCGCCAGTAAAATCGTAATCCATCCCTTGCCAACGGGAGCCTCTGCGCAGATGGTCACGAATGACACGGATGATGGTGTGCCGAACCTCTCGGAAAGCTACGAATTCGAGTTCCCGAACGCGATGTTCTTCGCGCTGCACCTTGCTGGCATTCTTGGGCGGAGGGCTGGGGGCGGGTGCCGATGGCATGCGTAGGTAGGCGCAGAGTACGTCAATGACCATCTGCACCAGGTCCTCACGGCCCTCGGGGGCATCATCGGCCAAATGGGCCAAAGCATGCACGCCTCCGAGCCGTATCGCGGGCTGGTCTTCTCCGAGCTGGCTGACCGCAGTGGTGAAACGCTCAGTGAAGAGCCGAGTGACCTCGCGCTGCTCACCGTTTTCGGTCGTGCGTTGACGCCGGTAGGCGATGACCAGCAGCGCCACACCGCCGAGCCCGGCAACGACAGCGAATGCGCGGGTGGCGATCGCGTCTACGTTCGCAGGCGAGAGTCGGGTAGTGATCGCCAGCTCGGGAGAGCCCAGGAAGAGCCAAACTACGAATATCATCGCGACCACTGCGGCGCTAGCCACCATCCAAGCTGCTGTGATCAGCCACAACAGTCGAGCCCCTCTAATCAATCCGACTGCGATCAGCACCACCGCCCCTAGGGCTATCCCGTGGAGGATGCGAGCCGCAGGCCAGCTCTGTGGACGCATATCCCACAGAAGAGAAGCCAAAGGCCAACTGGTTACGGTGAGCACGGGGAGAACTACAACGACGAGTGCGATTCCGGTCCACTGGCGAGCACTTAGCGAACGCATAGACGTCACGTTAGAGCTTTTCCGGGTGGCCGGCCACCGTCGTGAGCGAAGAATCAGTTCGAGAGCCAGAGAGTCTTGCTCGAAGAAGCATCCACCGCCGATCAGATTTGGGACGTGCCCAAGCATAACCGGGAGGTCGCGACCGGGTATGATAACGCGGGAGCGTTTGACTCGCTTCGACCGATCACATCATGCGCCCTAACCCATTCTTAACGACGACCGGGATGCCCTCGAGAACGCTGACGTCGATAGCGTGCCAGGCCCTCGCTCGGTGGCCGCGGAATATCTCGAAACGTTCGTGCGCGCCATCAGCAAGCGCTTGTGGCGGGCCGTGGATGTGCGGCCCGA
>NZ_BCRK01000019.1 GCF_001552555.1 Nocardiopsis trehalosi NBRC 14201 | reverse complement strand
TCGCGGCGGCGGGCGCCGCGACGCGCCGGGCGGGGCCGCCGGGGCGGGTGGGGCGCACGCGGCGACTCTGAACCATTGGTCTATACCGGTCATGCGGTCTTGACCTGCGGCGACGTCGAGATGGAGGCTGTAGTGGCGGAGTTGATCGGCGGCGCTGGGTTAGAGTCGCGCCATCCCGGTCCGGGCGGCGGGTCCGGGCGGATGAGAAGCAGGGAGCCTCCCGTGCCGAAGTACGTGTACGAATTCAGCGAGGGCAACAAGGACCTCAAGGAGCTGCTCGGCGGCAAGGGCGCCAACCTCGCCGAGATGACCAACCTCGGCCTGCCGGTACCGCCCGGCTTCACCATCACCACCGAGGCGTGCCGGCACTACCTGGAGCACGGCGAGGTACCCGACGGCCTCGCCGGCGAGGTCGCCGAACGGCTCGCCGCGCTGGAGGCGGCCATGGGCAAGCGGCTCGGCCAGGCCGACGACCCCCTGCTCGTCAGCGTCCGCTCCGGCGCCGCGTTCTCCATGCCCGGCATGATGGAGACCGTCCTCAACATCGGCCTCAACGACGCCTCCGTCGAAGGCCTCGCCGCCCAGTCCGGCGACGCGCGCTTCGCCTGGGACTCCTACCGCCGCCTGATCCAGATGTTCGGCCGGACGGTGCAGGGCATCGACGGCGAGCTGTTCGAGGACGCCATCGAGGCGGCCAAGCGCGACAAGGGCGTCACCAGCGACGTCGGCCTCGACGCCGACGACCTCCGCAAGCTGGTCGAGGTGTTCAAGGGCATCGTCGCCGAGCGGACCGGCCGCGCCTTCCCCGACGACCCCCGCGAGCAGATGGACCTCGCCGTCCGGGCCGTCTTCTCCTCCTGGAACGCCCCCCGCGCCGTGCTCTACCGCCGCCAGGAGCGCATCCCCGCCGACCTCGGCACCGCCGTCAACGTCTGCGCCATGGTGTTCGGCAACCTCGGCATGGACTCCGGCACCGGTGTGGCGTTCACCCGCGACCCCGCCTCCGGCCGGCAGGGCGTCTACGGCGACTACCTGCAGAACGCCCAGGGCGAGGACGTGGTCGCCGGCATCCGCAACACCGTTCCGCTCGGCGACCTGGAGCGCATCGACAAGCGCAGCTACGACGAGCTCATGTCCATCATGGAGCGGCTGGAGAACCACTACCGCGACCTGTGCGACATCGAGTTCACCATCGAGCGCGGCCGGCTCTGGATGCTGCAGACCCGCGTCGGCAAGCGCACCGCGGCGGCCGCGTTCCGCATCGCCGACCAGCTCGTCGACCAGGGGGTCATCACCCTGGACGAGGCCGTCGCCCGCGTCACCGGCGACCAGCTCGCCCAGCTCATGTTCCCCCGCTTCGACGAGGGCGCCGAGCGCACCCGGCTCGGCCGCGGCATGAACGCCTCGCCCGGAGCCGCCGTCGGCCGGGCGGTCTTCGACTCCTACACCGCCATCAAGTGGTCGCGCAGCGGCGAGGACGTCATCCTGTGCCGCCGCGAGACCAACCCCGACGACCTGGAGGGGATGATCGCCGCCCAGGGCATCCTCACCAGCCGCGGCGGCAAGACCTCGCACGCCGCGGTGGTCGCCCGGGGCATGGGCAAGACCTGCGTGTGCGGCGCCGAGGAGATCGACGTCGACACCAAGAACCGGCGGCTGACCGCCCCCGACGGGACCACCGTGGAGGAGGGCGACGTCATCTCCATCGACGGCACCACCGGCGAGGTGTTCCTCGGCGCGGTCCCGGTGGTGGCGTCGCCGGTCGTGCGCTACTTCGAGGGCGAGATCGACCCCGCCTCCGACCAGGCCGACGACCTGGTGCGCGCCGTGCACCGCATCATGCACTACGTCGACGCCGCCCGCCGCCTCTACGTGCGCGCCAACGCCGACAACGCCGAGGACGCCGCCCGCGCCCGCCGCATGGGCGCCCAGGGCATCGGCCTGTGCCGCACCGAGCACATGTTCCTCGGCGACCGCCGCCAGCTCGTGGAGCGGCTGATCCTCGCCGACACCGAGGAGGAGCAGGAGGAGGCGCTGGACACCCTGCTGCCACTCCAGCAGGACGACTTCGTGGAGCTGCTGGCGGCCATGGACGGCCTGCCGGTGACCGTGCGGCTGCTCGACCCCCCGCTGCACGAGTTCCTGCCCGACATCACCGAGCTGTCGGTGCGCGTGGCGGTGGCCGAGGCGCGCGGCGAGAAGCACGAGAACGACCTGCGGCTGCTCCAGGCCGTGCACCGGCTGCACGAGCAGAACCCCATGCTCGGCCTGCGCGGGGTCCGGCTGGGCCTGGTCGTGCCCGGCCTGTTCACCATGCAGGTGCGGGCGATCGCGCGGGCCGCCGCCGAGCGCCTGCGGGCCGGTGGGCGGCCCCGGCCGGAGGTCATGATCCCGCTGGTCGGCACGGTGCAGGAGCTGGAGATCATCCGCGACGCCTCGCTGCGCGTCCTGGCCGAGGTGGGCGAGGAGTACGGCGTCGAGCTGGACTTCCCGGTCGGGACCATGATCGAGCTGCCGCGGGCCGCGCTGACCGCGGGGCAGATCGCGGAGCACGCCGAGTTCTTCTCGTTCGGCACCAACGACCTCACGCAGACCGTGTGGGGCTTCTCGCGCGACGACGTCGAGGCGTCGTTCTTCTCCGCCTACCTGGAGAAGGGCGTGTTCGGCGTCTCCCCGTTCGAGTCGCTGGACGTCGACGGCGTCGGCCGGCTCATCCGCATCGCCGTCGAGGAGGGCCGCCGCGCCCGGCCCGGGATCAAGCTCGGCATCTGCGGCGAGCACGGCGGTGACCCCGTGTCGGTGCACTTCTTCCACGCGGCGGGGCTCGACTACGTGTCCTGCTCGCCGTTCCGCGTCCCGGTGGCCCGGTTGGAGGCCGGGCGGGCCGCGGCGCGCCGCTGACGTACGGCGGGCGGACCGAACGGTCGTGACCTTCCCGTAATATGTGCTGACGGCCGCGCCCGGTCGAGCGGCGCCGATGCGCCCGGACGTGGGCTATCGTCAGGCCATCCGGTCACGGTGCGGGGGTGAGAGGTGCGGACAGCGGGCGACGGACGCGGCGACGGGCCGCGCGGGGACGGGTCCCCGGACGCCGAGGCCACCAGGGCCTTCACCCGCGGCGTACCCGAATCCGCCCGGCCGGCCGACGGCGCCCCCGAGCGCCCCGACGACCGCGTCCGCGGCTTCGTCCGGCAGCCCGCCGGCGCCCTGCCCCGGCCCATGGACGACCCCGGCGCCGGCGACCCCGGCGGTGCCGCCACCACCCGCGCGTTCACCCGGCCGGCCGCCGACAGCACCCGGACGCTGCGCCGCGACGACCACGGCGCGCCCGGCCCGGACGCCTACGCCGATCCGGACCCGGACACCGGGTCCGACGGCGGCCCGGGCCGCTACGCCGACCCCGGTCCCTACGGCGATCCCTACGGCGACCGCGACCCCGATCCGTACGCCGACCGCGACCCCGACCCCTACGGCGGCCCCCGCCGCCCGGCGGGCCGGCGGCAGCGCCGCCGCTTCCGCTGGGGCCGGTTCGTCGCCCTGGTGGTCCTGGTGGCGATCGCGCTGCCGCCCGGCACCTGGGCGTGGGTCTGGTACACCGCCCGCCTCGACGACCGCCCCGCCTCGGACGCGATCGTCGTCCTGGGCGCCAGCCAGTACAACGGGGTGCCGTCGCCCATCTTCGAGGCCCGCCTCCAGCACGCCGCCGACCTCTACGCCGAGGGCGTCGCGCCGATGATCGTCACCGTCGGCGGCAACCAGCCCGGCGACGCCTACACCGAGGGCGGCAGCGGCCGCGACTGGCTCGCCGCCTCGGGGGGCGTGCCCGCCGACGCCATCGTCGCCATCGAGCAGGGCAGCGACACCCTGGAGAGCGTCGAGATGGTGTCGGCCGTGTTCCAGCAGCGCGGCTGGTCGACCGCCGTCATCGTCACCGACCCCTGGCACAGCCTGCGGTCGCGCGTGATGGCCGAGGACTTCGCCATGGAGGCCGCCACCTCGCCGTCGCGGTCGGGTCCGGCCGTCCTGGAGCGCCGGACCCAGCTCTGGTACATCACCCGCGAGACCGCGTCGCTCTGGTACTACTGGATCTTCGGCGACAGCAGCGACATCGAGGTCGACGCCGCGAGCTGACGCGCGTCCTCGCATCCATCCGACAGTCGGGGACCCCACATGGCAGACTCCACCGAATCCGCTCCGCCCGGCTACGCGCCGCGCGACCGCGAGCGCTGGATCCCCGAACCCGCGAAGAAGAACCGGGCGCGCGGCCCGTTCGAACGCGACCGGGCCCGCGTCCTGCACAGCTTCGCGCTGCGCCGGCTCGCCGCCAAGACCCAGGTCGTGCGGCCGGGCGCCAGCGACTTCCCGCGCACCCGGCTCACCCACTCCCTGGAGTGCGCGCAGATCGGCCGCGAACTCGGCGCCGCCCTGGGCTGCGACCCCGACCTGGTCGAGGCCGCCTGCCTCGCCCACGACCTCGGCCACCCGCCCTTCGGGCACAACGGCGAGACCGCGCTCGACGCCGCCGCGGCGGCCTGCGGCGGGTTCGAAGGCAACGCGCAGAGCCTGCGGCTGCTCACCCGGCTGGAGGGCAAGGTCGTGGTCGACGGGCCGGAGCGCCGCAGCGCCGGGCTCAACCTCACCCGGGCCGCCCTGGACGCCACCCTCAAGTACCCGTGGCAGCGGGGCGGCCGCGCCGGCACGCACAAGTTCAACTGCTACCCCGACGACACCGGCGTCTTCGACTGGATCCGCGACGGCGCCCCCGACCTGCGCACCTGCTTCGAGGCGCAGGTCATGGACTGGTCCGACGACGTCGCCTACTCCGTGCACGACCTGGAGGACGGCCTGTACTCCGGCCTGGTCTCCTACGCCGGCCTGGCCGACCCGGCCGAGCGCGCCGAGGTGTGCGCGGTCGCCGCCCGCTCCTACTGCGACGCCGACCCCGCCGAACTCGCCGCCGTCTTCGACGAGCTGATGGCCGAGCCCTTCTGGCCGCGCGGGTTCGACGGCGGGCTGGCCTCGCTGGCGGCGCTGAAGAACCTCACCAGCGAGCTGATCGGCCGGTTCTGCCGGGGCGCCGAGCGGGCCACCCGCGCGGTCCACGGCGACGCCCCGCTCACCCGCTACGCCGCCGACCTGGTGGTGCCCCGCCGGCTGCTGCTGGAGTGCGCGCTGCTGAAGGCCGTCGCCGCGCACTACGTCATGGCCAGCCGCGAGGCCCAGGCGCACCGGGCGCGCGAGCGGGAGCTGATCGCCGAACTCGTCGCCGCCGTCGCCGCCGGGGCGCCCGGCACCCTGGAGGCTCCGTTCCGCGAGGACCACGCGCGCGCGGCCGACGACGCGGCCGCGCTGCGCGTGGTGGTCGACCAGGTCGCGTCCCTGACCGACACCTCGGCCACCGCTTGGCACACCCGGCTGCGCCCCGCCTGAGCCGCCCGCCCCGGCGCGGGCCCCGGGGCATGCCGGAGAGTGGACCGGCGGCCGGTCCGCCGGGCCCGCGTGCCGGGCCCTCCCCGGGGAAACCGTTCGGGCGACCACCCTTGACGGTCGTGAATGTGAGCGCTAACAATGTAGCCCACATCACGTTCGGGCGCTTCGGCGCCCCTCGAAGGGGGTGGCTCCCGCATGTCGGTCCCATCCGGCCGCAGCCCCGTCATGGCCGACGTCGCGCGGCTCGCGGGCGTCTCCCACCAGACCGTCTCGCGCGTCCTCAACGGCCACCCCAACGTCAAGACCGAGACCCAGGCCCGGGTCCAGGCCGCCATCGAGGAGCTGGGCTACCGGCGCAACTCCTCGGCGCGGGCGCTGGTCACCCGGCGCACCGGGGTCATCGGGGTGGTCGCCTTCGACACCACCCTCTACGGCCCCGCCCAGACCCTCGCCGGGATCGAGCAGGCCGCCCGTGCCGCCGGATACTTCCTCAGCGTCGTCACCCTCCAGCGGGTCACCCGCCAGGAGGTCAGCGAGGCGATGGACTACCTCGCCCAGCAGGCGGTCGAGGGTTACGTCGTCATCGCCCCGCACCGGACCGTGGTCGAAGGGCTGGCCGACGCCGCCGCCGACCGCCCGGTGGTGGCGGTCGAGGGCGGCGAGGCCCCCGACCTGCCCGTGGCGACCGTCGACCAGGGCGGCGGTGCCGAACTCGCCGTCCGCCACCTGCTCGACCTCGGCCACCGCACCGTGCACCACATCGCCGGTCCGCGCCACTGGCTGGAGGCCGAGTACCGGGTGGCCGGCTGGCGGCGGGCCCTGGAGGCCGCCGGGGCGCCGGTGCCCGAACCGCTCTTCGGCGACTGGCGGCCGCGCTCCGGCTACGACCTCGGCGGCGCGCTCGCCCGCGACCGCTCCGTCACCGCGATGTTCGTCGCCAACGACCAGATGGCGCTGGGCGCGCTGCGCGCCCTCGCCGAGGCCGGGGTGCGCGTGCCCGAGGACGTCAGCGTCGTCGGGTTCGACGACATCCCCGAGGCCGAGTTCTTCACCCCGCCGCTGACCACGGTCGCGCAGGACTTCAGCGAGGTCGGCCGGCACGGCATCCGGCTGCTGCTGGAACGGCTGCGGCTGGCCGACGGCGCCTCCGCCGCCCCCGCGCGCCACGTCGTCCCCGCCCGCCTGGTCGTCCGTACGAGCACCGCGGCCGCACCCCGAGCGTAGTCCGACCGACCCCCAGGAGCCCCCCGTGCCCGCCATTGTTAGCGCTAACAACAACGACGCGGTCGTGATCGGCGTCGATTTCGGCACCCTCTCCGGCCGGGCCGTCGTGGTCCGCGTCCGCGACGGCGCCGAACTCGCCACCGCCGTCCACCCCTACGCGCACGGCGTCGTCGAGACCGCCCTGCCCGGCTCCTCCGTCCCGCTGCCCCCCGACACCGCGCTGCAGGTCCCGGCCGACTACCGGGCCGTCCTCGCCGACGCCGTCCCCAAGGCCCTCGCCGCCAGCGGGGTCCCGGCGTCCGCCGTCATCGGGATCGGCACCGACTTCACCGCCTGCACCGTGCTGCCGACCACCGCCGACGGCACGCCGCTGTGCGAGCTGCCCGGGTTCGCGGACCGCCCGCACGCCTACCCCAAGCTGTGGAAGCACCACGCCGCCCAGCGCGAGGCCGACGAGATCACCGCGCTCGCCGCCGAGCGCGGCGAACCCTGGCTGGCCCGCTACGGCGGGCGGATCTCCTCGGAGTGGGAGTTCGCCAAGGGCCTGCAGGTGCTCCGCGAGGACGCGGAGGTCTACCACCGCACCGAACGGTGGATCGAGGCCGCCGACTGGATCGTCTGGGAGCTGTGCGGCCGCGAGACCCGCAACGTCTGCACCGCCGGCTACAAGGGCATGCACCAGGACGGGGCCTGGCCCAGCCGCGACTACCTCGCCGCCCTCGACCCCCGCTTCGCCGGGTTCGCCGAGGACAAGATCGCCCACCCGCTGGCCCAGCTGGGCGGCCGCGCCGGCGGCCTCACCGAGCGGGCCGCCGCCTGGACCGGGCTGCCCGAGGGCATCGCGGTGGCCGTCGGCAACGTCGACGCGCACGTCACCGCCGCCGCCGCGCAGACCGTCGCCCCCGGGCGGATGCTCGCGGTCATGGGCACCAGCACCTGCCACGTCATGAACGGCACCGCGGCCGCCGAGGTGCCCGGCATGTGCGGCGTGGTCCGCGACGGCATCGCCCCCGGGCTGTGGGGCTACGAGGCCGGGCAGAGCGGGGTCGGTGACATCTTCGGCTGGTTCACCGACCGCCTGTTCCCCGCCGAGTACGCCCGCGAGGCCGCCGACCTCGGCGTCACCGCGCACGAGCTGCTGTCGCGCAAGGCCGCCGAGCGGCCCGTCGGCGCGCACGGCCTCATCGCCCTCGACTGGCACAGCGGCAACCGGTCGGTCCTGGTCGACCACGACCTGTCCGGCGTCGTCGCCGGGCTGACCCTCGCCACCCGGCCCGAGGACGTCTACGCCGCCCTGGTGGAGGCCACCGCGTTCGGCACCCGCACCATCCTCGACGCGTTCGCCGGCGCCGGCGTGCCGGTGGAGGAGGTCACCCTGGCCGGCGGCCTGAAGCGCAACGCGTTCGTCACCCGCATCTACGCCGACGTCCTCGACCGCCCCCTGCACGTCGCCGACTCCGACGAGGCGCCCGCGCTCGGCTCGGCCATCCACGCCGCGGTCGCCGCCGGCGCCCACCCCGACATCGCCGCCGCCTCCGCCGCCATGGGCGGGGCCACCCGCGACGCCGTCGTGCCCGACCCCGGGCGGGCCGCCGTCTACGACGACCTCTACCGCATCTACACCGAACTGCACGACCACTTCGGGCGCGGCGGCAGCGACGCGCTGCACCGCCTGCGCGCCCTCCGCAACCGCAGCCTCACCCGGTGAAGGACGCCATGACCGCCATCGCCCCCCAGGCCGCCGACGCCGTCGCGGCCGCCCGCCGCGAGGTGTGCGCCCTGCACGCCGAACTCACCCGCTGGAACCTGGTGACCTGGACCAGCGGAAACATCTCCGCCCGGGTCCCCGGGACCGGCCTCATGGTCATCAAGCCCAGCGGGGTCACCTACGACGACCTCACCCCCGACTCCATGGTGGTGTGCGACCTCGACGGCACCGCCGTGGAGGGCGCGCACGCCCCCTCCAGCGACACCGGCGCGCACGCCTACGTCTACCGGGAGATGCCCGAGGTCGGCGGCGTCGTGCACACCCACAGCCCCTACGCCACCGCGTGGGCCGCCCGCGGCGAGCCCGTGCCGTGCGCGGTCACCGCCATGGCCGACGAGTTCGGCGACGACATCCCGGTCGGCCCCTTCGCGCTCATCGGCGGGGACGACATCGGCCGGGGCATCGTCGCCACGCTGCGCGGCCGCCGCTCCCCGGCGGTGCTGATGCGCTCCCACGGCGTCTTCACCATCGGGCGCGACGCGCGGTCGGCGGTCAAGGCGGCGGTGATGTGCGAGGACGTCGCCCGCACGGTCCACCTGGCCCGCGAGCACGGGCCCGTGTCCCGGCTGCCGCAGGAGCACATCGACGCCCTCTACGACCGCTACCAGAACGCCTACGGCCAGCCGAGAGGAACCCACTCGTGACCGAACGCCTCCCCAGCATCGGAATCCTGGGCATCATGCAGCCCCTCTACGACGACATGGTCCCCGGCATCACCGAGCGCCAGGCCGCCTACGCGCGGCGGATCGCCGAGAGCCTGGCCGAGGTCGCCGACTGCGTCGTCAGCGAACCGGTGCGCGGCCGCGCCGACGCCGAGCGGGCGATGCGCGGGTTCGAGAACGACGACCTCGACGGGGTCCTCGTCGTGATGCTCACCTACGGCCCCTCGCTGCGCGTCACCCGCCTGTTCGCGCAGATGCGGCTGCCCGTCTGCCTGGCCAACATCCAGCCCGACCCGGCGGTCACCCCCGCCTGGGACATGGCCGACATGACCTACAACCAGGGCATCCACGGCGCGCAGGACACCGCCAACGCCATGGTGCGGGCCGGGCTGCCGTTCGACGTGGTCACCGAGGAGTGGCCCAGCGACGCCTTCCGCGACCGGGTCGGCCGGTGGGCGCGGGCGGCCCGCGCCGTCACCGCCTGGAAGCGGCTGCGGGTGGGCGTGTTCGGCTACGCCATGAACGGCATGGGCGACGCCCGGGTGGACGAGACCGCGCTGCTGCGCCGGCTCGGCGTGGAGATCCAGGTGATCGCCCCGGGGGCGCTGCACCGCACCATGTCCGGCCTGCCCGACGGCGCGGTCACCGACCTGATGGCGTGGGAGGACGCCCGGTTCGAGGTCGACCCGCGGCTGTCCAAGGAGGAGCGCGAGGACCACGCGCGGATGCAGCTCGGCATCGAGCACCTGCTGACCGAGCACGGCTGCGGCGCGTACTCCACCCACTTCGACGCCATCGGCGAGGACGGCCGGTTCGCCCGGCTGCCCATGGCCGCCGCCTCCAGCCTCATGGCCAAGGGCTACGGGTTCGCCGGCGAGGGCGACGTGCTGGCCGCGTCGATCGTGCACGCGGGCCACCGGCTCGCCGGGGACGGCCACTTCACCGAGATGTACGCCATGGACTTTCCCAGCGACTCGATCCTGATGAGCCACATGGGGGAGGGCAACTGGAAGGTCGCGCGGTCCGACGAGCCGGTCCGGCTGATCAAGCGCCCGCTGGGCATCGGCGGCCTGGACGACCCGCCCACCCTGCTGTTCCGCGTCCAGCCGGGGCCGGCCACGCTCGCCTCCCTGGTGGCGCTGGGCGGTGAGGACTTCCGGCTGGTCGTCGCCGAGGGCGAGGTGCTCGACTCCCCGGAGCTGCCCGCGCTGGAGATGCCCTACGGCCAGTTCCGACCGGAGTCGGGGGTGCGCGGCTGCATGGACGCCTGGCTGCGCGCCGGCGGCACCCACCACATGGTGATGAACCTCGGCCGCACCGCGGCCGACTGGGAGGTCTTCTGCCGGCTCGCCGGCATCGAGTACGTCCGGGTCTGATCCACGATCGCGGACCGCGCGACCGGGACCGCGCCGCCGCCCGCTGCGGCGGCGCACCCGGGCGGCGGACGGGGCACGCGCGGGGCGCCGCGCGACGGCGCACCGCGCCGCCGCGCGAGGTCCGCGACCACCGACCCGCGGCCGGGGGGACGGCCGCACCGGCGCTAGGGCAACACGAGGAGCCGACATGCGCACCACCAGCACCCCACCTCCGGCGGCGGGGCCCGGCCGCCGCGCGTTCCTGGCCGGCGGGCTGGCCGCCGCCGGGCTCGGCCTGGCCGGCTGCGGCGCGTCCGCCGCCGGCGGCCGGACACCGCTGCGCCAATGGAACCTGTTCACCGGCGGCGACGGCGCCCGCATGGTCGAGATGCACGACGCCTACACGCGGGAGCACCCCGGTGTCGAGCTGCGCCCCACCACCTACCTGTGGGGCAACCCCTACTACACCAAGTTCGCCATGGGCGCCGCCGGCGGGCGCGCGTTCGACGTCGCCACCCTGCACGCCTCGCGGCTGCGCGGCATGGGCGCGGGCACCCTCATCGACCCGGTCCCGGCGGACCTGCTCGCCGAGTACGGGGTCACCCGCGACGACGTGCTGCCCAACGTGTGGGACAAGTGCGTGGTCGACGGCGAGTTGTACGCGGTCCCGCTCGACACCCACCTGGTCGTCACCTACTACGAGCGCGGGGCGTGCGAGCGCGCCGGCGTCCTCGAACCCGACGGGAGCCTCGTCGCCACCTCCGGCCCCGAGGAGTTCCTCGACGTGCTCGCCGCCGTCAAGGAGGCCACCGGCCACTTCGGCGTCGTCATGGACACCACCGGGGCCTGGCGCCAGTTCTGGTCGCTGTACCGCCAGCTCGGCGGGGAGATGACCTTCGACGGCGGGCTCGGCCTGGACGACGACCTGGCCCTCCAGGCCCTGGACTTCCTGCGCCGGGTCTGCGACGACGGGCTGGCGCCGCCCGCCTCCGACGCCCCCGGCACCCCCGCCAACTTCCAGAACGGCATCGCCGGGCTGATGTTCGCGGGCAACTGGGAGCTGCCCACCTTCCAGACGGCCGGCATGGACTTCGGGATGCGCCCGTTCCCGGGTATCTTCGGCGCCGAACTGGGCCAGGGCGACTGCCACGTGCTCGTCCTGCCGCACCGCCGCACCCGCGACGACCGCGCCGTGCGCACCGCCGTCGAGTACGCCGCCTGGATGCTCAAGAACAGCATCGTGTGGGCCGGCGGCGGCCACACCCCGGCCTACCTCCCCGTCGCCGAGAGCGCGGAGTACGCGGAGCTGCGGCCCCAGGCCGAGTACCGGCACGCCGCCGAGGACGTCCAGTTCGACCCGGAGGCGTGGTTCAGCGGGTCGGCCGCCCCGCTGTTCGCCGAGGCGAACTCCGTGATGGCCGGCGTCCACAACGGGTCGGCCACCCCCGAAGAGGCGCTGGCCCGCTTCCGCCGGGCCGCCGAGCGGCTCATCGACACCCCGGAGCCGGTGTGACGCCCCGCCGCGCCCACCGCCCGCCGCCCGCTGGGAGGCCCGCATGACCGTACCCGCCGCCGCGGCGACGCCGCCGCGCCCCCGCCCGCCCGCCGCCCGCCCCGCCCGCCGCCGCGCCTCCCTGGCCGGCCTGGGGTTCGTCCTGCCGTTCGCCGTGCTGTTCGCGGTGTTCCTGGTCTGGCCCATGCTCGCCGGGCTGTGGGCGAGCTTCACCGACCGCAGCCTGGCCCGCCCCGACGCGGCGTTCGTCGGGCTGGCCAACTGGCGCGAACTGGCCGGCGACGCCGCCGTCTGGCGCTCGCTGTGGACCACCCTGCTGTTCACCCTCATCAGCACCCCGCCGCTGGTGGCCGTGGCGCTGGCGATGGCGGTGCTCACGCAGCGCGTCGCCGCCCGCCTCGGCTGGTTCCTGCGGTTCTCGTTCTTCGCGCCGTTCCTGCTCCCGGTGGCCGTGGTCACCCTGATCTGGACCTGGATGTACCAGCCCGGGTTCGGCGTGGTCAACGGCGCGCTCCAGGCGGTCGGCCTGCCCGAGGTGGCCTGGCTGACCGACGAGGACACCGTGCTCGCCGCCATCGCGGTCACCACCGTCTGGTGGACCGCCGGGTTCAACTACCTGCTCTACCTCGCCGCCCTCCAGGGCATCCCCGGCCACGTGTACGAGGCCGCCGCCATCGACGGCGCCGGGGCGTGGCAGCGCCTCACCCGCGTCACCCTGCCGCTGCTGCGCCGCACCACCGCCCTGGTCGTGCTGCTGCAGCTGGTGGCCTCGCTCAAGCTGTTCGACCAGGCGTACCTCATGACCGCGGGGTCGGGCGGGCCCAACTACGCCGCCCGGCCGATCATCGGCTACGTCTTCGAGTCCGGGTTCACCGGGCTGCGCATCGGCTACGCGTCGGCGGTCTCCTACCTGTTCTTCGCCGTGGTGGTCGCCGTCTCCGTCCTGCAGTTCCGCCTCTTCTCCCGCAAGGAGGCCGAGTGAGCGCCACCGCCCCGGCCGTCCGCCGCACCGTCCGCCGCACCCCCCGCCGCCGGCGCGTCACCCCCGTCGGCGCCGCCGCCACCGTCTCCGCGCTCGTCCTCGCCGTGCTCTGGCTGGTCCCGCTGGCGTGGGCGGTGCTCACCTCGCTCAAGCCCGAGGCCGAGACCACCGCCGTCCCCGTCCGGTGGCTGCCGCTGGAGCCCACCTTCGCGGCCTACCGCAGCATCCTGGCCCGCGGCGACCTCCAGCAGTGGCTGGTGAACAGCGTGGCCGTCTCCACCGCGGTCACCGTGCTCACCCTGGTGGTGTGCGTGCTCGCCGCCTACGGGTTCGCCGCGACCGCGTTCCCCGGCCGCCGGGCGCTGTTCGCGTTGTTCCTCGCGGGCATCCTGGTGCCGCCGCAGGTCCTCATCGTCCCGCTGTTCGACCAGATGACCGCCCTGGGGCTGGTCGACACCTACTGGGGCGTCGCGCTGCCCCAGGTCGTCGCCCCGGTGTTCGTGTTCGTCCTCACCCGGTTCTTCGAGGGCATCCCCCGCGACTACCAGGAGGCCGCCCGCCTCGACGGCGCCGGCCACCTGCGCGTCCTGTGGAGCGTCGTCCTGCCGATGTCCGCCCCGATCCTCGCCGCGGTCGCCATCTTCACCTTCGTCCAGGCGTGGAACAACTTCCTGTGGCCGTTCGTGGCGACCAACGACCCCGCTCTGATGACCGTCCCCGTGGGCCTGGGCACCGTCCAGGGCGCCTACGGCATCCAGTACGCGCAGAACATGGCGGCCGCCGTCCTCGGCGCCCTCCCGTTGATCGTCGTCTTCCTGCTCTTCCAGCGCCAAGTCGTCCGCGGCGTCACCGACGCCGGGCTGAAGTGAGCACCGACCGTCCGAAGGAGAGTCCCCCATGCACGTCTCCACCCCCACCGGACTGCGGGCCGCGGCGGCCGCGGCCGCCCTCGCCGCCGCCGTCCCCCTCGCCGCGGCCACCGCCGCCCCCGCGGCCGCCGACCCCGTCGACGTCGCCGTCCACGACCCCGCCCTCGTCGCCGGCGGCGCCGGCGAGGACTGGTACGTCTTCGGCACCGGCGACGCCGCCGTCGCCGACGGCAACATCACCATCCACACCTCGCCCGACGGCGACGACTGGACCCCCGCCGGGCACGTCTGGCGCACCAAGCCCGCCTGGATCACCCGGGAGATCCCCGGCGCCACCAACCTGTGGGCGCCCGAGGTCTACGAGCACGACGGCACCTACTACCTCTACTACTCGGCGTCCACCTTCGGCTCCAACCGCTCCCTCATCGGCCTGGCCACCAGCCCCACCCTCGACCCCGACGACCCCGACTACGGCTGGACCGACCGGGGCAAGGTGTTCGAGTCGCACAGCGGCGACCCCTACAACGCCATCGACCCCGGCATCGTCGAGGACGCCGACGGCACCCCGTGGATGGCGTTCGGCTCGTTCTGGAGCGGCATCCGCATGGTGGAGCTGTCCTGGCCCTCCGGCACCGCCGTGCCCGGCGCCGAGGTGCTGCACCTGGCCGACCGCCGCTCGCCGCCCAACGCCGTCGAGGCGCCCTACATCGTCCACCGCGGCGGCTACTACTACCTGTTCGTCTCCTTCGACACCTGCTGCGCCGGACTCGACAGCACCTACCGGATCGCCGTCGGCCGCTCCACCTCGGTGACCGGCCCCTACGTCGACCGCGCCGGGGTCCCCCTCCTCCAGGGCGGCGGCACCGTGCTGCTCGCCGGCCGCGGCGCCGACGTCGCCGCCGGCGGCCAGTCGCTGTCCGGCCCCGGCGGCGCCTACATCGCCTACCACCGCTACGGCCCCTACGACACCCCCGGGGCGTTCCGCCTCGGGATCGAGGCCGTCACCTGGTCCGGCGGCTGGCCCCGGCTCGCCCCCTGACCCGCACGGGCGGCCGCCGCGCGGCGGCCGCCCGCCCCACCGCCCGCCACCGCCTCGCCCGTACCGGCCCCGCCGCCGAGACTCCAGGGACCCGCACATGCTCACCGCCGCCATGACCCTCGACCCCGCGTTCCGCGTCGCCCCCGTCCACCGCCGCACCTTCGGCTCGTTCGTGGAACACATGGGCCGCTGCGTCTACACCGGTATCTACGAGCCCGGCCACCCCACCGCCGACGCCGACGGGTTCCGCCGCGACGTCGCCGACCTCACCCGTGAACTGGGGGTGACCACCGTGCGCTACCCCGGCGGCAACTTCGTCTCCGGCTACCGGTGGGAGGACGGCGTCGGCCCGCGCGAGCGGCGCCCCGTCCGCCGCGACCTCGCCTGGCACAGCACCGAGACCAACCACTTCGGCCTGAACGAGTTCATCCGGTGGACCCGGTCGCTCGGCATCGAACCGATGATGGCGGTCAACCTCGGCACCCGGGGCGTCCAGGAGGCCCTCGACCTGCTGGAGTACGCCAACCACCCCGGCGGCACCGAGCTGTCCGACCGCCGCGCCGCCCACGGCCACCCCGAGCCGCACGGCGTCCGCATGTGGTGCCTGGGCAACGAGATGGACGGCCCCTGGCAGGTCGGCCACATGACCGCCCGCGAGTACGGGCGGCTGGCCGCCCGGACCGCCCGCGCCATGCGGATGAGCGACCCGGGGCTGGAGCTCGTCGCCTGCGGCAGCTCCGGGTCGGGCATGCCCACCTTCGGCGCCTGGGAGGCCGAGGTGCTCCAGGAGTGCTACGACGCGGTCGACTACGTGTCGCTGCACGCCTACTACGAGGAGCACGACGGCGACCTCGGCAGCTTCCTCGCCTCCGCAACCGACATGGACCACTTCATCGAGTCCGTGGCGGCCACCGCCGACGCCGTCCGCGCCCGCCTCAAGGCGCGCAAGCGCATCATGCTCTCCTTCGACGAGTGGAACGTCTGGTACCTCAGCCGGTTCCAGGGCGAGGAGCAGCGCACCGACTGGCCCACCGCCCCCCGCGTCATCGAGGACCGCTACTCCCTCGCCGACGCCGTCGTCGTCGGCAACCTGCTGATCTCCCTGCTGCGGCACAGCGACCGGGTGACCGCGGCCAGCCAGGCGCAGCTCGTCAACGTCATCGCGCCCATCATGACCGAGCCGGGCGGCCCCGCCTGGCGGCAGACGGTCTTCCACCCCTTCGCGCTGACCGCCCGCGCGGCGGCGGGGCACGTGCTGCGGGTGGAGCCCGAGGCGCCGCTGTACACCACCGAGCGCCACGGCGACGCCCCGGTGCTCGACGCCGTCGCCACCCACGACCCCGGCAACGGGGCCGCCGCCGTGTTCGCCGTGAACCGGTCCACCGACCACCCGCTGACCCTCGACATCGACCTCCGCGGCCTCGATGCTGAGCGGGTCACCGAGTGCCTCACCCTCTCCGACGACGACGTCTACGCCACCAACACCGCGGAGGACCCCGACCGGGTGCGCCCCCGCCCCAACAAGGACACCACCCTGTCCGGCGGCCGGCTGACCGCCGTCCTCCCCCCGGTGTCCTGGACCGTCATCCGGCTCGCCACGACGGCGGCCTGACCCCCATCGGAAGTGCGACACAACGAGGTGCAGACATGAACGGAAGACTCCTTGCCGCGTCCCTGCTGGGGACCTCCCTGCTGCTGTCGTCGTGCGGCGGCGTCGGCGACGCCGCCCGCGAGGACGGCGAGAACGGCCTCATCGGCATCGCGATGCCCACCCAGTCCTCCGAGCGGTGGGTGGCCGACGGCCAGGGCATGGTCGAGCAGTTCGAGGAGGCCGGCTACGGCACCGACCTCCAGTACGCCGAGGACGTGGTCGAGAACCAGGTCTCGCAGATCGAGAACATGATCACCAAGGGCGTCGACGCCCTGGTCATCGCCGCCATCGACGGCGAGGCGCTGAGCGACGTCCTGCAGATGGCCGCCGACAGCGACATCCCGGTCATCTCCTACGACCGGCTCATCCTCGGCACCGAGAACGTCGACTACTACGCCACCTTCGACAACTACCAGGTGGGCGTGCTCCAGGGCACCTACATCGAGGAGGCCCTCGACCTGGCGAACGAGGAGGGCCCGTTCACCATCGAGCTGTTCGGCGGCTCGCCCGACGACAACAACGCCTACTTCTTCTACGACGGCGCCATGTCGGTCCTGCAGCCCTACATCGACGAGGGCGTCCTGGAGGTGCGCAGCGGCCAGACCGACATGGAGCAGATCGCCACCCTGCGCTGGGACGGCGCCACCGCCCAGGCCCGCATGGACAACCTGCTCAGCGCCAACTACTCCGACGAGGACCTCGACGCCGTGCTGTCGCCCTACGACGGCATCAGCATCGGGGTGATCTCCTCGCTCAAGGGCGTCGGCTACGGCACCGAGGACAAGCCGCTGCCGGTCATCACCGGCCAGGACGCCGAGGTCGCCTCGGTCAAGTCGATCATCGCGGGCGAGCAGACCCAGACCGTCTTCAAGGACACCCGCGAGCTGGCCGAGGTCGCGGTGTCCATGACCGACGCCGTGGTCCAGGGCGAGGAGCCCGAGGTCAACGACACCGAGAGCTACGACAACGGCACCAAGGTCGTCCCGTCCTTCCTGCTGGAGCCGGTCTCCGTCGACGCCGACAACTACGAGGCCGAACTGATCGAGAGCGGCTACTACGAGGAGTCGGACCTCGCATGAGCGCCCATCGACACCGGACGGCGGCCGCCGGGCCGCGGAGAGGGCGGGCGCCGTGGACGACGTGATCCTGCGGATGCGCGGCATCGGCAAGGAGTTCCCCGGCGTGCGCGCGCTCGACGGGGTGGACCTGCGGGTGGCGCGCGGCGAGATCCACGCCCTCATGGGCGAGAACGGCGCCGGCAAGTCCACCCTGATGAAGGTGCTCAGCGGGGTCTACCCGCACGGCTCCTACAGCGGGGAGATCCTGGTCGACGGTGAACCCGCCCGGTTCTCCGGGGTGCGCGACAGCGAGCGCGCCGGCATCGCCATCATCCACCAGGAGCTGGCGCTCATCCCGCAGCTGTCCATCGCCGAGAACATCTTCCTCGGCAACGAGCGGACGCGCGGGCGCGGCGTGGTCGACTGGGGCCGCACCGCGGGCGAGGCGCGGGCGCTGCTGCGCCGGGTCGGCCTGGACGAGGACCCCACCCTGCCGGTGGCCTCGCTCAGCGTCGGCCGGCAGCAGCTGGTCGAGATCGCCAAGGCGCTCTCCAAGGAGGTGCGGCTGCTCATCCTGGACGAGCCCACCTCCGCCCTCAACGAGGCCGAGAGCGACAACCTGCTGGAGCTGCTGCGCGAGCTGCGGGGGCAGGGCATCACCGCCATCCTGATCTCGCACAAGCTCGGCGAGGTGACCCGGGTCGCCGACACCATCACCGTGCTGCGCGACGGGCGGTGCGTGGAGACCCTGGCCATGGCCGACGGCGGCGTCGACGAGGACCGCATCATCCGCGGGATGGTCGGCCGCGACCTCGACCACCGCTACCCCGAGCGGGTCCCCGACATCGGGGAGGTGCGGTTCGAGGTCCGCGACTGGACGGTCGACCACCCCACCCAGGTGGGCCGGCGCGTGGTCGACGGGGTCGGACTGACCGTGCGCCGCGGCGAGATCGTCGGCCTGGCCGGGCTCATGGGCGCCGGCCGCACCGAGTTCGCGATGAGCCTGTTCGGCCGCTCCTACGGGCGCTACGTCTCCGGGACGGTCCGCAAGGACGGCGCCGACCTGCGGGTGCGCGACGTCGGCGACGCCATCGCCGGCGGCATCGCCTACGTGCCCGAGGACCGCAAGGAGCTGGGGCTCATCCTGGACGACGACATCCGGCGCAACCTCACGCTGGCCGGGCTGCGCCGGGTCAGCGGCCGGGGGGTCATCGACTCCGCGCGCGAGGCGGTCGCCGCCGAGGAGATGCGCGGGCGGATGCGGGTCAAGAGCCGCGACGTCTTCCAGGCCACCGGCGACCTCAGCGGCGGCAACCAGCAGAAGGTCGTCCTCGGCAAGTGGATGTTCACCGAACCGGACCTGCTGATCCTGGACGAGCCGACGCGCGGGATCGACGTCGGCGCCAAGTACGAGATCTACCTGATCGTGCAGCGGCTGGCGGCCCAGGGGGCGAGCGTCCTGCTCATCTCCTCGGAGCTGCCCGAACTGCTCGGCATGTGCGACCGCATCTACGCCATGTGCGAGGGCCGCATCACCGGCGAACTGCCCCGCGCGCAGGCCGGACAGGAGCCCCTGATGAAGCTGATGACCCGGACGAGGGCGTGACCGACCGATGAATGCCATCCGCGACGTGCTGCGCAACAACGCACGCCAGTACGGCATGGTGATCGCCCTGGCGATCATCGTGATCCTGTTCCAGATCCTCACCGGCGGGCTGCTGCTGCGCCCGCTGAACATCACCAACCTGATCATGCAGAACTCCTACGTCCTGATCCTGGCGATCGGGGTGATGCTGGTGATCGTCACCGGCCACATCGACCTGTCGGTGGGGTCGGTGGTGGCGTTCGTCGGCGCGGTGTCGGCGATCATGCTGACCGGGTGGGGGCTGCCCATGCCGGTCGTGGTGCCGCTCGCCCTGGTGCTGGGCGCCCTCATCGGCGCCTGGCAGGGGTTCTGGATCGCCTACGTGCGCATCCCCGCGTTCATCGTCACCCTCGCCGGGATGCTGGTGTTCCGCGGCGCCACCATGGTCGTCCTCGGCGGCGAGTCCATCGGCCCGCTGCCGGAGTCGCTGCGCGCCCTCGCCAGCGGGTTCGTGCCCGACATCGGCGACACCGGGGTGCACGTGCCCACCATGGTCCTGGCGGTGGCCGCCGCGGCGGTCCTCGTCTGGCTGCGGTGGCGCACCCGGGCGCGCAACCTCCGCTACGAGCTGCCGGTCGCCTCGCCCGCCACCACCGCCGCCGCCTCGGCGGCGACCGCGCTGGTCGTCCTGGTGTTCGCCTACGCGCTGGCGGTCTACAACGGCATCCCCGTCGTCGGGCTGCTGCTGATCGTGCTGATCGTGGGCTACTCGTTCGTCATGAACTCCACCACCACCGGGCGGCACATCTACGCGGTGGGCGGCAGCGAGAAGGCCGCCATGCTGTCCGGGGTGAAGACGAAGCGCACCACCTTCTGGGTGTTCGTCAACATGGGCGTCCTGTCGGCGCTGGCCGGCCTGGTCTTCACCGCCCGGCTCAACGCCGCCACCCCGCGCGCCGGCACCATGTTCGAGCTCGACGCGATCGCCGCCGCGTTCATCGGCGGCGCGTCGGCCTCGGGCGGCGTGGGCACCGTCATCGGCGCCGTCGTCGGCGCCCTGGTCATGGGCGTGATGAACAACGGCATGTCGCTCATCGGCCTCGGCGTCGACTGGCAGCAGCTCATCAAGGGCCTGGTGCTGCTCGCCGCCGTCGCCTTCGACATCTACAACAAGAAGCGCGTCGGCTCGGGCCGCGCGCACGCGGCGTCCACCCCCGCCCCCGATCCCGCGCCCGCCCCACCCGGCGACGCGGGCGACCGGGCCGCGTCGGGCGCCGGGGCGGGCCGCCCCGGCGGCTGACCGGCCGGCGCGACCGCCGGGGGCCGCCCGCACGGGCGACCCCCGGCGCCGCCTCACCCCTTCATCGCCCCGCCCAGCGCGAACCGCCCGCCCAGGGCCCGCGACACCGCGAGGTACAGCACCACCACGGGCAGCGTGTAGACCAGCGAGAACGCCGCCAGCTCGCCGTAGCGGACCGTCCCGTACTGGTCGAAGAAGGTGTAGACGCGGACCGCGGCGGGAAGCCGGTCCGGGCTCTTCAGCAGGATGAACGGGACGAAGAAGTTCCCCCAGGTCGCCACCAGGGTGAACACGCCCACCACCGCCATCCCCGGCGCCAGCAGCGGCACCACCAGGAACCGCAGCGACTGCCAGGCCGACGCGCCGTCGACCCAGGCCGCCTCCTCCAGCTCCACCGGCACCCCGTCGAGGAAGTTCTTCGTCAGCCAGATGCCGAACGGCAGGCTCGACGCGGCCAGGAACAGCATCGTGGCGAACCGGGAGTCCAGCAGCCCGGCCTGCACGAACATGCTGTAGACCGGCACCATGATGGCGGTCAGCGGGAGCCCGGTCGCGAACAGCACCGTGTACAGGAACGGCCGGCGGAACCGCAGCGTGTAGCGCGACAGCGGGTAGGCGGCGAGCACCGACGCGGCCACCGTGACCAGGGCGGCGCCGCCGCACAGCAGCAGGCTGTTGCCCACCGGCACGAACACGGTCTCCGGCGTGAGCACCGCCCGGAAGTGGTCCAGGGTCAGCCCGGACGGCGGGCGGGCCCGCAGCGACGCCCGCGGGTCGACCGCCGCGAACACCAGCCACAGCAGCGGCACCAGGAACGCCGCCGCCAGGACGGCCAGCGCGAGGTGCGCCGCGGCCGACGCCGCCGCCCGCGACGGCGAGGACACCGAGCGCGTCATCGGACCTCCTCGGGACGCAGGGCGCGGATGTAGACCGCGGAGAACAGGCCGGCCACCACCAGCAGCGCCAGCGCCACGGCGGTGCCGTAGCCGAGGTCGCCGAACCGCAGCGCCTCCTGGTACATCAGCAGCGGCAGCGTTGTGGTGCGCCCGCCCGGGCCGCCCGCCGTCATCACGTAGATCAGCGTGAACACCTGCACCGTCTGCAGCGTCACCAGCAGCAGCGTGGTCGCCAGCGTGCGGCGCAGCAGCGGCAGGACCACGTGCCACAGCACCTGGAGCCGGCCCGCGCCGTCGACCCGCGCCGCCTCCTCCAGGTCGGTGGGCACCTCGGCCAGGCCGGCGGCGTAGGTCATCATCGAGAACGCCGTCCCCTTCCACACGTTGGCCAGCACGACCGCCAGCATCGGCGCCGTGTAGAGCCAGTTCTGCGGGGCGGCGCCCACCGCGCCCAGCAGGGCGTTGAGCGTGCCCTCGCGCTCCAGGAACGCCACCCACACGAACCCGGCCACCACCTCCGGCACCACCCACGCGCCGACCACCACGACGGTGACCGCGCCCCGCACCGGCGCCGAGCGGTGGCGCGCCAGCAGCGCCAGCACCAGCCCGAGCGCGGTCTGGCCGACCACGCCGGAGGCGAGCAGGAACACCGCGGTGAGCACCGTCGCGTCGAGGAACGCGGGGTCGGCGAGCAGCCGCGCGAAGTTGGCGAAGCCCACGAAGCGGGTGTCGGCGGCCGCGGCGCCGGTGAGCGCCGCGTTGGTGAACGACGCCCACACCGTCCAGACGATCGGCCCGGCGAAGAACGCCAGGAGCAGCAGGACCGCCGGCGCCAGCGGGAGCAGGCGCAGGGCGGCGGCGCGCGGGCCGCCCGCCGTCACGGCGGCCACCTCAGCCCTCCCGCACGTTGTCGGGGCCGACCACGCCCGCCACCTCGTCGGCGTAGGCGGCGGCCGCCTCCTCCGGGGTGGCGTCGCCCAGCATCACGGCCTCCATCGCCTGCTGGATCGCCAGGGAGACCCGCGGGTAGTCGCCGTAGGCCGGGCGGAAGTGGGTGACGTCGACCAGGTCGGCGGCCGCGTCGGGGGTGGGGTCCGCCGCCTGGAACTCCTCGGACGAGGCGACGTCGTCGCGCAGCGGGATCTGCGCCCCTTCGACCGCGAACAGGGTGGCGTTCTCCCGGTTCAGGGCGTGCGCCATGACCTCCCACGCGAGGTCGGGGTTGGTGCTCGCGGAGCCCAGCGCCAGGCTCCACCCGCCCGACATGCTGGTGGCGCCGGGGTCCTGGCCCTCCCGCGTCGGCATGGGGGCGAACCGCATGGTGTCCGCCCACTCCGGCCACGGCTGGTTGGCGCTCTCGATCCAGGACTGGGTCGCCCACGACCCCTCCAGGCTGATCGCCAGCTCGCCGGCCGGGATGCGCTCCTCGTTGTTGAGCGTGCCGACCGCCGGGTTCAGCGCGTCCCGGGGGTCGAGCGCCAGCCCTTCGGCGTACACGGCGCGCACGAACTCCAGCGACGCGAGGAACCCGGGCGTGCCGGTGCGCCACTCGCGGGCGTCCTCGTCGTAGAGGGTGTCGCCGGTGCCGCTGAGCAGCATCTGGAAGCCCTGCATCGACGCCATCTCCCCGGCGGGGGTGCCGGCGTACACGTTGAGCGGGGTGACCTCGGCGCCGAACTCCTCCTTGACGGCGCGCGCCGCCTCCAGCACCTCGTCCCAGGTCGCGGGCTCCCACGGGACCGCCACACCCGCGCGCTCCAGCAGGTCGGCGTTGTACCAGAGGCCGCGGGTGTCGGTGCCGAGCATCACGCCGTAGCGGTGCCCGTCGAGCGCGGTCACCGCGGCGTCGGCGCGCGCGTGGTACTGCTCGGCGTCGGGCCACGCCGCCCAGTAGTCGTCGATGGGCGCGAGGTAGCCCGCCTCGACGTCCTGGTTGATGGTGAACGTGTCCTCGTAGATCACGTCCGGCGCCTCGGCGGGGGAGCCGTTCATGAGGTTGACCTGGGTCTGGTAGTCCTCGGCGGGGGCCTCGATCGGCCGCAGCTCCACGGTGGCCTCGGGGTGGGCGGCCTCGAACTCCTCCTTCACCTTGCGGAACAGGGTGTCGGCGGCGTGGAAGGTGCCGTAGTCCTGGTAGACCACGGTGATGGTGTCGGGGTCGTCCTCGGACGCCCCGCAGCCGGCGGCGGTCAGCGCGGCGGCCAGGGCGGCGGCGGAAAGGGAGATCGGCGTTCGACGCATGGGCTCCTCCTCCTGCGAAGGATGATGCACCTGGGGGTGACGTGCATCACTCCCGACTGTCGCACGCGGGGCGCCCGCGATCCACCGCCGTCCCCAGGGGGCGGCCGGCCGTCGCGGGGACGCCGCGGGCGAACTACGCTGGGCCCGTGGCCGGCCGCATCCGAGATGAAGACGTCGCGCTCGTCCGCGAGCGCGCCCCCATCGCCGACGTCATCGGCGAGTACCTCCAGCTGCGCAGCGCCGGCGGCGGCTCCCTCAAGGGCCTGTGCCCCTTCCACGACGAGAAGTCCCCGTCGTTCAACGTCACCCCGGCCCGCAACCTCTGGTACTGCTTCGGCTGCGGCGAGGGCGGCGACGTCATCGGCTTCCTCCAGCGCATCGAGGGGCTCGGGTTCGTCGAGGCCGTCGAGTCCCTGGCCCAGCAGGCCGGCGTCCGGCTCCGCTACGAGCAGGGCGGCACCTCCGGCCGCGGCGACCCCGGCCGCCGCCAGCGCCTGGTCGACGCCCACCGCGCCGCCCAGGAGTTCTACGCCGAGCAGCTGCTCACCCCCGCCGCCCAGGAGGGCCGCCGGTTCCTCGGCGAACGCGGCTTCACCCGCGCCGACGCCGAGCGGTTCGGGGTCGGCTTCGCCCCGCCCGGCTGGGAGGCCCTCACCTCCCACCTGCGCGCCAAGGGCTTCACCGACCAGGAGATCATCACCGCCGGCCTGGCCGGGCAGGGGCGGCGCGGCGCCTACGACAAGTTCCGCGGCCGCCTGGTCTGGCCGGTCCGCGAGGTCACCGGCGAGGTCGTGGGGTTCGGCGCCCGCAGGCTCGACCCCGACGACGACGGCCCCAAGTACCTCAACACCCCCGAGACCCCCATCTTCAAGAAGGGCAACCTGCTCTACGGGCTCGACCTCGCCAAGCGCGACATCTCCCGCACCCGCCGCGCGGTCATCGTCGAGGGCTACACCGACGTCATGGCCTGCCACCTCGCGGGCGTCACCACCGCCGTGGCCACCTGCGGCACCTCCTTCGGCGAGGAGCACCTGCGGGTGCTGCGCCGGATGCTGCTGGGCCGCTCCAACCAGGGCGGCGAGGTCGTGTTCACCTTCGACGGCGACGCCGCCGGGCAGAAGGCCGCCGTCCGCGCGTTCGCCGAGGAGCACGGCTTCGCCTCCGAGACCTTCGTCGCCGTCCAGCCCGACGGCCTCGACCCCTGCGACCTCCGGCTGCGCCACGGCGACTCCGCGGTGGTCGACCTCGTCGACGCCCGCAAACCGCTGTACGAGTTCATGATCCGCAACGTCATCGAGCAGTACGACCTCGACACCCCCGAGGGGCGCATGGCCGGGCTCGACGCCGCCGCCGAGATCGTCGCCAGCATCCGCAACGAGGGGGTGCGCAAGCTCTACGCGGTCAACCTCGACCGCTGGCTCGGCATCATGGACGAAGGCTTCGTGCAGCGCCGGGTCGCCCAGCACCTCGGCGCCGCCCGGCGCGGCGGCACCGCGCCGCGCCGCCCCGCGCCCCCGGCCCCGCCCGGCGCCGCCGACTCCGCGCCCTACGACCTGCGCGACCCCTCGCTCCAGCGCGAACGCCAGGCGCTCAAGATCGCGGTGCAGCACCCCGGGCTGGCGGCCGACTTCGACGACCTCACCGAGGAGTCGTTCACCGTGCCCCAGCACCGGGCCGTGCACGGCCTGGTCCGCGAACTCGGCGGGGTGGGCGCGGCCGGCGACTCCGCGTCGTGGGCGGCGGCCCTGCGCGCGGCCGCCCCCAACGACGCCCAGCGGGCGTTCGTCACCCGCCTCGCGGTCGAGCCCATCGAGGTCTACGGCGAGCTGGACGAGTTCCAGGCCCGCGAGATCCTCGGCACGATCCGCGTGCATTCCATCAATCGGCAGGTCGCAAACCTCAAATCCCGGCTCGGGCGGCTCGACCCCGCCGCCGACGCCGACGAGTACCAGCGCGTCTTCGCCGACCTCATGGCCCTTGAGCAGCAGCGACGCCTGATGCGCGAGCGCGCGGCGGGGGCCACGTAGCACCGAGGTGACAAAAGTAGGCCCCTCCCTTCCGGGGGGTGAGCGGGCACACTGGAGGGGTGGCTCTCACGGTGCTGCCCGGCGACACACCTCCCATCCGGCAGGTGGCGCACCTGGTCGCGGCCGACACGTCCGGCGGACCGGTGACCCTCACCGAGGTCGCCTCCGCCCTGGACCGCCTCGACGCCCCTCCCGAATCGCTGGACCAGGTCGTCCGCGGCCTGGCGCAGCAGGGCGTCGACGTCGTCGACCCGTCAGCCGACGAGCCGGCGCCCGCCCTGGACGACCCCGGGCACAGGGCGCCGACCGGCGACCTGGTACGCATCTACCTGCGCGAGATCGGCCGCGTGCCGCTGCTCTCGGCAGAAGACGAAGTGGAACTCGCCAAATCCATCGAGGTCGGGCTGTACGCCGCGCAGAAGCTCCGCGCCGGCCCCCCGGCGGACGGCCCCGGCGCGGCCGCACCCGACGACCTGCGCGCCCTCGTCGCCGAGGGCGAACGCGCCAAGCGCCGGCTCATCGAGTCCAACCTGCGGCTCGTGGTGTCCATCGCCAAGCGCTACATCGGCCGCGGCATGCTCCTGCTCGACCTGGTGCAGGAGGGCAACCTCGGGCTGATCCGCGCGGTCGAGAAGTTCGACTACACCAAGGGCTTCAAGTTCTCCACCTACGCCACCTGGTGGATCCGCCAAGCCATCACCCGCGCCATCGCCGACCAGGCCCGCACCATCCGCATCCCGGTGCACATGGTCGAGACCATCAACAAGCTCATGCGGGTGCAGCGGCGGATGCACCAGGAGCTCGGCCGCGAACCCACCCCGGCCGAGCTCTCGCGCGAGATGGGGTTCGGCCACGACCGGGTGCGCGAGATCCAGCGCCTCGCCCAGGAGCCCGTGTCGCTCCAGGCCCCCATCGGCGAGGAGGACTCCGACTTCGGCGACTTCATCGAGGACTCCGACGCGATCGCCCCGGTCGAGGCCGCGGCGTTCGTGCTGCTCCAGGACCGCCTCGTGGCGCTGCTGGGCGACCTGTCGGCCCGCGAGCGGCGCATCATCCGGCTCCGCTTCGGCCTGGCCGACGGCCACCCGCGCACCCTCGAAGAGGTCGGCCGCGAGTTCGGGGTGACCCGCGAGCGCATCCGCCAGATCGAGTCCAAGACCCTCGCCAAACTCCGCCACCCCTCCCGCGCCCGCACCCTCCGCGACTTCCTGGAGTGACCCGGGCGCAGCACGGCGTCCCGCGACCGAGCGGGGGCCGGCCGCACCCGGGCGCTCCCGGCTCCGGGGGGCGCGCGGTCCGCCGCGCCCCTCCGCGCCCCCCGGGATCGGCCCCGCCGCACCGCACCGCCGGGCCCGTCCCAACGCGCCGGCGCGGGCCGGGGTTCCCCGCCGCGCCGGTCCGGCCTGTTGTGGCCGTGTCCGCCCGCTCCCGCCCCCGGGCGGCGGCGCCGCCGCTACGGTCGGGGTGATGTCAGCACAGCGGCGGTGGGCGCGCGTCCGCCGGGCGGCCCTGGGGGCCGGCGCGGCGGCGGCGATCGCCGCCCTCGCCGCCGGCGCCCTCGTCGCGCTGTCCGACCCCGCCGCCGACACCCCCGCCGCGCCGCCGCACCGCTTCGCCTATTTCGCCGACTGGAACATCGCCAATCGCGGCCACACCCTCGCCGACGTCGACGGCAGCGGGGCCGCCGCCCGCCTCACCCGGATCATGTGGGCGTTCGGCGACGTCACCGCCGACGGCCGGTGCGGCATCCCCGCCGACGGCGACGTCCAGGCGTGGGAGCTGTACCAGCGGCGCTACGCCGCCGAGGACAGCGTCGACGGCCGGGCCGACGCCTACGAGCAGCCCCTCGCGGGCGGCCTCAACCAGCTCCGCGCGCTGCGCGAACGCCACCCGGACCTGCACGCCAGCATCTCCCTCGGCGGGTGGAACTGGTCGACGCACTTCTCCCGCGCCGCCCGCACCCCCGAGTCGCGGGCCGCGTTCGCCGCGTCCTGCGTCGACCTGTGGCTGCGCGGCGACCTGCCGGTGCGCGACGGCGAGCCGCAGGGCGGGCCGGGCGCGGCCGAGGGCGTGTTCGACGGCATCGACCTCGATTGGGAGTGGCCGGGCGGGGGCGGGCGGCCGGGGACCGCCGAGCACCCCGACGACCTGCGCAACCTCACCCTGCTCGCCGCCGAGTTCCGCGACCGGCTCGACGCCCTGGCGGCCGAGACCGGGCGCTCCTACACCCTGACGGTGTCGCTGCCGAACGACGCCGAGGCGGCGGCCGGGTTCGAACCCGGGCTGTGGGCCCACGTCGACGCGGCGGCCGTGCAGGGCTACGACCTCACCGGGTCGTGGAGCACCACCACCGGCCACCACGCCCAGCTGCACGCGCCCGAGGGCGCCCCGGACGCGGCGGCGGCCAGCGTCGACGCGACCGTGCGCGCCTACCTGGCGGCGGGGCTGCCGCCGGAGAAGCTCGTCGTGGGGGTCCCGGGGTACGGGCGCGGCTGGACGGGGGTCGGCCCCGAGGGCTTCGGCCGGTTCGCCCCGGCCGAGGGCGCCGCCGAGGGCGGCTACGGCGACGGCACCGAGGCCTACGCCGACCTGGAGCGCCGCGAGGGGCGCCGCTTCCTCGATCCCGTGAACGGCGCCTACTGGCTGCACGACGGCGGTGAGTGGTGGAGCTACGACACCCCCGAGACCATCGCCCTCAAGGGGCGCTACGTCCGCGACAACGGCCTGGCCGGCCTCATGCTCTGGAACCTCGACATGGACCCGTCGGGCGACCTGGTCACCGCGATGGACGCCGCCCTCACCCCCTGACCGGCGGCGGCACCCCGTCGAGCCGGGCGCCGCGCGCCTCGCCGGGGCGCGGACGCGGGACCGGGGGCCGTTCGCGCCGTCGACCCGGTCGCGGAGGGCGTCGGCCGGGCGGGGCGACCACCGGTCCGGTGCCCGGACGGTTCCCGGGGCGGCGCCCGTGCGCGGCCCCCGCCTCGCTCCCGGGATCAGGTGCGGGAGGTCTCCGTGAGACCCGCGCCGGGGCGCCAGTGGCGGATGACCAGCCGGTCGCCGTCCACCACCGTGAGCACCACGTCGGTCAGCAGCAGGCGGAACAGGTGGAACGGGCCCGGAGGCGTGCCCGGGGTCCGGTGCCGCTCGATCTCGTCGGGGTCGACCACCTCCACCGCCACCCCCGACACCTTGGCGTCACCGTCCGCCAGCGTCTCGTCGGCCGTACTCGCGTGCAGCGCGTACCGGCCGTCCCGCCGCAGGTCGAGCGCCTTGCGGGCCTGCGGCATCGACCCCAGCAGCAGGTGGCCCCGCTGGTAGTCGACCTCCGTCCCGCTCACCCGGGGCGCGCCGTCCGCCCGCAGCGTCGCCAGTACATGGTGCTTGGCCGCGGTGAACCGCGCCCGCACCGCCGCGGCGAACGCGGGCTCCGCCGCGGCGAACTCGGCCCAACTCACGGCCGTCGTGTCCTTCACCGTCATGCCCGCAGTATCCCCGCCGCACCTGACACCTTCTGTCAGGTTCCCCCGGCGCGTCGGAGAGCCCCGCCCGGCCGCCCCGATGCCGCGACCCGATCACCGGCCGGTGCGGCCCGGTCCACCACCCGGTGCGGCCCGCCGGGACACCCGGCCCGGCGCGCGCCCGCCGGGCCGGACCGGGAGCCGGGCCCTCGCACGGCACCGCCCACCCGGGGCGGGCCGCCGTACGCTCCGGCCTCGCGGCCGATCGCGCTCCACCACCGATGCGGGCGGCGGGCGGCCCCGCACCGCCGCACCCGCCGGGCGGCTAATCCCGTACCGCCGCGCGCGCCGGACACCGCACTCCCGCGTCTGCCGGGGGCGGGCCCCGTACCACACCGTGCCTGTCGCGCGGCGGGCGCCACTTTCCTGTGCCTGCCGGATGCGGGCCGCACCATCGCGCCTGAGGGGTGACAGGTCCCGCACTCCCGCGCCTGGCCCCCGCTGCCGGCCGAGGACCGGGTCGGGTGGTGGGCGTCACACCCCCGCGCTTGCCGGGGGGCGGGTCCTGCACCCCCACGCCCGGCGGGTGGCGTGGTTGCCAGGTGCCGCCTCCGGCGGCCACGCTGGGGGGATGGCCGCCGACTCCTCGCTCCGGACCGCCGCCGACGTCGACCTCCCCGCCTTCCGCCGCGCACTGCGGGACGGCGTCGCCGGGACGGTCGCCTTCGACGCGGGCACCCGCGCCCTCTACACCGCCGACGCCTCCAACTACCGGCACGTGCCCCTCGCGGTGGTCGTCCCCCGCACCGTGGACGACGTCGCCGCCGCCGTCGCCGCCTGCGCCGCCCACGGCGTGCCCGTCACCCCGCGCGGCGCCGGAACCAGCATCGCGGGCAACGCCATCGGGCCGGGGCTGGTCATCGACACGTCCCGGCACCTCACGGCCATCGAGGACGTCGACCCGGCCGCGCGCACCGCCCGCGTCCAGCCCGGCGTCATCCTGGACGACCTGCGCGCGGCCGCCGCCCCGCACGGCCTCACGTTCGGCCCGGACCCCTCCACCCACAACCGGTGCACCCTCGGCGGCATGATCGGCAACAACGCGTGCGGGTCGCACTCGGTGGCGTGGGGGACCACCGCCGACAACGTCGAGTCGCTCGACGTCCTGCTGCCCGACGGCACCCGCATGGCCGTCGGCGCCACCCCCCGGGCCGAGTTCGACCGCCGCGCCGCCCTGCCCACCCGCGACGGCCGGGTGTACGCCGCCCTGCGCGACCTCACCGACGCCCACCTCGCGGACCTGCGCACCGGGATGCCCGACCTCGCCCGCCGCGTCTCCGGCTACGCCCTGGACCGGCTGCTGCCGGAGAAGGGCGGCCACGTCGCCCGGGCGCTCGTCGGCACCGAGGGCACCTGCGTCACCGTCCTCGGCGCCACCGTCCGCCTGGTGCCCGCGCCGCCCGCCCGCGCCCTCGTCGTCCTCGGCTACCCCGACGCCCCGGCCGCCGCCGACGCGGTCCCCGAACTCCTCGGCCACGGCCCCCTCACCGTCGAGGGCCTCAACCACCGGCTGGTCGCCGGACTCGACCGCCCCGGCGCCCGGTCGGGGGTGGCGCTGCCCGACGGCCGCGCCTGGCTCATGGTCGAGATGGGCGGGGACGACCCGGACGCCGCCGCCGAGGCCGGCCGCGCGCTGCTGCGCGGCCTGCGCGGCGCCGCCCGCCCGCTGGGCGCGGTCGTCGCCACCGACCCCGCGCACACCCGCGCCCTGTGGCGCATCCGCGAGGAGGGCGCCGGGCTGGCCTCGCGCACCCCCGCGGGCGCCGAGGCGTGGTCGGGGTGGGAGGACGCCGCCGTCCCGCCCGAGCGGTTGGGCTCCTACCTGCGCGCGTTCGACGCGCTGATGGCCCGGCACGGCCGCGACGGCGTGGTCTACGGCCACTTCGGCGAGGGCTGCCTGCACGTCCGCATCGACTTCGACCTCACCGGCGGCTCCGGCCGGCGCGGGTACCGCGCGTTCCTGGAGGAGGCCGCCGACCTCGTCGCCGCCCACGGCGGGTCGGTCTCCGGCGAGCACGGCGACGGCCAGGCCCGCTCGGAGCTGCTCCCGCGCATGTACGGGCCGCGGCTGCGCGCGGCGTTCGCCGCGTTCAAAGCGGTGTGGGACCCGGAGAACCTGATGAACCCGGGCGTCATCGTCGACCCGCGCCCGCTCGACGCCGACCTGCGCGTGCCCGCCGCCCTGTCCGCCCCGCTGACCGTCCTCGACTACCCCGGCGACGGCGGCGACTTCGCCCGCGCGTTGCGCCGCTGCTCCGGCGTCGGCAAGTGCCGCCGCCACTCCGGGCCGGGCGTGATGTGCCCCAGCTACATGGTCACCCGGGAGGAGAAGCACTCCACGCGGGGGCGGGCGCGGCTGCTGTTCGAGATGGTCAACGGGGAGGTCATCACCGACGGGTGGCGGTCGGAGGAGGTCCGCGACGGCCTCGACCTGTGCCTGTCGTGCAAGGGCTGCCGCAGCGACTGCCCGGTCGACGTCGACATGGCCGCCTACAAGGCCGAGTTCCTGCACCACCACTACCGGGGGCGGCTCCGCCCGGCGGCGCACTACTCCATGGGGTGGCTGCCGGTGTGGGCGCGGCTGGCCGGGCTCGCCCCGGCCGAGGTCGACCGGGCGGTGCGCGCGCCGGGGATGGCGGCGCTGGCCAAGCGGGTGGCGGGGATCGCGCCGGAGCGGTCGATCCCGTCGTTCCCGCGCACCTCCTTCACCCGCTGGTTCCGCCGGCACCGGCCCGCGCCGGGGGAGCGGGGGCGCGTGGTGCTGTGGCCCGACACGTTCTCCGACCGGCTGGAACCCGGGGTGGCCGTCGCGGCCGTGCGGGTCCTGGAGGACGCGGGGTTCCGCGTCGAGCTGCCGAAGGGGCCGGTCTGCTGCGGGCTGACCTGGGTGTCCACCGGGCAGCTCGGGGTGGCGCGGGCGGTGATGCGCCGCGCGGTGCGCGCGCTGGCCCCGCACGTCGTCGCGGGGGTGCCCGTCGTCGGCCTGGAGCCGAGCTGCACCGCCGCGCTCCGCACCGACCTGGTCGAGCTGCTGCCCGGGGCGGCGAGCGAGCGCGTCGCGGCGTCGGTGCACACCTTCGCCGGGTTCCTGCGCTCCCACGCCCCCGACTGGGCGCCGCCGCAGGTGGCGGCGCGCGCCATCGGCCAGGTCCACTGCCACCAGCACGCCGTGACCGGGTTCGACCCGGACCGGGAGCTGATGGAGCGCGCCGGGATCGACGCCGACGTGCTCGACTCGGGGTGCTGCGGGCTGGCGGGGAACTTCGGGTTCGAGAAGGGGCACTACGAGGTGTCGCGGGCGGTGGGGGAGCGGGTGCTGCTGCCCGCGGTGCGCGCGGCCGACCCCGACACGCTCGTGCTCGCCGACGGGTTCAGCTGCCGCACCCAGGTCGCCCAGGAGACCGGCCGCCCCGCCCTCCACCTCGCCCAGGCCCTGGCCCGCGCCCTGCCCCGCGACTGACGCCGCCCCACCCGGCACGGCCGCGCCACCGGACGGGCACGGGCGGGCGGGGCCGGGGTCGGCGGAGCCCGCCCGCAGGCGGCGGGCCGGGCCCCGGATCCGAGCACCGGACCCGCGCCGGGCCGGGTGGGCCGGGCCGGGTGGCCCGGGGCTCAGACCCCGGTCTGCTCGCGCAGGGCGGCCAGGGCGCGGGCGGCGTGGTCGGCCACGCGGGGATCGTCGGGGTCGACGCCCTCGTCCACGTGGACCCGCCAGGTGATGTCGGACCCGCCCGGCGGACGCCGGGCGACCACGGTCAGACCGCGGCCGCCCGGGTCGCCGGTCAGCGGGACGTGGCGGCTGACGACGATGGTGGCGGTGACCCGCTCGTAGACCGTCTCGGCCAGCCGGCCGGGCCGCTCGACGCCGAACGCGCGCGTCCCCACGCCCTCCTCGACGAACGACAGCCCGGTGTCGGACCAGCGGGCGCGGTCGATGCGCTCCCAGGGGGCGGCGTGGCCGTCGGGCAGGTGCAGGGCGCGCGTGGTGGCGACCAGTGTGCCCTCGACGGCGTCGGCGTGGGCCAGGACGCGCTCGCCCGGCACCAGCCGCAGGCGGGCGCGGACGGGGTCGGGGAGCGCGGACCGGCGCAGGTGCAGGCGCACGGGGGCGTCAGGAGCGGCCGGAGGGACCGGTGCCGTTGAGCCCGGCGTTCTGCATCTCGGCCTTCTCCTCCTCGGTGGGGCGGGACAGGAAGTCCTTGACGGAGGAGACGGGGATCTTCTCGCTCACCTTGCCGTAGACGGCCTTGCCGGCGCTGCTCACCTGGGCGCCCACGACCCCGGCGGTCTCCTGCACGGTGGGGCTGTCGGCGATGCGGCGTGCGGTGCGGGCGATCTGCTCGTAGCGGGCCGTGCCGGCCTTGGCCCCGAGCACGTAGCCGATGGCGAGTCCGGCGACGAACGTGATTTTGTAGCGCATGGTGCCCTCTCGGCGTCGACGGTGCTGTCCCCGAGGACGTTACCCCCGAGGGGCCGGATGATGCTGGCCCGAGCAGCTCCGCGGATGCGCTAGTCTATTTCCTGTCGCCAGGGGCCACAGGACCTGGGCGGCGAGCACCATCCCGCGTAGCTCAATTGGCAGAGCAGCCGGCTGTTAACCGGCAGGTTATTGGTTCGAGTCCAATCGCGGGAGCAGCCTCCGGGGCCCGCTCTCATCGAGAGCGGGCCCCGTTCCTTTCCCGGAGCGGTCCGTCGCGAACGATCCCCGTTGTCGTCCTCGGCACGACCCACCGCGACCGACCGTCGCCGATCCCCGGGGCGGTCAACCGCGACCGACCCCGTCGCACGCGGCCCGGCGGCCATGGAGTGCGTCGCGGCCGCCCGGGCGCCGCGCGGCGCCCGGGCGGCCGCGCCCTCAGCACGGCATCGGCTCCGTCCCGGAGGGCCGGGAAAGCGGTTGCTCTGCTGTAGGCTGGCGCACCGTTCAGGCCAACGACGCGGCCCGCCCCGCCGCGACCGCTCCCGGGAGGGGACCGATGACCACCACAACCGCCGCGCGCGCCGGACGTCCCCGAGTGGTGGAGGCGGCGTTCCTGCTGCTGCTCGCGCTGATCGCCGTCGACGTGGTGACCTGGGCGCTGGGCATGTTCGTCATCGCCCCCACGGGACTGGACGAGATGCGCGCGGCCGCCGGGCCCGAGGCGGGGCTCCGCCAGGCCGCCGTCTCCGGCGCCTTCACGGCGGTGATCGCGGCCGTGGGCGTCGTCCTCGCCGTCCTGATCCGCCGGGGCCGCAACTGGGCGCGCCTCGTCCTCGTCGGCATCGCCGCCCTGGTGGTCCTCCTCGACCTGGCCACCATCACCATGGACGGCCCCCCGTGGGCGGGCATGACGGCCTTCACGGCCATCAGCACCATCGCCCCCGCGCTCCTGGCCCTCGCCGCCCTCATCCTCCTCTTCCTCCCCACCGCCAACCCCTACTTCCGCCGCTCGGCGTAGCCCTCGCGCCCGGACCGGCGGATACGGGTACGGCGGTTCCGCCGACCGCCCGCGCGTCCGTTCCGCGACCGCGGCCACATGCTGCCAGGGGAGCGTTCTTTGCCGGGAAAGCATGTT
The DNA here is from genome assembly GCF_001552555.1 of Nocardiopsis trehalosi NBRC 14201. Lineage (GTDB taxonomy): Bacteria > Actinomycetota > Actinomycetes > Streptosporangiales > Streptosporangiaceae > Nocardiopsis_B > Nocardiopsis_B trehalosi. Next base: position 19,607 of record NZ_BCRK01000019.1, on the reverse strand, counting down.
CCCGTGCCCGACGTTGTGCGATCATCGCACACATGACGGAGCTGAGCTGGACGCTGATCGGCGAGCGCGTGCGGGAGAGCAGGGCGGCCGCCGGGTTCTCGCAGCAGGCGCTCGCGGACCGGGTCGGCTTGGAACGCAGCATGATCTCCAAATTGGAGAAGGGCGACCGCCGTATCGACGCGGTCGAACTCGCCCGGCTCGCCCGGGCGCTCGACCTGCCCATAGCCCACTTCCTGACGCGGCCCCCGGAGGTCGTCTCCCGCAGGGCGGCCATCGCCGACGCCGAGGACGTCGGCGACAGCCGGGCGGCGCGCGACGCCTACCGCACCGACGCCGTCCTCTCCGCGTGGCTGCGGGACGTCCGCCAACTGGTGGCGGAGGGGTTCCTCCACCCGGAGCCCCCGCGCCGCTACCCGGGCAAGGCGACCGATGCCAGAGGGGCCGCCCAGGCCGCCCAGTGGCTCCGCGACGAACTGGGCTTGGGGAGGGGCCCGATCGACTCGGTCGCGAAGGCGTGCGAGGACGCGGGACAGTCGGTCGCCGCCGTCGCGCTGCCATCGGACGGCGCCTCCCTGGTCGACGGTGACGTTGCGGTCTCCGTCGTCGCATCGGACCACCCCCCGGGGCGGCGGCGCAGTACGGCGGCCCACGAACTCGGCCACATGGTGCTCGGCGACGAGTTCTCCAGCGACCTCGGCGTCCACGCGTCCCGCGACGACCGTGAGAAGGTCGTCGAGGCGTTCGCCGCCGAGTTCCTGCTGCCCGCCGCCGAAGCGCGCCGGGCCGCCCACGACGGCGACCCCGAGGCGCGCCGCTCGTCGCTCGTCCGCATCTCGGCGACCTACCGGGTCTCGTGGGGGCTGGCGGTCACCCAGCTCCGGCGCGCCGACGCGGTATCCGCCGACGAGGCGCGGCGGCTGCGGTCGCGCACGCCCACCGACGTCGAGTTCCGGGTCGCCGTGGGGTGGAAGCCGCAACCGGACCTGTCGAAGGTCCGCGTCCCCCCGCGCTACGCCTCCGCCGTGGTCGCCGCGCTGCACGCCGACTCCATCACCCCGGCCCGCGCCGTCGAGATGATGCGCGGCCAGGTCTCCATCGACGAACTCACGGAGGAAGTCGAGGAGTGACCTCCCCACCCGCGCGGCTCCTGTTCGACGCGTCCCCGCTGCTGCACTCGGCCAAGGCCGACCGTCTCGACGTCCTGGGTGATCTCGTCCGCGATGCCGAGTGCGTGACGACACGCGCCGTCCTGGACGAGATCGGGCGCCGCCACACCGACGCCCTCTGCACCGTCACCAACGCGTCGGTGCTGGTCGACGATCTGCACACCACGGGGATGCGGCTGCCGTTCGCCAAGGGCGGGTTCGAGTCGTGGGCGCGGGAGAAGAAGCTGCTCGGCTGACGCGGCGCGTTGCGTGTTGTTGGCCGGTGGGGGGTGGTGGCTTGGAGTGGTCGATACGGTTCGCTCTGTAGCGTGGACGGCGCGCCACCTGCGGAAGGAACCGCCATGACCCAGGCCGAGACCTCGCGTGCGGAGCAGCGGCGGTTGGAGCGGCTGAGCCCGTTCGAGCTGAAGGGCCGGCTCATCCGGCTCGCCGGCGACCACAAGAAGAAGGACGCGCTGGCGATGCTGAACGCCGGGCGCGGCAACCCCAACTGGACGGCGGCGCCGCCGCGCGACGCGCTCTTCCTGCTCGGCCGGTTCGCCGTCCTGGAGTGCAAGCGGGACTGGGACGAGTGGCCGGCCGTCGCCGGGATGCCGCGCGCCGACGGCATCGCCGAGCGGCTGCGGGTGTTCCTCGACGGCCACGCCGGCGAACCCGGCGCCGACCTGCTGCGCCGGATGCTCGACGGCGTCCCGGAGGGCGACGCCGACGCCCTCGTGCACGAGTTCGCGGACGCCGTCATCGGCGACAACTACCCGGTGCCCGACCGGATGCTGCCGCACATGGAGCGCATCGTGCACGACTACCTGGTCGACGCGCTGTGCGCGGGCGCCGCCCCCGACCGCCCCTACGACCTGTTCGCCACCGAGGGCGGCACCGCCGCCATGTGCTACGTGTTCGACTCGCTCCAGGCCAACCGGCTGCTGCACCGGGGCGACCGCATCGCGCTCATGACCCCCATCTTCACCCCCTACCTGGAGATCCCGGGGCTGGAGCGCTACGCGTTCGACGTCACGCACATCCGGGCGTCGCGCACCACCGTGCGCGGGTTCCACACCTGGCAGTACGACGACGCCGAGATCGACCGGCTCGCCGATCCGGCCATCCGCCTGCTCTGCCTGGTCAACCCGAGCAACCCGCCGTCGGTCATGCTCGACGGGCGCACGCTCGACCGCATCGCGCGCATCGCCGCCGAACGCAACCGCGATCTGATCATCGTCACCGACGACGTCTACGGCACCTTCGTGGAGGGCTTCACCTCGCTGCTGGCCGCCGCCCCCCGCAACACCATCGGCGTGTACTCGTTCTCCAAGTACTTCGGCGCCACCGGGTGGCGCCTGGGCGTGGTCGCGCTGCACCCGGACAACGTCATCGACGAGCGCATCGCCCGGCTCGGCGCCGACGACACCGAGGCGCTGCGCCGCCGCTACGGGTCGATCACCCTCGACCCGGGCTCCCTGCGGTTCATCGACCGGATGGTCGCCGACAGCCGCGCGGTCGCGCTCAACCACACCGCCGGGCTGTCCACGCCGCAGCAGGCGCAGATGGCGCTCTTCGCCCTGTTCGACCGCCTGTCGGACGACCGCGAGTACCGGGGGCCGACGCGGGAGATCATCGCCCGCCGGCTGCGCGCCCTCGCCGACGGCGCGGCGGTCGACCCGCCGGAGAACCCGCTCCAGGCCGGCTACTACGTCGAACTGGACCTGCTCGAATGGGCCGAGCGCCAGTGGGGGCCGGAGTTCGCGGCGTGGCTGCGCGCCACCTTCGAACCCGTCGACCCGGTGTTCCGGCTGGCGGCCGACGACTCCGTCGTGCTGCTGAACGGCGGCGGGTTCGACGGCCCGGAGTGGTCGGTCCGGGTGTCGATGGCCAACCTGACCCACGACGCCTACGAGCGCATCGGCCGCGCCCTGACCGAGATCGGCGACTACTACCTGACCCGGTACCGGGCCGAGACCGGCCGCCGGTGACCGGCCGCGCCCCGAGCCCCGGGCCGACCGGCCGGGGCGTCCCCGCCGTCCCCGCTGAGGCCGCCGCGTCCGCCGCGTCCGCCGTGGGCGCGGGCCGCCACGAGGGGAGGCCGGCGTGTGGTCCTGGCTGAGTGAGCTGTTCCGGGGCACACCGGAGATCGCGCTGTTCGCGTCGCTGGCGATCGGCTACGCGTTCGGCCGCGTCCCGTTCGGCCCGATCCGGTTGGGCGGCATCTGCGGCACGCTCATCACCGCCCTGGTCATCGGCCACCTCACCGGCGCCCGGCTGGACGACGGGGTGAAGAACCTGGCGTTCGCCCTGTTCATCTTCGCCCTGGGGTTCAGCAGCGGGCCGCAGTTCTTCGCCAACCTCAACCGCAAGGGCCTGCGCTACCTCGGCTTCCCGGTCATCGAGATCGTCACCGTGCTCGCCGTCGTCCTCGCCTTCACCGCCGTCCTGCGGTTCGACCAGGGCACCGCCGCCGGGCTGATGGCGGGCGGCGCCACCGAGTCGGCCGCCCTCGGCACCGCGTCAGAGGCCATCGGCCGCCTCGGGCTGTCCGACGAGCGCACCACCGAACTCCAGTCCAACGTCGCCACCGCCTACACCATCAGCTACCTGTGCGGGCTGATCACGATCGTGCTGCTGACCAGCCAGCTCGCCCCGCTGCTGATGCGGTTCGACCTGCGCGAGGAGTCCGCCCGCCTGTGGCAGCGCCTCAGCGGCGGCCACGAGCACGGCCCCGGCCAGGCGTCGGCGCTGCCCGACCTGGTGGGCCGCGCCTACCGGGTCGAGGCGGCCGACGGGCGGACCGTGGGCGAGGTGGAGGCGGCGCTGCCCGACCGCGCCACCGTCGAACAGGTCCGGCGCGGCGACCAGACCCTCCAAGGCGACGCCGGCACCCGGCTGCGCTCCGGTGACCTGGTGGTGCTCGTCGGCCGCCGGGCCGCCCTGGTGGGCGCCGACGGCGTCGTGGGCCCGGAGCAGGCGGTCGAACCCGACGTGGTGGTGGAGTCGCGCGACATCGTCCTCACCCACCGCGCGGTGAACCACCTGCCGCTCGGCCGGATCTCCGGGCTGCTCGGTCCCGGCCTGCGCGAGGCGGTGTTCGTGCAGCGGGTGACGCGCACCGAGCGGGAGATCCCGGCGCTGCCCCGGACCCGGTTGCAGACCGGCGACGTGCTCACGGTCGTCGGCGCGCCCAGCGACGTCGACGCCGCGCAGTGGGCGCTGGGCTACCGGATGGCCGCGCCCGAGCGCACCGACTTCGTCTACCTCGGGCTGGGCCTGGTCATCGGCATCCTCATCGGCCAGGTGGTCCTGCCGGTGGGCGGCGCGGAGCTGACCCTGGGCACGGGTGGCGGCGCGCTGCTGTCGGGGCTGGTGTTCGGGTTCCTGCGCGCCCGCCGCCCCACGTTCGGGTCGTTCCACCCGGTGGCGGCGTCGGTGATGAAGGACCTCGGTCTGGCGACGTTCATCGCCGCGACGGGGCTGGCGGCCGGCCCGCAGGCGCTGGTCCTGCTGGAGCGGTACGGGATCGTGCTGCCGGTGGCGGCCGTGCTGACGACGCTGGTGCCGGCGACCGCCTCGCTGCTGATCGGCCGGTACCTGCTGCGGATCGAGCCGCCGCTGCTGGTGGGGGCCGTGGCCGGCCAGCAGTGCAGTACACCCGCCATCAGCCAGGTGGTGTCGACGGCCGGCAACAGCGTGCCGATGATCTCCTACACCATCACCTACGCGGTCTCCAACGTGCTGCTGCCGCTGATGGGCCCGGTGATCGTGGCCCTGGCCGGGGCCGTGGCGTGACGCGCCCGACCGCGCGCCCGCCCGAGGTGGGTCACGGCCTGCGGGCGACCCCGCCGACGATGATGCGCCGGTTGCGGTTGGGCATCAGGTAGGCGCCGGGGCGGTCGTCGCCGCGCGGCAGGGGGTGCCACTCGTTCAGGGGGACCAGGCCGGGCGGGAGGAGTTCCCAATCGCCGAAGTAGGCGCGGATCTCCTCGGTGGACCGCCACAGTCCGGTGCTGAGCTTGTCGAGGAACGCCTTCTGCAGGCGCCGGGCGTGCTCGGCGTCGCGGGGGTGTGCCGCCGGATCGGGTCGGTGGAAGTGGCTGATGGCGACGTGGCTGCCGGGGGCGAGCGCGCCGCACAGCTCGCGGGTGAGCCGGCCGGGGTCCTCGTGGTCGTGCAGGTGGTGCAGGATGCCGCCGAGGATGAGCCCGACCGGTCGGCCGAAGTCGATGATCCCGCTGCGCTCGGCCTGGGTGAGGATGTCCGCCGGCTGGTTGAGGTCGGCGGTGACCACGACCGTGGTGCGGTCGTCGGCGAGCAGGGCGCGCGCGTGGGCGAGCACCATGGGGTCGTTGTCGACGTAGACGACGCGGCAGTCGGGCGCGGCCTGGTGCGCGATCTCGTGCACGTTGCCGTCGCTGGGCAGCCCCGAGCCGATGTCGAGGAACTGGCGCAGGCCCGTGGTCTCGGCGAGGTGGCGCACCGCCCGCTGGACGAACGCGCGGTTGCCCAGGGCGAGATCGGTGACGCCGGGAACGGCGTTCTCGGCGTAGTTCGCCATCTCGCGGTCGACCTCGAAATGATCTTTTCCGCCGAGCAGGTATGAATAGACGCGGGCGATACTCGGCTTCGTCATGTCGATGTTCGGGGGCGGTTGGTACCTTTCGCCCGCTTTTTTCATGAATGAGGGTGACGTGGGACGCGACATGGCCGTCCTCTGCGAAGGTGGGGAAGTCCGCATGTTGCTCCGGATTGTATTCTTTCCGCCCGCGCCGGGTAAGCGGACCCCCGCGAATTCCCCGCCCTTTTTCGCCGTACCCATCCCTGGTTCCGTCTGGAAAAGGCGCCGGGAAAGGCGCGGCCCCCGCGCCCGTGGACGGTCGGGCGCGGGGGCGTTCCGGGGCGGGCTAGCCGATCGACCGGCCCGCGTAGTCGGGCGGCCCGCCGGAACCGGCGGCCAGGTCGGCCAGCCGGGCGGCCGCCGCCGGGGGGAAGGGGGCGGCCCGGCCCGCCGCGCCGTCGACGTGCACCGCCAGCAGCTCCTCGGTGGCGCGCAGCTCGCCGTCCAGGCGCATCTCGTGGCAGAGCCGCACCTTGCGGGCCCCGGCCGACACCACCCGGGTGGCCACCCGGACCTCGCTGTCCGGCCCGACCTCGCGCAGGTAGCGCACGTGCGCCTCGACCGTGTACAGCGAGCACCCCGTGCGCGCGCGGTACGCGGCGTCCAGGCCCACCAGGTCCATCAGCGCGTCCGTGGCGTAGCCGAACAGCAGCACGTAGTACGCCTCGCTGAGGTGCCCGTTGTAGTCGATCCACTCCGGCCGGACCCGGTAGGCGTGCTCCGGCGGCGCGGGCGCGGAACCGCTCACCGCGCGGCCCCGCCGCCCGCGCCCGGCGCCGCCGCGGCGTCCGCCGCAGCGGCCTCCCGGGCCTCCTCTGCCTCGACCTCGGCCAGGGCGCGCATGACCGCGATCAGCCGCCGGTCGCGCTGGGCCACCAGCTCGGCCACCGGGCGCCCGGCCGCCGCCGCGGCCGTGCCCTCGACCATGGCCGCGCGCAGCTCGGGGGTCAGCTCGGGGGCCGCCAACCGGGTCCACGGCGCCTCCAGGGACGGCCCGAAGTGGTCGAGCATGTGCGCCATGCCGCCCTCGCCGCCCGCCAGGTGGAAGGTCAGGCACGGCCCGTGGAACGCCCAGCGCAGCCCCGGCCCGGCGGTCATGGCGAGGTCGATCTGCTCGACGGTCGCCTCCCCGTTGGCCACCATGTGCAGCGCCTCGCGCCACGCCGCCTCCTGGATCCGGTTGCCCACGAACCCCGGCAGCTCCCGGTCGAGCGTGATCACGGCCTTGCCCGCCGCGCGGTAGAACTCCGCCGCCCACGCCACCGCCCACGGCTCGGTGGCCTCGCCCCCGGCGACCTCCACCAGCGGCACCAGGTAGGGCGGGTTGAAGGGGTGGCCCACGACCAGCCGGCCCGGCACCGCCGCGTCGCCCTGCATCTCCGACATGCCGTAGCCCGACGTGGAGGAGCAGACCACCACGTGCGGCGGCGCCGCCGCGTCGATCTCGGCCAGCAGTGCCCGCTTCAGCTCCAGCCGCTCCGGCGCGCTCTCCTGCACCACGTCGGCGCCGGAGACCGCCGCGGCCAGCGACGGGGCGAAGTCCAGCCGGTCGCGCGAGGCGCCCTCGGCCAGCCCCAGCCGCTCCAGGGCCGGCCACGCGGCGTCGACCACGGCCCGCAGCCGCTCCTCGGCGCCGGGCGCCGGGTCCCACGCGGTCACCCGGTAGCCCCGGGCCAGGTAGTGCGCGGCCCAGCCGCCGCCGATCACCCCCGCGCCGACGCACGCCACCGTGCGCACAGCGCGCGGGTCGACCGCCGGCCCGTACCCCGCCGCGCCTTCCGCGCCGTCCCGCGCGCCCGTCACCGGGCACCGCGCAGGCCGAGCTTGACGCGGGTCTCGGCCGGGGACACCACGCGGGCGCCCAGCAGCTCGATGATCCGCACCGCCTTCTCCACCAGCTGCCCGTTGGTGGCCTTCACCCCGCGGCTGAGGTAGAGGTTGTCCTCCAGCCCCACCCGGGCGTGCCCGCCGAGCAGCACCGACTGGGCCACCCACGGCATCTGCATGCGGCCGATGGCGAAGCTCGCCCACTGCGCGCCCGGCGGCAGCAGCCGCACCATGGACTGCAGCACGCCCGGGTCGGCCGGGGCGCCGTAGGGGATGCCCGTGCACAGCTGCACCACGGCGGGGTCGTCGATCAGCCCTTCGGCGTACATCTGCCGGGCGAACCACAGGTGCCCGGTGTCGAACACCTCCAGCTCCGGGCGCACGCCCAGCTCCCGGATGCGCCGGGCGCCCGCGCGCAGCATGTCGGGCGTCGACACGTAGACCATGCCGCCGTCGCCGAAGTTGAGGCTGCCGCAGTCGAGCGTGCAGATCTCCGGCAGCAGGTCCTCGACGTGCGGGAGCCGGTCGAGCCCGTTCACCAGGTCGGTGGCCGGGCCGAACGCCAGCGGGTCCTCGGCGCCGATCTCCAGGTCGCCGCCCATGCCGGCGGTCAGGTTGATGACGATGTCCACCCCGGTCTCGCGGATGCGCTCGACCACCTCCCGGTACAGGGCGGGGTCGCGGGAGGGGGCGCCGGTCTCGGGGTCGCGGACGTGGATGTGCACGGCGCTCGCCCCGGCCTCGGCGGCCTCCAGCGCCGATGCGGCGATCTGGGCGGGGGTGACGGGGACGTGCTCGCTGCGGCGGACGGTGTCGCCCGCCCCGGTGAGCGCGGCGGTCAGCACCACCTCGGTGTTCAGGGTCTCGTTCACGTCCCGTCCTCTCGTTCGATCCGGGTGGCGACGTGCGCGCGCAGGACCGCGCGCATCGTCTCGGCGGTGCGGCCGGGGCGGCCGGTGAGCACCTGGATGCCCAGGCCGTCGACCAGGGCGGTGAGCACCACGGTCGCGGCCTCGGGGTCCTGGTCGCGGAACACGCCGTCGGCGATCCCCTCGCGCAGGGTCCGCCGGATGGTGTCGTGCCAGCGCTGGTAGGCGTCGGAGTGCAGGGCGCGCACCCGCGGGTCCAGGCTGGACTCGGTCCAGACCTGGAGCCAGATCGACCACTCGCGGCGCAGGTGCCCCGGAGTGGGGAGCTGGAGGTCGATGAGCCGGTACAGCCGCTCGCGCGCGTCGGCCACCCCGTGCAGGGCCGCGACCTGGCGGTCGAACGCCTGCTTCACCGACCAGCGCAGGGCCTCGTCCAGCAGGTCGGCCAGCGCCGGGAAGTGGTAGTGGATGGTCGCACTGGAGGTGCCGCAGGCGCGGGCGATGTCGGCGGTGCGCACCGCGTGGTAGCCCCGCTCGGCGATGAGCCGCCACGCGGCGTCGACGATCTGGCGGCGGCGGTCGCGCGCCGCCGGGGTGCGGGCGGCGGGCGGGTCGGCGGCGCGCCGCCGCGGCGCGGGCGACGCCACCACCGTCGCCGCGTCGTCGTGTCCGTTGAGCAGCCAGTTGACGGTCACGTCGGCGGTGTCGGCGATGGCGATGAGCTCTTCGGCGCGGAAGCGCCGGGTGCCGGTGAGCGACTTGGAGAGCTTCGACGGCTCCAGGCCCAGGGCGCGCGCGAACGCCTGCTGGGACCGCCCGGTCCGGCGGATCACCTCCCGCACCCGCGCGCGCAGGCCCTCCATCCGGTCGTCCACGGTTGGCGACCGTACCAGGGGCGTCGCGAAAATCGCAACGCCCCGGGCAGGGACCACTTGGTGGCGGCGGGGATCGCAACGGCGGCTGACCCGTTGGTCAGTCGGTGCGATCCCGCCCCCGCGCTCAGACCCGGGGCAGCCCGGTGTAGTTCTCCGCCAGGTGCCGCGACGCCGCCTCCGACGCGGCGATGTGCTCCAGGTGCGCCACCTGGAGCCGCCGGTCGAACTCCGTGCCCTCGGGGTCGGTGTGCAGCAGGGTCGTCATCCAGTAGGAGAAGTGCTCGGCCCGCCAGACCCGCCGCAGCGCCGTCGCCGAGTAGGCGTCCAGGCCCGCGGTGTCCCCGTCGTCCGCCCACTGTCCGAGGGCGTCGGCGAGCAGCATGACGTCGTGCATGGCGAGGTTGAGGCCCTTGGCGCCGGTGGGCGGCACGATGTGCGCGGCGTCCCCGGCCAGGAACAGCGACCCGTGGCGCATGGGCTCGGTCACGAAGCTGCGCATCGGGGTGATGCCCTTGTCGGTGATGGGCCCCCGGTTCAGCGTCCACCCCGGGCGGGCGGACCGGGCCTCCAGCTCCGCCCAGATCCGCTCGTCCGGCCAGTCGGCGGTGTCGGTGCCGTTGGGCACCTGGAGGTAGTGCCGGCTCACCCGCTCCGAGCGCATGCTGTGCAGGGCGAACCCGCGCGGGGAGTGGACGTAGACCAGTTCGTCGCCGGAGGGGGCGGCGTCGGCCAGGATGCCCAGCCAGGAGAACGGGTAGACCTTCTCGAACGTGCGCACCACGTCGGCGGGCAGGGAGGCCCGGCCGATGCCGTGGAAGCCGTCGCAGGCCACCACGTAGTCGCACTCCAGGACCTCCTCGGCGCCGCCCCGGGTGAACCGCACCCGGGGCCGGTCGGTGCCGATGTCCTCGATGGCGGTGGCCTCGGCCTCGAACAGCACCTCGCCGCCGTCGGCCAGCCGCCGCGCGATGAGGTCCTTGACGATCTCGGTCTGCGCGTAGATCAGCACGTTGCGCCCTGTCAGCCCGGGGAAGTCGACGCGGTGCCCGCGCCCGCCGTGGCGCAGCTCGATGCCGTCGTGTACGAACCCGTCGCGGTCCATCCGGGCGCCCGCGCCGGACGCGCGCAGCGCCTCGGCCACGCCGTGCTCGACCACGCCCGCCCGCTGCCGCCGCTCGCAGTAGTCCCGGTCGCGCCGCTCCAGCACGACGGAGGCGATGCCCCGCCGGTGCAGCAGGTGCGACAGGAACAGCCCCGCGGGGCCGGCCCCGATGATGCCGATGGCGGTACGCAACTCAGTCCTCCAGTTCGGTCAGCACGCGCTGGGCGATGCCGAACGCCTTGTTCGCGGCGGGGACGCCGCAGTAGATCGCGGCCTGCAGGAAGACCTCGCGGATCTCCCCGGCGCTCAGCCCGTTGCGCACGGCCGCCCGCACGTGCATGGCCAGCTCGTCCCAGTGCCCCTTGGCGACCAGGGCGGTGAGCACCATGCAGCTGCGGGTCCGGCGGTCCAGGCCGGGGCGGGTCCAGACCTCGCCCCACGCGTAGCGGGTGATGAGGTCCTGGAACGGCTCGGTGAAGGGGGTGGCGGCCGCGGCGGCCCGGTCGACGTGGGTGTCGCCGAGCACCTCGCGGCGGACGGCCGTCCCGGCCTCGTGGCGGACCGCGCCGAAGTGGCCGCGCAGCAGCTCGTTGACCGCACCTGCGCGCTCCCAGCTCGCCAGGTGCGCGGCGCCGTCCAGCACGTGCAGCCGGGCGCCGCCGATCCCGGCGGCGATCGCCTCGGCGTGGTCGGGCGGGGTGGCCGGGTCCTGCCGACCGGCGACCACCAGGGCCGGCGCCGCGATGCGCCCCAGGTCGGCGCGGAGGTCCATGCCGCGGATGGCGTCGCAGCAGGCCGCGTACCCCTCGGGCGACCCGCCCGCCATCATCTCCCGCATCCGCGCGACGACGTCGGGGTGCCGCTCGGCGTAACCGGGCGTGAACCAGCGGTCGGGCAGCCCGGCGGTGACGGGCGCGAACCCCTCGGCGCGCACCGCCGCCGCGCGGTCGGCCCACATCCGGGCCGGGCCCAGCAGCGCCGACGTGCACAGCAGGGCGATCCGGTCGACCCGCTCGGGGGCGTGGGCGGCCAGCCACATCGCGGTCATCCCGCCGAGGGACATCCCGGCGACGTGCGCCCGCTCCACCCCCAGCCGGTCGAGCAGCCGGAGCAGGTCGCCGCCGAGGTCGGCGATCGTATAGGGCCCGTCGGGGGCAGGGGAGGACCCGTGCCCGCGGGTGTCGTAGCGGACGACCCGGAACTCGTCGGACAGCGCCGCGGCCTGCGGCTCCCACACCTCCAGGGTGCTGCCCAGCGACCCGGACAGCACCACCACGGGTGCCCCCTCGGGGCCGTCGACGACGTGGTGGACGTCGATGCTCACCTGCTCCTCCTCCGTGAAAGCGTCATGGGTGCCCCGGGCGCGGCGGGGCGGTCAGCGGGCGCCGGCCGCCCGCTCGCGGTGGGCCCGCACCGCCCGGTCGGTGAAGGCGGCGGCCTGGCCCAGGTAGCCCTCCGGGTCGAGCAGCTCCGCGACCCGGGAGCCGGAACGCCGGCCCGCCAGGCGCTCGGTGAGCACCCCGGCCAGGTCGCGGCCGCCCTCGGCCGCCTCGGCGCAGGCCGCCGAGACCAGGTCGTGGGCCGCCAGCCGGCCCAGCTCGCCGGCGAGGTCGGCGGTGACGCGCTCGGCGAGCGGGAACCCGCCCGTCAGGTCGAGGTTGGCGCGCATCCGGCCGGGGTCGACCCGCAGCCGCTCCACCGAGGCGCGCAGCCACGCCACGGCCGACCCGGTCGTGGCGAGCAGGTCGCTCAGCGCCGGCCACTCGGCGTGCCAGGCGCCCGCCGCCCGCTGGTGCTGCTGCACCTGGGCGGCGAACAGGGTGGCCGCCAGGCCGGGGGCGCGGTGCGCGCACGCCGCCGCCGACACCGCCGCCACCGGGTTGCGCTTGTGCGGCAGCGTGGACGACCCGCCGACCCCGGCCCCGCCGTCCTCCACCACCTCGCCGACCTCGGTCTGGGCGAGCAGCACGATGTCGCCCGCCGCCTTGCCGACGGCCCCGCACACCTGGGCCAGCGCGCCGGCCAGCTCCGCGACGCGGCCCCGGTCGGTGTGCCAGGGCAGCGGGGCCTCGGGCAGCCCGGTCTCGGCGGCGAACGCGGCCGCCACCCGGGGGCCGTCGTCGCCCAGCGACGCCAGTGTGCCCGCGGCGCCGCCGAGCTGGGCGGCGACCCGGTGGTCCAGCACCTCGCCCAGCCGCGCGGCGGCGGCGTCCAGCCCGCTCAGCCACCCGGCGGCGGCCAGCCCGAACGTGATCGGCAGTGCCTGCTGGAGCAGGGTGCGCCCGGCCATGGGGGTCGTCCGGTGCGCCTGCGCCAGGTCGGCGAGCGCGTCACCCGCTGCGGCGGCGTCGGCGCGGACGACCGCGCCCGCCCGCCGCGCCACCAGCATGGCCGCGGTGTCCATGATGTCCTGGCTGGTCGCGCCCTGGTGCACCGACCGCGCGGCGTCGCCGTCCACGGCCCGGGTCAGCTCCCGCACCAGCGGGATCACCGGGTTGCCGCCGTCGGCGGCGGCCGCGGCGACGGCCGCCGCGTCGACCCGCTCGGGCACGCACGCGCGCGCCACCGCCTCGGCGTGCGCCGCCGGGATCAGCCCCGCCCGCGCGTGGGCGCGCGCCAGCGCCGCCTCGGCGTCCAGCAAAGCCCGCAGCCAGGCCGCCCCGTCCACCTCCGCCGCGGCCCCGCCGCGCGCGAACACACCGTCGAACAACCCCGTCACCTCGTCCGCCCCTCCTGTGCGACGTCCGGCCTCAGACGTCGAAGAACACCGTCTCGTCGTTCCCCTGCAACCGGATGTCGAAGCGGTAGCCGTCGGGTGCGGGGCGGGCGACGAGTGTGGCGCGGGCGGCGGGGTCCTCGATCGCCGACAGCACCGGGTCGGCGGCGTTGGCGTCGGGCTCGTCGGGGAAGTACACCCGGGTGACCGTGCGGTGCAGCATCCCCCGGGCGAACACCGAGACGTCGATGTGCGGCGCCTGCGGCACCCCGCCGGGGCCCGGCACCGGGCCGGGCTTGAGCGTGTACACGCCCCAGGAGCCGTCGGGCCCGGTGGGGCAGCGGCCGAACGCGCGCAGCCCCGGGTAGGCCACCGCGCCGCGCGGGTCGTCGGGGTGGTCGAACCGGCCGTCGGGGTCGGCCTGCCAGGTCTCGATGAGCCCGTCCGGGACCGGGGCGCCCGCGCCGTCGTAGAGGACGCCGCGCAGCCAGATCCCGCCGGGGGCGCCCTCGGCCAGCGCGAACGGGCCGTCGGGCCAGGGCAGGCCGATGTGCAGGTATGGGCCGACGGTCTGGGAGGGGGTGGTGCCGGGCATCAGTCGTCGTCCGCTTCCGTCTCGAAGAGGGTGGCCTCGCGGCCGCGCAGCACGATGTCCCACTCGTAGGCCAGCGCCCACTCGGGGGCGGTGTTGGCGTAGTCGAACCGCGCGACCAGCCGCTGCCGGGCGGCCTCGTCGGGGATCGAGTTCCACATCGGGTCCTGGAAGAACAGCGGGTCGTCCGGGAAGTACATCTGGGTGACCAGCCGCTGGGTGAACGCCCGCCCGAACAGCGAGAAGTGGATGTGCGCGGGCCGCCAGGCGTTGTCGTGGTTGCGCCACGGGTACGCGCCGGGGCGGACCGTGGTGAACCGGTACCGGCCCTCGGCGTCGGTGAGGGTGCGGCCCACACCGGTGAAGTTCGGGTCGAGCGGGCACGGCCAGTTGTCGCCGGTGTGCCGGTAGCGGCCGCCGGCGTTGGCCTGCCAGATCTCGACCAGGCTGTGCGGCACGGGCCGGCCGTCGCCGTCGAGCAGCCGGCCGTGCACGATGATCCGCTGGCCCTGCGGCTCGCCGTCGTGCTGGCGGGTGAGGTCGTTGTCGAGGGCGCCGAGGCGGTCCTCGCCCAGCATGGGGCCGGTGACCTCGGTGAGCGAGTGCGGCAGCAGGCGCAGCCGCCGCGACGGGTGCCGCAGCGCCGTGCTGCGGTAGCCCGGGTAGTCCAGCGGGGGGTGGACGCCGTGGTCGCGCCGGTAGCCCGGCGCGTCCGTCCACGCGGGGGCGGCGGGGTCGTGGGAGGTCATGCGCTGGTCCTCTCAGGCGTGCAGGACGACGGCGAGGCCCTGGCCCACGCCGATACAGATGGCGGCGAGCCCCCAGCCGCCGCCCCGGCGGCGCAGCTCGTGGGCGAGCGAGCCGAGGACGCGGGCGCCGGAGGCGCCCAGCGGGTGGCCGATGGCGATGGCGCCGCCGTTGGGGTTGACGATGGCCGGGTCGAGCTCCGGCCACAGCTTCAGGCAGGCGAGGGACTGGGCGGCGAACGCCTCGTTCAGCTCGACCGCGGCCAGGTCGCCCCAGCCGATCCCGGCGCGGCGCAGCGCGGTCTCGGCCGCCGCCACCGGGCCGATGCCGAACCGGTGCGGGTCGACGGCGGCCGCGCCCCGGCTGACGATGCGGGCCAGCGGCTCGCGGCCGGCCGCGCGGGCGCCCTCGGCGTCGCCGATGAGCAGCGCCGCGGCGCCGTCGTTGAGCGGCGACGCGTTGCCCGCGGTGATGGTGCCGTCCGGCCGGAACGCCGGCTTGAGCGCGGCGAGCTTCTCGGCCGAGGTCTTCCGGATGCTCTCGTCGCGGGCCAGGTCGACCCCCGGCACCGGCACCACCTCGGCGTCGAAGACGCCCTTCTCCCAGGCGGCGGCGGCGTTGGCGTGGCTGCGCAGGGCGAACGCGTCCTGGGCGGCCCGGTCGATGCCGTACAGGTCGGCGACCTGCTCGGTGCACTCGCCCAGCGACGCCGTCCACTCCGCGGGCATGCGCGGGTTGACCATGCGCCAGCCGAGCGTGGTGGAGTGCAGGGTCTCGGGGCCGGCGGGGAAGCCCTTGGCGGGCTTGGGCAGCACCCAGGGGGCGCGGCTCATCGACTCCACGCCGCCCGCCACCATCAGCGACCCGTCGCCCACGGCCACGGCGCGGTTGGCGGCGATCACCGCCTCCAGGCCCGACCCGCACAGCCGGTTGACGGTGGCGCCGGGCACCGAGGTGGGCAGCCCGGCCAGGAGCACCGCCATGCGGGCGACGTCGCGGTTGTCCTCGCCGGCGCCGTTGGCGTCGCCCAGGTAGACGTCGTCGATGCGCGCGGGGTCGAGGTCGGGGGAGCGGTCCACGAGCGCGCGCAGGGTGTGCGCGGCGAGGTCGTCGGGGCGGACGCCGGAGAGTTCGCCGCCGTAGCGGCCGAAGGGGGTGCGGACCGCGTCCAGCACGTACACGTCGGTCATGGTGTCCTCCGTCGAGGGGGGCCAGGTGGGGGGTCTACCGGCCCGTCAGCGAGCGTAGTACCGCGAGTTCCCCGTCGGTGGGGGGCTCGGTGGTGCGCAGGTCGGGCGCCGCGGCGAGGTCCCAGCCGGTGGCCGCGCGCACGTCGTCCAGCGAGGTGCCGGGGTGGACGCTGACCAGGGTCAGCTCGCGGGTGGCGGGGTCGGGTTCGAGGACGCCGAGGTCGGTGATGACCCGGGTGGGGCCGCGGCCGCGCAGGCCCAGGCGCTCGCGCCCGCCCGGCCCGCCGGCGTGCCCGACCGAGGTCACGAAGTCGACGGACTCCACGAAGGTGCGCCGGCTCTGCCGGACGATGACGACGACCTCGCCGCAGGACGCGGCGATCTCGGGCGCGCCGCCGGCCCCGGGCAACCGGACCTCGGGGTCGGTGTAGTCGCCGACCACGGTGGTGTTGATGTTGGCGTACCGGTCGATCTGGGCGGCGCCGAGGAACCCGACGTCGATGCGGCCGGGCTGCAGCCAGTAGTTGAACACCTCGGGGACCGACACGACGGCGTCGGCGGTCTCGGCGAGCACGCCGTCGCCGATGGACAGCGGGAGGGTGTCGGGCTCGGCGCCGAGGGTGCCGGACTCGTAGACCATCCACAGCCCGGGGGCGTGCGTGCGGCGGGCGAGGTTGGCGGCGGTGCTGGGCAGGCCGATGCCGACGAAGCAGGCGGTGTCGGAGGTGAGGGAGCGGGCCGCGGTGACGGTCATGATCTCGTCGGCGGTGTAGCCGGTCGCGGTCACCATGTCGGCTCCTCCTCGCGGGTGGCGGGGGCGCCGCCGTGGATGTCGGTGCGCAGCCACTCCGCGAAGGCGTCGCGGTCGCGGCTGACGGCGTCCCACGCGCGGTACGCCTCGTTGTCGCGGGCGTAGTAGCCGTGGGCGTAGGACGGGCGGGCGCCGCCGGGGACCTCGGCCACCGCGGTGACCACCCGGGCGGGCAGTACGACCTGGCCGGGGACGGGCTCCAGCCCGTCGACGACCTCCTCGACGGTGACCAGGCTGCGCCGCGCGGCGAGCACGGCCTCCTTCTGCACGCCCGTGATGCCCCAGAGCTGGACGTTGCCGGCGCGGTCGGCGCGCTGGGCGTGCACGATCGTCACATCGGGGTTGAGGGCGGGCACGGCGGTCAGCCGCTCGCCGGTGAACGGGCAGGTGATCGGGGCGATGGTCGGGGTGCGGTCGACCAGGTCGGTGCCGACGTAGCCGCGCAGCACGGCGAACGGCAGCCCGGAGGCGCCGGCGACGTAGCGGTTGGCCATGCCGGCGTGGCTGTGCTCCTCGATCTCCAGGGGGTGCGGCCACCCGTTCTGGATGGCGTCGCGGAAGCGGTGCAGGGAGCCCACCCCGGGGTTGCCGCCCCAGGAGAACACCAGGCGGCGCGCGCAGCCCGCGCCGATCATCTGGTCGTAGACGACGTCGGGCGTCATCCGCACCAGGGTGAGGTCGCGCCGGCCCTGCCGGATGATCTCGTGGCCGGCGGCCACCGGGATCAGGTGCGTGAAGCCCTCCAGCGCGACCGTGTCCCCGTCGCGGACGAGCTCGCGGACGGCCTCGTCCAGCGGCACGATCATGTGCGTTCCGTCCTTCGTTCGGATGCCGAATAAGTGTTCTCAAGGCGAACACGAATGGTCAGAAGGTAACGCCGGTCGGAACACCGGTCAAGGGGCGGGTGGCGCCGGGCCGGCGGCGGCCGGGCGCGGGCGCGGCGGGACGGCGTGCGGGCGGGCGCGGGGCGCGGGCGCCCGGGCCTCACACCAGGCGGGTGCTCGCCCGGGAGGCGATGTCGAGGTCCGCCTCGATGCGGGCGGTGGTCGCGAGGAGTGACGGAAGGAGGTCGCGCCGTAGTTCCGTGATGGACGTCCGGTTGGCGTGCACGGAGACGTTGGCCGCCGCGATGACCGCGCCGTCGCGGTCGCGCACGGGCGCGGCCACCGACCGCAGCCCCTCCTCCAGCTCCTCGTCCACGATCGCCCAGCCCTGGGCGCGGGCGCGGGCGACCTCGGCGCGCAGCCGGTCGGGGTCGGTGACCGTGTGCGCCGTCAGCCGGCGCAGGTCGGCGGCCTCCAGGTAGGCGTCGAGCTGGGCGGGCGTGCGCCCGGCGAGCAGCACCCGGCCCATCGACGTGGCGTAGGCGGGGAACCGGGTCCCGACGCTGATGGCGACGGTCATGATGCGCGCGGTCGCGGCGCGGGCCACGTAGACGACGTCGGGCCCGTCGAGGACCGACACCGACGAGGACTCGCGCACCTCGGCGGTGAGCCGCTGCAGGTGGGGCTGGGCGACCTCGGGCAGCCCGGCCGAGGACAGGTAGGCGTAGCCCAGCTCCAGCACGCGCGGCGTGAGCGCGAACATCCGGCCGTCGGTGCGCACGTACCCCAGGTCGGCCAGCGTCAGCAGGAAGCGCCGGGCGGCCGCCCGGGTGAGCCCGGTCACCCGCGCGACCTCACTCAGCGTCATGGCGGGGGTGCGCGCCGAGAAGGCGCGCACCACGGCGAGACCGCGTTCCAGGGATTGCACGAAGTGGTCTCCCCGCGGAGCCTGCGGGTGCGAGACACTCGTGGTGGCGCGCTCGTTCGCGGTCATGTGCCCCCTTCCTCTGGGGGATGTTCTCATATCGAACACAGTGGCCGCTGACGGGTTGACGGCGCCGATGGAATTCCCTTACGTTCGCGTTCAGAACGATCGTTCGCAAGACGCACAGCGTATCCGCGTGCCGTCGGGCGGCGGTCACTTCACATTTGGGGACCGGAGCGGGCGCCGAGGCGCGGATCCGTCGCTCCCAGCGGTCGCCGCCGTGTCGGCGCGCACTCTGACCCCCAGCCCCCTTTTGAAGACCAGGAGACCCCCCGATGCGTCGAAAGATCCTCGCTCTGGCCGGAGTGACGGTTCTGGCCACCACGTCCGCCTGCGGGGGCGGTGAAGCCGAGGAGGGCGAGGGCGGTCTCACCGCCATCACCGTCGGCGCCATCCCCATCGTCGACGTGGCCCCCCTCCACCTCGGCGTGGAGCAGGGCTTCTTCGAGGACCACGGGTTCGACGTCACCGTCGAGAACACCAGCGGCGGCGCCCAGGCCATCCCCAACGTCGTCAACGGCACCTACGACTTCGCGTTCGGCAACATCACCTCGCTGCTCGTCGCCCGCGACCAGGACCTCCCGGTGCAGATCGTCAGCAACGGCGTCACCACCACCGGCGAGCAGGGCAACGACTTCGGCGGCGTCGTCGCCCCCGAGGGCAGCGACATCACCTCCGCGGCCGACCTCGCCGGCAAGACCGTCGCCGTGAACAACCTGAAGAACATCGGCGACACCACCGTCCGCAACTCCGTGCGCAAGGACGGCGGCGACCCCGCCGACATCGAGTTCATCGAGATGCCGTTCCCGGACATGCCCGCCGCCCTGGAGGGCGGCGACGTCGACGCCGCCTGGGTGGTCGAGCCCTACCTGACCACCTCCCTGGAGGCCGGCGCCACCGAGGTCACCTCCAACTTCGTCGACGCCCACGAGTCGCTCTCCATCGCCTCGTACTTCACCACCGAGCAGGTCATCGCCGAGGACCCGGAGATGGTCGACGCGTTCACCGCCGCCATGCACGAGTCCCTGGCCTACGCCGACGCCCACCCCGAGGAGGTGCGGCGCATCCTCACCACCTACACCGAGATGGACGCCCAGCTCATCGAGGAGATCCGCCTCCCCGCCTTCCCGACCGAGGCCGACCAGGAGTCCGCCCAGGTCATCGCCGACCTGCTGGTCGAGGACGAGGTCGTGGAGTCGGAGCCGAACCTGGACGAGCTCTTCCGCCAGTGAGCGCCATGACAGCCACCACCGCGACCCCCAAACCCACCCCCGCCGGACCGCAGGGTCCGGCGGGGGCC
>NZ_BCRK01000018.1 GCF_001552555.1 Nocardiopsis trehalosi NBRC 14201 | reverse complement strand
CGGGGGCGGCGGCGCATCGGCGCCGCCGCCCCCGCCCGCGTTCACGCCCGCCTCCGCCGCCCGCGTGCACCGCCCCCGCCGGGGCCGTTCCCACCCCGGACGCCCGCGCCGACCCTTCTGCGCGGTTGCGTCACCCTCGCGTAACACGCCGGACCATCTCTTCACGCCCGCGCAACACCGGTGGCCCCGACGGGAAACACGCCGGTACGAGGGTTGCCGTCGTGGTGATCTTCACCGGGCCCGACGACGTGCCCGCTGACCTCCCTCCCGATGACGCAATCCCCCGGCCCGACCCTGGAGGCGACGAACATGGACAGCGGAAACACCGCGTGGGTGCTCATCAGCGCCGCGCTGGTGATGTTGATGACACCGGGACTCGCGTTCTTCTACGGCGGCATGTCGCGGGCCAAGAGCGTGCTGAACATGATGCTGATGAGCTTCACCAGCATCGCGATCGTGAGCGTCCTGTGGGTGGTCGCCGGCTACTCCCTGACCTTCGGTGAGGGCTACGGCCCCCTCGCCCCCTTCCTCGGCGACCTCTCCTCCGCCGGACTGACCGACCTCATCGGCACCGGCGAGGGCATCCCCGACCTCGCGTTCGCCGGCTTCCAGATGATGTTCGCGGTCATCACCGTCGCCCTGATCAGCGGCGCCGTCGCCGACCGCGCCAAGTTCGGCGCGTGGCTGCTGTTCGTGCCGGTCTGGGCGCTGCTGGTGTACTTCCCCGTCGCCCACTGGGTCTGGAGCGGCACCGGCTGGATCTTCAACCTCGGCGTCATCGACTTCGCGGGCGGCACCGCGGTCCACATCAACGCGGGCATCGCGGCGCTCGCGCTCACCCTCGTCCTCGGCCGCCGCAAGGGCTTCGGCTCCGAGTCCATGCGCCCGCACAACCTGCCGTTCGTGCTGCTGGGCGCCGCGCTCCTGTGGTTCGGCTGGTTCGGGTTCAACGCCGGCTCCGGGCTGGCCGCCGACGGCACCGCCGCCCTGGCCTTCGTCAACACCCAGGTCGCCACCGCCGCCGCCACCGGCGCCTGGATGCTGGTCGAGCGCATCCGCTACGGCAAGGTGACCGCCCTCGGCTTCGCCTCCGGCGCCATCGCCGGCCTGGTCGCCATCACCCCGGCGGCCGCGTCGCTCACCCCGCTCGGCTCCATCGCGCTGGGGCTGGTCGCCGGCGGCGTCTGCGCCTACGCCATCAGCTGGAAGTTCCGCTTCAAGTACGACGACGCCCTCGACGTGGTCGGCATCCACCTGGTCGGCGGCATCATCGGCTCCCTCGCGATCGGGCTGCTCGCGGCCTCCACCGGCGCCTCCGTCACCGAGGACGACGGCCTGCTCTACGGCGGCGGCATCGGGCTGCTCGGCCTCCAGGCGGCCGCGGTCCTGGCGGTCCTGGCCTACTCCTTCGTCGTGACCTTCGTCATCGCCAAGGTCATCGACCTGGTCATGGGCTTCCGCATCCCCGAGCACGTCGAGACCAACGGCCTCGACCACGAGCTGCACTCCGAGACCGCCTACGCCTTCGACGAGCTGGACGAGATCGAGACCGCCGCGGAGCTTCCCTCGCCGACGCCTCCGGGCGAGGGCAAGGCCTCACAGCAGGTCGGGTCCTAGCGTCCCCAGCGTCGAGGGCGCGAGCCCGACCGCCACATGCGGTGAGGTGCACGAAGCCGGGGCCGGCGGGGGACTCCCCGCCGGCCCCGGCCGTCGTGCGCCCCGGGACGGCCCGCGGCGGCCGACTCCGGACGGCGGGCGTTTCGTGGGCGTTCGTTGACCCGGGGGCGCGAACACGTTCGGTACGCTGTCCGCATCGGAGGGCCGCGCACCCCACTCGGGGGACGCGCCGTCCGGCCGGTCCGGCCCTCCACGGGCGTCCGGGCCCGCTGCCACGCCGCGCGCGCCCGCCCCCGCCCATCCCGACCACACCCGTGTACCCCTTGGCCAAGGGGCCGCCAGGAGGCATGATGTCGCCGGTTCATCCCAGCAGGCGCCGACCGAGCCGACCGGTCAGGTTCGCGGCGGCAGCGGCCGTGCTCGCGCTCGGCACCGCCGGATGCTCGATCGACCTGAGCGACTGGCGCCCCGGCGGCGGGGGCGACGAGCCCTCCCCCTCCCCGACCCCGGTCGAGGCCGGCCCCCTGCTGGACACCGCGCTGGAGACCCTGGGCGCGGCGCCGGCCGTCTCCGTGCAGGGGCAGATCGCGGCCTCCGAGGAGGCCGCCGTCAGCGAGACCGCGCTCACCGTCACCGACGCCGGCGCCGCCCACGGCACCGTGCAGCAGAGCGAGAACGAGGCCGAGGTCCTCCAGGCCGACGGCCACCTCTTCGTCAACGCGCCCGACGAGTACTGGCTCGACCAGGACGTCGCCAACCCCGACACCGACCAGTACGCCGGCGCGTGGGTGCGGGTCACCGGCGCCCAGCTCGGCATCGACCCGGCCGCCGTGCTCACCCCCGCCTCCCTCGCCGAGATCCTGCGCGGCATGGCCCCCGACGGCGGCGACGCCGTGCTGGAGAACCTCGACGGCACCTCCGCCTACCGCGTCGACCTGGAGGGCGGCGAGCGCAACCGCGTCTGGATCGGCGAGGACAGCGGGCAGGTCATGCGCATCGAGATCGAGCGGCTCGCGCCCGAGGGCGCCGACTCCGGCCCGCGCACCCGGCTCGACTTCACCACCCCCGAGACCGCCGACATCGAGGGCGTCTACGACGACATCCTCGCGGCCGCCGAGGACGGCCTGGCCGGCTCCCGCGACGCCCGGCTGCCCGTCGACTGGGACGGCCAGCTCGACCTCAGCTGCGAGACCGGCGGCGCCTGCACCGTCACCGGCAAGGCCACCGACGCCTCCGGCTCCGGCGGCGACACCACGGTCCTGGTCCGCATGGACGCCACCCTCACCAACGAGGAGCTGGGCGAGCAGACCTGCGACGACACCGCCTCGCTCAAGGCGGGCGAGACCGCCGAACTCAGCTGCGGCGTCGACTACGACCTCGCGCCCAGCGCGGAGCCGCAGGAGTACGAGATCTCCGGCGACGCGCTGCTGTCCACCCGCGGCATCAGCGGCGACGCGCGCGAGGAGCTGATCAGCACCGTCGAGGACCAGCGCGAGGCCACCCTCAACCCGGAGGACGAGGCCTCGGCGTCGCCGTCCGGGTCGCCCTCGGCCAGCCCGTCCGGCAACTGACCGCACGTCCGGGGGCGGCCGCCGCCGGGGCGCGCGCCCCGCGCCCCGGCGGGTAACCTAGGAAGCCAAACCCGAGACGAAGGACTGGCCACACTCGTGTTCGAGACGCTTTCCGACCGGCTGACCTCGGTCTTCTCCTCGCTGCGCGGCAAAGGGCGACTGTCCGAAGAGGACATCAACACCACCGCGCGGGAGATCCGTCTCGCGCTGCTGGAGGCCGATGTCGCGCTCCCCGTCGTCCGCGACTTCATCACGCAGATCAAGGAGCGCTCCCGCGGCGAAGAGGTCTCCAAGGCGCTGAACCCGGCGCAGCAGGTCATCAAGATCGTCAACGAGGAGCTCGTCCGCGTCCTCGGCGGCGAGACCCGCGAGATCCGCTTCGCCAAGAACCCGCCCACCGTCATCATGCTGGCGGGTCTGCAAGGCGCCGGTAAGACCACGCTCGCGGGCAAGCTCGCCCGCTGGCTCACCGCGCAGCGCAACACCCCGCTGCTCGTCGCCGCCGACCTCCAGCGGCCCAACGCGGTCACCCAGCTCCAGGTCGTCGGCGAGCGCGCCGGCGCCCCGG
Source organism: Nocardiopsis trehalosi NBRC 14201 (assembly GCF_001552555.1). Classification (GTDB taxonomy): domain Bacteria; phylum Actinomycetota; class Actinomycetes; order Streptosporangiales; family Streptosporangiaceae; genus Nocardiopsis_B; species Nocardiopsis_B trehalosi. Next base: position 51,133 of record NZ_BCRK01000018.1, on the reverse strand, counting down.
TGTTCGCGCCCGAGCCCGGCAACGGGGTCGGCGACCCGGTCCAGGTCGCCCGCGACTCCATCGAGCACGCGCGGCGCAACAACCACAACGTGGTCATCATCGACACCGCGGGCCGCCTCGGCGTCGACACCGAGATGATGCGGCAGGCCGCCGACATCCGCGACGCCGTGTCGCCCGACGAGATCCTGTTCGTCGTCGACGCCATGATCGGCCAGGACGCGGTCAACACCGCGCAGGCGTTCCTCGACGGCGTCGGCTACGACGCGGTGGCGCTGACCAAGCTCGACGGCGACGCCCGCGGCGGCGCCGCGCTGTCGATCCGGCACCTCACCGGCCGGCCCATCATGTTCGCCTCCACCGGTGAGAAGCTGGACGAGTTCGACCTGTTCCACCCGGACCGGATGGCGTCGCGCATCCTCGACATGGGCGACGTGCTCACCCTGATCGAGCAGGCGCAGCGCACGTTCGAGGAGTCCGAGGTCGAGAAGATGGCCAGCACGCTGGCCTCCGACCAGGACTTCACCCTGGACGACTTCCTGCAGCAGATGGCGATGGTGCGCAAGCTCGGCCCCATCAGCAACCTGCTCGGCATGATGCCGGGCATGGGCCAGATGCGCGAGCAGATCAGCAACGTCGACGACAAGGACCTCGACCGGATCGCCGCCATCATCCAGTCGATGACCCCGGCCGAGCGCGCCAACCCGAAGGTGATCAACGGGTCCCGGCGGCTGCGCATCGCCAACGGTTCGGGCACCCAGGTCGGCGACGTCAGCGGGCTCGTCACCCGGTTCTTCGAGGCGCAGAAGATGATGCGCCAGATGAAGAACGGCGGCATGCCGGGGATGCCCGGCATGCCCGGGATGCCGGGCATGGGGGGCCGCAAGAAGGGCAAGGCCCAGCCCAAGAAGCTCAAGAAGGGCAAGCAGCGCAGCGGCAACCCGCTCAAGGCCAAGCAGCAGGAGGCCGAGCGCGCCGCCGAGCGCCAGCGGCGCCGCGAGGAGGGCGGCGACCAGCCCGCGCCGCAGCTGCCCCCCGGTCTCGGCGGCGGCGCCGGCGCGCCGCAGCTCCCGCCCGGCCTGGGCGGCGGGCGCATGCCCGACCTCTCGCAGTTCAAGCTGCCCAAGCAGTGAACCGCCCGCGGGGCGGCGCTCCCGGACACCGGGGGCGCCGCCCCGCGCGTTTCGAACCGCCGGTTCCGCGCGGACGCACGTCGCACGCCCGAACGTCTGGCACAATTGAGTGTTGACTAACGGTGCCGCGGGTCGGCCCTCTACCTCACCCGCGCACCTACGTCCCCGCCTCGGCGGCGCGCCGCAACCCCACGCGGCGAGGCTCCGGGCACCCGCACCGCAACTGGGAGAAGACCACACCCGTGGCTGTCAAGATCAAGCTCAAGCGTATGGGGAAGATCCGTACGCCGCAGTACCGCATCGTCATCGCCGACGCCCGCACCAAGCGCGACGGCAAGGCCATCGAGGAGATCGGCAAGTACCACCCCAAGGAGGAGCCGAGCTTCATCCAGGTCGACTCCGAGCGGGCGCAGCACTGGCTGTCCGTGGGGGCCCAGCCCACCGATGCGGTCAAGACCATCCTCAAGCGCACCGGCGACTGGCAGAAGTTCAAGGGCCTGCCCGCCCCGGCGCCGCTGAAGGTCGCCGAGCCCAAGGACAAGGAAGCCCAGGAGGCCGAGTTCCAGGCCGCCCTGAAGGAACTCGTCCTGCCCGACAACGAGGGCAAGGGCAAGGCGCGCAAGGCTGACAAGAAGGCCGACAAGGCGGAGAAGCCCGCCGAGGCCGCGGAGAAGCCCGAGGGCGAGGCCTGACGTGTTGGAAGAGGCGCTTGAGCACCTAGTTCGCGGAATCGTGGAGAATTCCGACGACGTCCAGGTGAGAGCCCGCCGGCTCCGCAAGGGCAAGGTGCTCGAAGTCCGGGTCCACCCCGATGACCTCGGGAAGGTGATCGGCCGCAACGGCCGGACCGCCAAGGCGCTGCGCACCGTCGTCGGTTCGCTCGCCGGCGGCCGCTACGTGCGCGTCGACCTCCTGGACCTGAACGAAGTGCGCTGATCCGCGCACTGGGGCGCCGGCCATCGGCCGGCGCCCCAGTGCCATGCCCGGCCGCCGAGCGGCCGGGCGTTCCACCATGAGGAGAACGATGCGTCTCGTTGTCGGCCGGGTCGGCCGCGCGCACGGCATCCGCGGCGAGGTCGCCGTCGACGTGCGCACCGACGACCCGACCGCGCGCTTCGCGGCGGGCGCGCGGCTGCTGACCGACCCCGCCTCCGCCGGGCCGCTCACCGTCAAGACGGTGCGCACCCACTCCGGCCGGCTGCTCGTGCGGTTCGCCGCCGTCGCCGACCGCGACGCCGCCGAGGCGCTGCGCGGCACCACCCTGCTCGTCGACTCCGCCGACATCCCGCCGGTGGACGACCCCGACGAGTTCCACGACCACGAGCTGATCGGCCTGCGCGCGGTCACCCCCGACGGCGCCGACATCGGTGTCGTCGCCGACGTCCTGCACAACGCCCAGGACGTCCTCGTCATCACCGGCACCTCGGGCGCCGAGGTGCTGGTCCCGTTCGTCCGGGCCCTGGTGCCCGACGTCGACCCCGGCGCGGGCCGCCTGGTGGTCGACCCCCCTCCCGGCCTGCTCGACCTCGGGAACTGACCCGCCCCGGGCCGCCCCGCCCTCCGGCCCTGGAAGAACCCATGCGCATCGACATCATCACCATCTTCCCCGACTACTTCGCGCCGCTGGAGCTGTCGCTCATCGGCCGGGCGCGCGCCTCCGGGCTGCTCGACATCCGCCTGCACGACCTGCGGTCGTGGACGCACGACCGGCACAACACCGTCGACGACACCCCCTACGGGGGCGGACCCGGCATGGTGATGAAGCCCGAGCCGTGGGGCGAGGCCCTGGACACCGTCACCGCGGGCGCCGACGCGGTGCCCCGCCTGGTCCTGCCCACCCCCAGCGGGGTGCCCTTCACCCAGCAGCGGGCCGACCGCCTCGCGGGGGAGCCGTGGCTGGTGTTCGCGTGCGGGCGCTACGAGGGCATCGACTCCCGGGTCGCCGCCGACGCCGCGCAGCGGATGCCGGTCGAGGAGCTGAGCATCGGCGACTACGTCCTGGCCGGCGGCGAGTCCGCCACCCTGGTCATGGTCGAGACCATCACCCGGCTGCTGCCGGGCGTGCTCGGCAACGCCGAGTCGGCGGTGCAGGACTCCTTCGCCTCCGGGTCCATGGCCCGCCTGGTCGAAGGGCCCGTCTACACCAAGCCGCCGGTCTGGCGCGGCCTGGAGGTGCCGCCGGTCCTGCTGTCGGGCAACCACGGCGCGGTCGACCGGTGGCGCCGCGACCAGGCCCTGCGCAGGACCGCCCGCAACCGCCCCGATCTGCTCCGGGACACCCCGGACGGCGAGTTCGACCGGCGTGACCGGGAGGTTCTGACCGAGGTCCGGGGGCAGAGCGGTACCGAACCTGTGGCAGACTAGACGAGTTGCCCCTGTCGTGCGTCTTGTTCCCGTGCCGTCCGTGGCCCTACGCCCACCGGCCCGAGGGGGACCCGCCAGGAGCACGCGAACCCGACCCCAGCAGATCCGCCCGCGCGAACCGCACTGTCCGTCGCCGCGGCGCGCAATCGATGAGGAACCGCTGAGATGCACACCGCTATCCAGGAGCTCGAGAAGGCCCAGCTCCGCTCCGACATTCCCGAGTTCCGCCCGGGCGACACGCTCAACGTCCACGTGCGCGTCACCGAGGGCAACCGCTCCCGCGTCCAGGTCTTCAAGGGTGTCGTGATCCGGCGGCAGGGCCCGGGGGCCCGCGAGACCTTCACCGTCCGCAAGATCAGCTACGGCGTCGGCGTCGAGCGCACCTTCCCGGTGCACACCCCGGCCCTGGAGAAGATCGAGGTCGTGGCCCGCGGCCGCGTCCGCCGCGCCAAGCTGTACTACCTGCGCAACCTGCGCGGCAAGGCCGCCCGCATCCGCGAGCGCCGCGAGCCCATCGCCCAGTAGCCGTGCCCCTTCCGCGTGTGCCTTTTCCGGCGCGCGGCGTCGTGCTCGGCTAGGCTTCGGTCCCGATGAGCTACGACGATCTGGACCCTCGTGAGGCCGGGTCCCGCGCTGATGGCGCGGCCCGGCCGGAACCGGGCGACCCGCCCGACGCCACCGGCTCCCCCATGCCCGATCATGGGGGAGCCGGTGGCGTCTCGGGGGCCGGTGCGGAAAAGGAGACCGTGACCCCGGATGATGCGGACGCAGCGAAGAACGCGGGGAAGCCGATGAGCGCGAAGAAGGAGTCGACGAGCGAGGGGTCGTCGGGGTCGTTCTGGAAGGAACTGCCCGCCCTCATCGCCATCGCGCTCGTCCTGGCCTTCGTCATCCAGACCTGGGTGATGCAGGCGTTCTACATCCCGTCGCAGTCGATGGAGAACACCCTCCTCATCGGCGACCGGGTGCTCGTCAACAAGCTCGTGTACCAGGTCCGCGACGTGCGGCGGGGCGACGTCGTCGTCTTCAACGGCAGCGGGTCGTGGGACGAGGAGAACGAGGTCACGGTCGAACCCCCCACGAACCCGGTGTCGCGCCTGTTCACCTGGGTGGGGCAGCGGTTCGGGGTGGCGCCGACCGGCAAGGACTACATCAAACGCGTCATCGGGGTGCCGGGCGACACCGTCGAGTGCTGCGACGAGCAGAACCGGCTGCTCGTCAACGGCGAACCCCTGGACGAGCCCTACCTGTACCCCGACAGCCTGGCCACCCACACCGAGTTCGGCCCGGTCGAGGTGCCCGCGGGCCGGCTCTGGGTCATGGGCGACCACCGCGAGATCTCCTACGACTCCCGGCTGCACCAGAACGACCCGGGCGGCGGCACCATCTCCATCGAGAGCGTCGAGGGCCGCGCCTTCGTCCTCGTGTGGCCGCTCGACCGCATCTCGACCCTGCCCATCCCGGACTCCTTCGAGGCCCTCGAATCCGCCTCCGGGCCGGACGGGGCGGCCCCGCCGGCCGAGGACGCCGCGCAGGGGGCGGCGGTCGCGCTCCCGTTCGCCCTGGGTGCGCTGGGCGCGGTGCCCGTTCACCGGTCCGGCCGCCGGGTAGTGGACCGGCTGCGTCGGTCCCGTGCCGGGACTTCCGCGGATTGACCACACGCGGTTGACACGTGCCGCATCATGGATGGCGGGGCGGGGCTCCCGTTCCGAGGCACGACACCGCGAGACCGAACACCGCAGGGGCGAAGGGAGCCGGGCCGGCGAGTCGGAGTGCACGACGAAAGCGAGCGCGAGATGAGTTCTGAGGACCTGGAGAAGTACGAGGCCGAGATGGAGCTGCAGCTCTATCGGGAGTACCGCGACGTCGTCGGCCTGTTCAGCTACGTGGTGGAGACCGAGCGCCGGTTCTACCTGACCAACCACGTGGACCTGCAGCCGCGCAGCACCGAGAACGGTGAGATGTACTTCGAGGTCACGATGGAGGACGCCTGGGTCTGGGACATGTACCGCCCGGCCCGGTTCGTCCGCAACGTGCGCGTGGTGACGTTCAAGGACGTCAACGTCGAGGAGATCACCAAGGCCGACCTGGAGGTCCCGGCCTCCGGCCAAGCGGGCGGCAAGCGCGACTGACCGCTCCACCCCCAGAGGGGGCGCCCCCACCCGGGGCCGCCCCCTCCGCCTTTCCCCCACCCCCCGCCCGGCCACGGCCCGGCCCCCTCCGCCTTCCCCCACCGACGACGAAGGACCCTCGTCCCCCGGCCACATCCGAGTCCGTCCCCCGTGTCTTCCGGCCGGCCCGATGGGCGGGCGGTGGCGGTAGCGGGTGGTGCTGAGGCGGCCCGGCGCCGCCGACGCCCGCAGTCGGGCGTCCGTCGGAGCGAGGTTGGGACGGGCGTGCGGACGGGTGGGAAGCGGCTCGCGGGCGCACCTCGGCACGGAGTTATCCACAGACGGAGAATTCGAGCTGCGCGAACCACCTCCGGTGACGCACCGTAGTACGTGGAGGTGATCGCACATGCTCGGTGCGTTCGAGCGCCGGTGGCCCGTCCTCGCGGGTCTCCGGTCGCCAGGGTCCACGATCCGCCGTTGGTGGTCCGGCATCCGCCGCCCCACCCACGGCGGTGCCAACCCCCCGCCCGTCCCGGCCGCGTCCATCCCTTCCCCGGTACCTCTCCGTCCTGCCCGTCCCACACCCCTGGGGCAGCCGGGAACCGGGGCCGATGATCGTCCGTCGGCGGTGGTCGGTATGCGACGGGGCGGCCGTCGACGCCCCTCTTCCCCGGTGGAGCCCTTGGGAGGCCCCGGTCCCGCAGTGGGGCGGCCCGACGGCCTCGGTGGGCACGCCGCCGGTCCGCGTCCGGAGGGCCCTACCTCGGCGGATGGATCCGGCGCCCATGCCGAGGGGGCGACCTGCGGGCCCCGTCGGCGCGGTTCGCGCACGGGCCGTGCCGGCACCGGCCCCGGATCCGGACGCGCCGGCACCGGACCGGGCTCCGGACGGGCGGGCACGGGGCCGGGCTCAGGCCGGACGGCCATCGGTCTGGGCACCGGGCGCGCGTCCCGCCGCCCGGCCGGTCCCGCCCGTGTCCGGCCCACCACCCCCACCCGGCCGGGCCTCCCCACCGGCCGCCCCACACGTCACCACCTGGGGGTGGTGCCCCGCGACGGCGGCGCCGACCATTCGGTCCCCCCGCGCGGCGACCACCCTCCCTCTGCCGGAGCCCCGCCCGGGGGCGACCAGCCGTCCGGGGGTCGGCGCGGGCCCGCCTCCCCTCACCAACAAGGGGGCGCGGCCGACCCGGACGGCCGGGGCCAAGGCACGCCCCGCACCGATCGGCACCGCCCCAACACTCCGCCCACGCATCCCGACGCCGGGCGGCCTGGTCCTGACCCCGCCCATCCGGTCCCGCCGGATGGCGGTCACCCACCCTCTGTCGGCCCCCCACACCTCGGCGACCAGCCATCCGGTGCTGAGCGCGGCCCCACCGCCCTGACCGCGCATCCCCATGCCGGGCGGCCTGATCCCGGTGCCGCCCGCCGGGCGCGCCTGGGCCGCCGGGGCGAGGCCGTCGCCGCAGCCCTCCTCCGCAAGGAGGGGCTGCGCATCCTCGCCCGCAACTGGCGCTGCGCAGAAGGCGAGATCGACATCGTGGCGCGCTGGGGCACCACCCTCGTCGTCACCGAGGTCAAGACCCGCACCTCCCTCCGCTTCGGCTCCCCGCTCGAAGCGGTCTCCGCCGCCAAGCTCGCCCGGCTGCGCCGCCTCGCCCACCGCTGGGCGGCCGAGACGGGCACGTCGTCCGCCCGGGTGCGCATCGACGTCGTCTCCGTCCTGGTCGCCGCCGACGGCCGCACCTTCGCCCGCCACCACCGAGGTGTCGCATGACCCCCCTCGACCTCGCCCCCGCCCACCCCACCAACCCCCCACCCGCCCCTGCCGCCACCGCCAACACGCCACCCGGCGCCCGGCAAGGCGTCCGTGTCGATCCGGTCGCCGGCCTTCTCCCAGGACGGCGTGCTGGATCCCGCCTGGCGCCGCCGGCGCCGCCGAGTGCCGGGGTCGCGCTCTCCTCGGCCCGTGTGGCCGGTGCCGGTGCGGCGGGTTCCGGACGCGGCGGGTCCCGGCGCGCGGGTCCTCAGGACTCCCGCGCCACCGGATCGGGGCGCCGACGGGCCGCCCCGGGCGAGCGGTCGGCAACGGTCGGCACCTCACCGGCGCCGGACACGTCCCGGCCGGGTGGCCACGGGATCGGCTCCACCGGGGTCGACGGTCGGGATCGCGAACGGGTGGACGGGCCCCCACCGGTCGGCGCGGCGGCGAGCAGCGGGCGTGCGCGCCTGGACGCGGAAGGGGCGCCCGGGAACAGCGGGCGTGCGGATTCGGGAGAGCGAAGGCCCGACAGGGACGGCGAACGCCGGCGCGGCGCCGGGGACGGAGGGGGAGCGATGGGGTTGGCGCGCACGCGCTCCGTGGCGCTGCTCGGCGTCGACGGACACACGGTCGAGGTCGAGGCGCACCTGGGCAGCGGCCCCGCCGGGCTGACCCTCGTCGGACTGCCCGACACCGCGCTGCGCGAGGCCCGCGACCGCATCCGCGCCGCCGTCGTCAACTCCGGGGAGTCCTGGCCCGAGGAGCACATCACCGTCAGCCTGTCACCGGCGAGCCTGCCCAAGCGCGGCAGCGGTTTCGACCTCGCGATCGCCACCGCCATCCTCGGTGCTCACGGGACCATCCCCGCGGAAGCCATCCACGGAGCCGTGTTCCTCGCCGAACTCGGCCTGGACGGGCGCACCCGCCCCGTCGACGGGGTGCTCCCCGCCGTGCTCGCCGCCGTCCGCGCGGGCCACACCTCCTTCGTCGTCACCCGCGGCAACGCGGCCGAGGCCCGGCTCGTGCCCGACGTCGAGGTGATCGACGTCGCCACCCTGGGCGAACTCCTCGCCCGCATCCGCGGCGACCCGGTCACCATCCCGTTCATCGACGACGAGCCGGAGCCCGGCCCGGGCACGTCGCGGCCCGCACGCCGCCCCGACCTCTCCGAGGTCCTCGGCCAACCGATCGCCCGCCGTGCCGTCGAGATCGCCGCGGCGGGCGCCCACCACCTGATGATGGTCGGCCCGCCCGGTACCGGGAAGAGCCTGCTGGCGGAGCGGCTGCCGACCGTCCTGCCGCCGCTCACCCGCGCTGAGTCGATCGAGGTCACCGCCGTCCACTCGGTCGCGGGCACCCTCCCCAAGAATGAACCCCTCATCACCCAGGCACCCTTCTGCGCCCCGCACCACACCGCCACACGCGCGGCCATCGTGGGCGGCGGCAGCAGTACCCGCCTCCGTCCGGGGTGCGTCTCGCTCGCCCACCGCGGAGCCCTCTTCCTCGACGAGGCGCCCGAGTTCGGGCGCGGAGTCCTCGACTCCCTGCGCCAACCCTTGGAGAGCGGCGAGGTCATCGTGTCGCGCTCGGCCGCCACCGTCTGCTTCCCCGCGCGCTTCCTGCTGGTCCTCGCCGCCAACCCCTGCCCCTGCGGGCGCTCCGGCAACGCCTGCACCTGCTCCTCACCGCAGCGCCGCCGCTACCTCGGCCGCCTCTCCGGCCCTCTCCTCGACCGGGTCGACCTCAAGGTCGAGCTCCATCCCGTCTCGCACGCCGAACTGCTCGCCGACCGGGCCTACGCCGAATCCTCCGCGACCGTGGCCGAACGCGTCGTCCAGGCCCGCGACCGCGCGTCCCGCCGCCTCGCCGCCACCCCGTGGACCACCAACGCCGAGATCCCCGGATCGGACCTGCGGCGCGACCATCCCGTCGACCCCGCCGCCCTGCGCATCCTCGGCGCCGCCCTCGAACGCGGCGAGATCAGCGCCCGAGGCGTCGACCGCACAATCCGACTGGCATGGACCCTGTGCGACCTGGCCGGACGCGACCGCCCCGGCATCGACGACACCGCCTTCGCCTTCGCCCTCTGGTCCGGACGCACCCCATGACCCCCACCGACCCGCCCCCGCCCACCGACCCGCCGGTGCCTGTCGACTCGGTTTCCCCCACCCCTCACGCAGCATCGCCCGCCGGCCCGTCCGCCAACGTCGTCCGCCGCCCCGATGCCGTCCCCCACGGGCGGGACGACCCCACCGCCGTTCCGCCATGCGGCGACTCGGCGCGACCCGCCGCCCCGGCGGCGTTCCCGACCGGCCCGGTGCCCTCCGTTCCGGTGCAACCGGACAGCCCGGCGGTCTCCTCCGTTCCGGTGCAAGAGGACGGCCCGGAGGTCTCCGGGGCTCCGCCCGGTCGCCCATCGGATTTCGGCGGGGCCCTGGGGCCGCGTGCGGATGCGGCGCCGGGGCGGGTGGTGTCGGCGGTGGGTGAGGTGGAGGCCCGCGCCGATCCTGGGTCGTTGTCCTCCGGCCTGCCGAGCGATCCGCCCGGTCGGCCGGCCTCGGCCGCCGAGCCCCCCTCGGTCGCGGACCCGGCCTCGGCCTCGGTCGCGTCCACCGTCCCGGTCGGGGGAGCGCCGGGGGACGGGAGCGTCTGCGAGGGGATCGCTCGGGCGTGCCTGACCGCTGTTGCGGACACCGGGGATCCGGCCATGGGGCGGCTGCTCGGTGCCCTCGGGGCGGTCGACCTCTGGCGGCGGCTCCGTGCCGCCGGGCCAGTGCCACCTCCACCCGACGGCGTCCGCCCCACCGCCTTCGCCGACCGGTGGGTCCGCTGGTGTGCCGCGGCCGCCCGCGTCGATCCGGACGCGCTCATGTCGGCGGCCGCCGACATCGGCACCCGCGTCGTCATCCCCGGCGACCCCGAATGGCCCGGCCGCCTGGACCAACTCGCCGATCGCCGCCCCTACGCCCTGTGGGTGCGCGGTGCCCACGACCTCCGCAACGCCTGCCTGCGCTCGGTCGCGATGGTGGGTTCACGCGCCGCCTCCGCCTACGGTCTGCACGTCGCGGGCGACCTCGCCTGCCACCTCGCCGAACGCGGCTACTCGGCCGTGTCGGGCGGCGCCTACGGTATCGACGCCGCGGCCCACCGCGGCGCGCTCGCCGGGGGCGCCCCCACCGTCGCCGTCCTCGCCTGCGGTCTCGACCTCGCCTACCCCCGGGGCAATGAGAGCCTGTTCGCCGACATCGCCGTCCGCGGCACGCTGGTCAGCGAGCACCCGCCCGGCACGACCCCCACTCGCCACGGGTTCCTGGTCCGCAACCGCGTCATCGCCGCCCTCACCCCCGGCACCGTCGTGGTCGAGGCCGGGCTGCGCAGCGGCGCGCTGAACACCGCGCGGCACGCCCATGACCTGTGCCGGGTCGTCATGGCCGTCCCCGGTCCCGTCACGTCCGCCCTCTCGGCCGGCTGCCACCGCCTGCTCCGCGAGTGGCGGGCGGCGTGCGTCACCGACGCCACCGACGTGGCCGAACAGGTCGGGCCGATCGGTGACGGCCTGCGTCCCGGTACCGCCACCGCGATGGCCGCCGACGCACTCGACCCCACGACCCGCCGCGTCCTCGACGCCGTCCCCGAACGCGGCGGTGCGGGTGCCGCCACCGTCGCCACGGCCACCGGTCTCGACCTCGACACCACCTTGGGCCGACTGGGCCTGCTCGCCGCCGGAGGGTTCATCGAGCGTGGCCGGACCGGTTGGCGTACCCGTCCGGGGTCCGTTCCTACGCGGTGACCGCTCTGCGACGGCCCCGGCCGCGCCCCGAGGTGTTCCGACTCGGGGCGCCCCCGGACGGCGCCCGGCCGATTCCGCACCGAGCGCATCCGCCGCCGCGCACCCCATGCCGGGGAGTGCGGATCGGGGCCGAAGTACAGGGGACGGGCGGGGGCGGCCTGGGTAGTGTTGCGGCATGGCGAGCAACTACAGCGACACCTTCCTGGCGGACGGCCCGCTCGTGTTCGTCTCCGGGCAGACCCCTCAGGCGCCCGACGGGAGTGTCGCCGACGGCGACGCCGTCGAGCAGACCCGTCAGGTCTTCCGCAACATCGCCGTCGCCCTGGAGCGGCACGGCGCCGATCTGCGGCACGTCGTCAAGCTCACCTACTACGTGCGCCACGTCGCCGACCTCCAGTCCGTCCGGCAGGTCCTCAACGAGTTCCTGGTGTTCCAGCCGCGCCCCGCCGCAACGCTCGTGGAGGTCAGCGGGCTGATCGACTCCCGATTCCTGATCGAGATCGACGCCATCGCCGCGCTGCCCCGCGCCTCTTCCGGAACAGCCGGACCGGGCGGCCCCTCCGGCACCTCCGGCGCCGCATGAGCGCAAGCCGCCCGGAACACGCCGACCTGCTCGCCGACTTCCGCCGCCACGTCGCGGTCGACAGGTCGCCCCACACCGTGCGCGCCTACCTGGCCGACGTGCGGGGCCTGCTCGACCACCTCGACGCCACCGGGCGCGCGGTCGCCGACCTCGACGTCACCGCGCTGCGCGGCTGGCTGTCCGCCCTGCACGACTCCGGGGCGTCCCGCGCCACCATCGCCCGCCGCATCGCCGCCGTCCGCGTCTTCACCGACCACCTGCACCGCACCGGTCGGCTCCCGCACGATCCCGGGCCGCACCTCGCCACGCCGAAGGCGCACCGCCCGCTGCCCACCGTGCTGGACGAGGCGCAGGCCGCCACCGCCCTCGCCCGCCCCGGCCCTGGCTCCGATACCGAGGGTTCGGAGGGTTCCGACCCCGACGATCCGGCGCTGCTGCGCCGCCACGCCGTGGTCGAGGTCCTGTACGCCACCGGGGTACGGGTGGCGGAACTCTGCGGCCTCGACATCGACGACGTCGACCGCGAACGCCGCACCGTGCGCGTGTGGGGCAAGGGCGGCCGGGAACGCGTGGTGCCGATCGGCGCCCCCGCGCTCGACGCCGTCGAGCGGTGGCTGCGCGGCGGCCGCCCGCGCTGGGCCACGGAGACCAGCGGCCCGGCGCTGTTCCTGGGGGCGCGCGGCGGCCGGCTGGGCCCGCGCTCGGCCCGCCGCGACGTGCACGCGCACATGGGCGCCGACGGCGACGGCCCCGACATCGCCCCGCACGGGCTGCGGCACAGCGCCGCCACCCACCTGCTCAACGGCGGCGCCGACCTGCGCAGCGTCCAGGAGATCCTCGGCCACGCGTCCCTGCGCAGCACGCAGATCTACACGCACGTCTCGATCGAGCGCCTGACGCGGACCTACAACCAGGCCCACCCCCGAGCGTGACGAGCTGCGACGCCGGTTCCAGGTGACGGACGCATCCGGAAGCGGCCCGCCTGAAGGCGGGCGCGGCCATGGCCGCCGACTGCGCCCCCACCCCGCCGCTCGCACCGCCGCCCGCCCCGTGGGCGCGGTCGGTCGGAGCGGCCGGAGTGGTCGGAGCAGCCACCCGAATCAGCGGCTGCGGGACGACGCCGCACGAGCGGGCGGCGCATGGTCGCGCGGCAGCGGCCCGTCGGAATCTGGCCGCGAGAGGGTGCCGGGGACACCTTCCGGGCCGCCGGCACGCGGAGGCCCGTAGAGGGGGAGCAGCCGGACGCCGCCGCGTCCGATGAGGGCCATGGGGTCGAGGTAGTCGCGGCCCCGCCGCAGCCCCCAGTGCAGGCAGATGCGGGTGCCGCAGTGCGGGGGATCGGCGACGACGGTGCCCAGGCGGTCTCCGGCCGCGACGGGGTCGCCCCGGGCCACCTCGGCCCGAACCGGCAGGTAGGTGGTGCGCAGATCCCCGTGGTCGACGCTGACGGTGCCCATGCCCGCCACCCGTCCCGCGAAGGCCACCACCCCGGCACCGGCCGCGCGGACGGCGGCGCCGGGCTCGGCGGCGAGGTCGACGCCTCGGTGCCCGGCCCGCCAGGGTTCGGGCGGCGGCGCGAACGCCCGTAGGACGACGGCCGGTCCGTCGAGCGGGGCACGCCACGGCCCGCCGCCGGGGCCGGGGCGCGCGACGGTGTCGCCGTACGCGGCGTCGGCGGGTGCCACGGCCAGGGACACGGCGAGCATCAGGGGCAGGAGCCGGACGATCTTCCACATACGTCCAGCGTGCGCGGCCGCCCGTCCCCGCGTCCACGCGAATTCCCCGCCTGTGGACGGATCGGGACCGTGGGCGTGCGGGGCGACGGGTGGACCCCGGGGTGGGCGGGACGTGTGGGGCGGTTGTGGGGTCGGGGGATAGGGGTCGGTGACGGGTGGGGTTCTTGACAGGTTTGGGCGGCGGTCGCTATGGCTTCGCCGACCCGCGATCACGGCTAGAATCTTCTGTGGCTCACGCGAGCCGACTACTACGCACGCCCTCGTGCTTCTCCACAGAAGGGCCGCTCTCACGGTCCGCACCGCCTCCGGTGGTGCGGCGGAGCGGCCGGGGCGTCAGGAACAACCGAGGCGGGCCCCGGCCCGCCGCACCAAGGAGGACCCGGTCATGGCCACAGTCGTGACGATCCGCCAGCTCCTCGAGAGCGGCGTCCACTTCGGGCACCAGACGCGGCGCTGGAACCCGAAGATGAAGCGCTTCATCTTCACCGAGCGCAACGGCATCTACATCATCGACCTGCAGAAGTCGCTGGCGTACATCGACCGCGCCTACGAGTTCGTCAAGGAGACGGTCGCCCACGGCGGCACCATCCTCTTCGTCGGCACCAAGAAGCAGGCGCAGGAGGCCATCGACGAGCAGGCCCGCCGCGTCGGCATGCCCTTCGTGAACCAGCGCTGGCTGGGCGGCATGCTCACCAACTTCTCGACCGTCCACAAGCGGCTCCAGCGGCTCAAGGAGCTGGAGGAGATCGACTTCGACGACGTCGCCGCCTCCGGTCTCACCAAGAAGGAGCTGCTGGGCCTTCGCCGCGAGAAGGAGAAGCTGGAGCGCACCCTCGGCGGTATCCGCGACATGTCCCGCGTGCCCAGCGCGGTGTGGATCGTGGACACCAAGAAGGAGCACATCGCGATCAGCGAGGCGCGCAAGCTGAACATCCCGGTGGTGGCGATCCTCGACACCAACTGCGACCCCGACGAGGTCGACTACCCGATCCCGGGCAACGACGACGCCATCCGCAGCGTCAGCCTGCTGACCCGCGTGGTCGCCGACGCGGTCGCCGACGGCCTCCTGGCCCGCTCCGGCGCCTCCGCCGGCGAGGAGAAGGCCGCCGACGAGCCCCTGGCCGAGTGGGAGCGCGAGCTGCTCGAGGGCAAGTCCGAGGACGCCGCCGCCGAGGCCCCGGCCGAGGACACCGCCACCGAGGCTCCGGCCGAGGAGGCCCCGGCCGCCGAGGGCGAGGCGCCCGCCGCCGAGGCGCAGGACGCCCCGGCCGAGGACGCCCCCGCCGAGGCTCCGGCCGAGGAGGCCCCGGCCGCCGACGCCGAGGCTCCGAAGGAAGCCTGAGCCGAAGGCCGTGTCCGGCCCTCCACGCGGGCGGCCCCGCCGCCCGCGTGGAGGGCCCCTTGGAGACCCCGTCGACCCACTTCTAGGGAATCAGAGAAGACTATGGCGAACTACACCGCCGCCGACGTCAAGAAGCTGCGCGACCTGACCGGTGCCGGCATGATGGCCTGCAAGAAGGCGCTCGAGGAGAACGACGGCGACTTCGACAAGGCCGTCGAGTTCCTGCGCGTCAAGGGCGCCAAGGACGTCGGTAAGCGCGCCGAGCGCACCACCGCCAACGGCCTGGTCGTCCTCAAGCAGGACGGCGACACCTCGGCCACCCTCGTCGAGATCAACTGCGAGACCGACTTCGTCGCCAAGAACGACAAGTTCCAGCAGCTCGCCGGTGAGATCGCCGACTTCGTCGCCCGCAGCGAGGCCGCCGACGTCGACGCCCTGCTCGCCAGCGAGTACGCCGACGGCAAGACCGTGCGCCAGGTCATCGAGGAGAACAGCGCCGTCATCGGCGAGAAGCTGGAGCTGCGCCGCTTCGCCCGCTTCGAGGGCGCCTACGTCGCCAGCTACATGCACAAGTCCGACCCGGACCTGCCCCCGACCATGGGCGTCCTGGTCGAGCTGGACAAGGCCGCCCCCGAGGTCGGCCGCGACCTCGCCCAGCAGATCGCCGCGCTCGCCCCCAAGTACGTGGGCAAGGACGACGTCCCCGCCGACATCGTCGAGAACGAGCGCCGCATCGCCGAGGCCACCGCCCGCGAGGAGGGCAAGCCCGAGCAGGCCCTGCCCAAGATCATCGAGGGCCGCGTCAACGGCTTCTTCAAGGACGCCACCCTGCTGGGGCAGCCGTTCGTGAAGGAGAACAAGAAGACGATCCAGAAGGTCGTGGACGAGGCCGGCGTCACCGTGCGTCGTTTCGTCCGCTTCAAGGTCGGGCAGTCGTAGACCTTTGACATGATGGAGGTGCCGGGGTAGGAGTACTCGCCCCGGCACCTTCGGTGGATAAGGCGCGGTTCCGCCCGGTCCCGGGTGGCGACCGCGCGCCGTTGTACCACTCGGGGGAACCAGAAGGAGGCCGAGCGCCGTGCCGGAGATCGAAGGTCATACCACCGCAGACGCCCCCGCCATGCATGATTCGAGCTGGCGTCGCGTCGTTCTCAAACTGTCGGGTGAAGCCTTCGCGGGAGGCGAGCAACTGGGCATCGACCCCGGAGTCGTCCAGTACGTCGCCGAGGCGGTCGCCTCGGCCGTATCGGAGGGCATCGAGGTCGCCGTCGTCGTGGGCGGCGGGAACATGTTCCGCGGCGCCGCCATGGCCGAGCGCGGCATGGAGCGCGGCCGCGCCGACTACATGGGCATGCTCGGCACCGTCATCAACTGCCTCGCCCTCCAGGACTTCCTGGAGCGCCTGGGCGTCGAGACCCGCGTGCAGACGGCCATCCACATGAGCCAGGTCGCCGAGGCGTACATCCCGCGCCGGGCCGTGCGCCACCTGGAGAAGGGCCGCGTGGTCATCTTCGGCGCCGGCCTGGGCGCCCCGTTCTTCTCGACCGACACCACGGCGGCGCAGCGCGCCCTGGAGATCGGCGCGCAGGCCGTCCTCAAGGGCACGCAGGTCGACGGGGTCTACGACTCCGACCCGCACCGCAACCCCAACGCGGTCCGGTTCGACCGGCTGGGCTACAACGAAGTGCTCACCCGCGGCCTCAAGGTCATGGACGCCACCGCGGTGAGCCTGTGCATGGACAACGGACTCCCGATCGTCGTCTTCGACCTCATGGGCCAGGGCAACATCGTCCGCGCCGTGCGGGGCGAGAAGATCGGCACGATCGTGGGCCCGACCGCCACCTGACGCGCGCACACCTCGGACAGACGGACCACTGCGACACACGGGAGCCCCAATGATCGAAGAGACACTCCTCGAAGCCGAGGAGAAGATGGAGAAGGCCGTCGTGGTCGCGAAGGAGGACTTCGCCGCGATCCGCACCGGACGGCCGGGACCCGCGACGTTCAACAAGATCGTGGCGGACTACTACGGCGCCCCCACCCCCATCAACCAGCTCGCGTCGTTCTCCGTCCCCGAGCCGCGCATGGTCGTCGTGTCGCCCTTCGACCGCGGCTCCGCGCAGGCCATCGAGAAGGCCATCCGCGAGAGCGACCTCGGGGTGAACCCCGCGAACGACGGCAACGTCATCCGCGTCGTCTTCCCCGACCTGTCCGAGGAGCGCCGCCGCGAGTACGTCAAGGTGGTGCGGACCAAGGCCGAGGACGGCAAGGTCTCCATCCGCAACGTGCGCCGGCACGGCAAGGACGCCCTCGACAAGGCCGTCAAGGGCGGCGAGATCGGCGAGGACGAGGGCCGCCGCGCCCAGGAGGAGCTCGACGAGCTCACCCAGAAGTACGTCGGGCAGATCGACGAACTGCTGAAGCACAAGGAATCCGAACTGCTCGAGGTCTAGGTCTGTGTCGCTTTCCGAGCCCGGATCCGAGCGGAGGGACGACCGCGGGTCGGCCGCCGGCCCGCCCGCCGCCGACCCGCCCCCGGCTCCGGCGCCCCCCACCGGCCCCGCCGCCCCCGGCGCGGGCGCGTCAGGCGACCCCGCCGGGCCCGCTGCGGACGCCGCGCCGAACGGCGCCCTCAACGGTGTCGCCGACGCGTCGCTCAACGGCGCGCACGCGCCGGGGGCGCCGGCCGGCGGCGAGCCCGGCGACCGGCGGTTCGTGCTGACCAAGCCCAACGGCGAACCGGTCCGCGCGGGCCGCAACCTGCCGCTGGCGATCGCGAGCGGGGTGGCGCTGGGCGCCCTCGTGTTCGTGTCGATCTACCCGTTCCCGGCGGTGTTCATCGCCATCACCTCCGCCGCCGTGCTGCTGGGGCTGCGCGAGTTCAAGCGCGCGGTCGCCCTGCGGGGCGCCCGCGTCGCGCTGCCCCCGCTGCTCGTCGGCGGCATCGCCATGCAGGCGTGCGCCTACCTCGGGGGCGCGCCGTGGCTGGTGGGGGCCACCGCGCTGACCGGGATCGTCGCGCTGTCGTGGCGGCTGCGCGACGGCGCCGACGGCTACGTGCGCGACGCCGGGGCGAGCATGTTCGCGCTGGTGTACCTGCCGTTCCTGCTGGGGACCTGGCAGCTGCTCATCGCCACCCCCGGCGACGGCCAGGAGCGGCTGGTCGCGTTCATCCTCGTCACCATCAGCAGCGACATCGGCGGGTACTTCGCCGGGATCACCATGGGCCGGCACCGCATGGCGCCGGTCATCAGCCCGAACAAGACGTGGGAGGGCTTCGGCGGGTCGGTGCTGGCGTGCATGATCACGGGGGCGGTCACCGTCGACCTCATGCTCGACGGTCCGATCTGGGCGGGCCTGGTCCTCGGCGTGGCGGTGGTGCTGGCCGCCACCGTGGGCGACCTCATCGAGTCGCTGACAAAGCGCGACCTCGGCCTGAAGGACATGGGCCGGTTCATGCCGGGGCACGGCGGCCTGCT
The DNA here is from genome assembly GCF_001552555.1 of Nocardiopsis trehalosi NBRC 14201. Taxonomy (GTDB): domain Bacteria; phylum Actinomycetota; class Actinomycetes; order Streptosporangiales; family Streptosporangiaceae; genus Nocardiopsis_B; species Nocardiopsis_B trehalosi. The sequence goes on along the minus strand of NZ_BCRK01000018.1, from coordinate 32,836 downwards.
CGACCGGGTCGACTCCCTGCTCATCGGCGGGCCGGTGTCGTGGGTGGTGCTGACCCTGCTGGTGCCGTGACCCCGGGCCGGCGGCACCCGCCGGCCCGCCGCCACCCCCGCTCCGGCGCGCGCGCCCCGCGGCCGCGCACCGCGCCTCACAGGGCGGACAGCGCCGACAAGGCGCCGACGAACTCGGCCCGCGCGGTCCCCAGGGCGACCGCCGCCGCGGCCATCACGCAGCACAGGACGACCGACCGCGCCCGCCGCAGCGCGAACACGGCCCTGCTCGGCTCCACGGCGGCCGGGTCGCGGTAGCGCCATCTGGTGAGGTCCCAGCCCAGGCGCGGCCGGACGGCGAGCACCAGGTATCCGGCGGCCGCCGTACCGAACAGGGCGGTGAGCAGGGTGTGCGCCAGGGCGGCGGTGTCGGACACGGCGGGCCTCCGGGGGTGGGGAGGAGGGCGGCGCGCGGCCGGGCGCGGTCAGCCGCCGAGCACCCAGCCGCGGCCCTCGGCGGCGAGCTTGTCGATCAGGGTGGCGGAGTCGTGCTCCTTGGCGAACAGGTGCTCGGGGCGGGTGATGGGCACGATCCACAGCCACGACACCGGGTCGCCGTGGAAGGTCAGGCCGGAGGTGTCGGGCGGCAGGTGGCCCTCGGCGCCGGGCAGCGCCGCCGGGTCGGACACCAGCAGCACCGCCGAGTTGCCGCCGCGCATGGCGGCGTCCTCGGGGTTGTCGAGCCACTTCACGCTGTGCCCGGCGCCGAACCAGGTGACCGCCCGCCACGGGAACGCCCCGATCCAGCGGAAGATCCGGGCCGCCACGTGCGCCGGGGTGGTGGTGGCCAGGGCCAGCTCCACGCGGGCGTAGGCGGAGGTGTCGGCCATGTACCGGTCGAGCGTGGGCATCCGCTGGCCGCACATGCCCACCGTGCTCAGCACGGTGTAGGGGCGGTCGGCGGTGGGCGGGCGCTCCGAGACGCGGATCAGCGGGGCGTGGCCGTCGGAGACGTCCCAGTAGTGGCCGGCCGGTCCCACGGTGCGGGTGAGGTGGTTGAACACGGTCCGCTGCACGCTGCGCCACGCGCTGGGGGAGGACCGCCAGTCCCAGTACGCCTCGGCGTGCACCACGCGCGGCCACAGCTGGGCGGCGACCGGGTCGAGCGCCCAGGCGTAGGGGCTGCGCCCGATGGCCTCGCGCGCGTAGCCCGGGAGCCCGCTGTCGGCCTCGGCCCAGCCGGGGATGATGGCGAGCAGGCCGTCGTCGTCGAGCAGGGCCACGCCGTCGCCCTCCTCGAACCAGACCGCGCGCAGCCGGTCGGCGTCGAAGGGGGCGCGGCCCTGGGGGTGCTTGGTGTGAGCGGCGGGCATGAGCGGGGCCTCGCCCTCGTACAGGCCGCTGGGGTCGCCGGTGTCGGGGGCCATGCCGTGGTTGGCCAGCCACACGGGGACGCGGATGGCGCCGCGGGCGTCGAGCAGGTAGGCGGCCGTGGTTCGGGAGTCGTACTCGACGACGACGCGGCGGCTGCGGTACGGGCTGAACTGGTCGAGGAGGACCTGCGCTCCTGCCACCTGCCCTCCTTGTCGTCGGTCCGGCGTCGTCCGCGCGCCGGTGTCCGGGCGCCGCATAGTATGAACCGTAGTGCCCCAAGGGTGGCACCGCGGTGGGAAATCGCGAAAGGCCGTACAAGGCCCAAAGTACCGCGCATCGCCGTCCCCGCGCCGCCCCCGCTCACCTCAACGTTGGACGCCATGCCTGCCGAGCTCACCTTCGCCGCGCCGCGGCGCGCCAAGCCCCCCCGCCACCTCGCCGACCTCAGCCCCGACGAACGCGGTGCCGTCGTCGCCGACCTCGGCGAGAAGCCGTTCCGGGCCAAGCAGCTCGCCCAGCACTACTTCGGGCACCTGGAGTCCGACACCGCCGCGATGACCGACCTGCCGGCGGCCTCCCGCGAGCGGCTCGGCGCGGCGCTGCTGCCGCCGCTGCTCACCCCGGTCCGCCACATCACCTGCGACAACGGCATGACCCGCAAGACCCTGTGGCGGGCGTTCGACGGCGTGCTGTTCGAGTCCGTCCTCATGCGCTACCCCGACCGCGCCACCCTGTGCGTCTCCTCACAGGCCGGCTGCGGCATGAACTGCCCGTTCTGCGCCACCGGCCAGAACGGCCTCACCCGCAACCTCTCCACCGGTGAGATCGTCGACCAGGTCGTGGCGGTCGCCCGCGACCTCGCGCGCGGCGAGGTCGCCGGCGGCCCCGGGCGCATCAGCAACATCGTGTTCATGGGCATGGGCGAGCCGATGGCCAACTACCGGCGGGTGCTCGACTCCGTGCGCCGCATGACCGACCCCGTCCCGCAGGGCCTCGGCATCTCCCAGCGGGGCGTCACGGTCTCCACCGTCGGCCTGGTGCCGGCCATCGACAAGCTCATCGCCGAGCGCATGCAGGTGCGCCTGGCCATCTCGCTGCACGCCCCCGACGACGAGCTGCGCGACGAGCTGGTCCCGGTGAACAACCGGTGGAAGATCGACGAGGTGCTCGACGCCGCCTGGCGCTACGCCGGCACCACCGGCCGCCGGGTGTCCATCGAGTACGCGCTCATCCGCGACATCAACGACCAGGCGTGGCGCGCCGACCTCCTCGGCCGGCTGCTCCGCGGCCACCTGGTGCACGTCAACCTCATCCCGCTCAACCCCACGCCCGGCTCCAAGTGGACCGCGTCGCGGCCCGAGGACGAGCGCGAGTTCGTCCGCGTGCTGGAGTCGCACGGGGTCCCGGTCACCGTCCGCGACACCCGCGGCCAGGAGATCGACGGCGCCTGCGGGCAGCTCGCCGCCGCCGAGAACTAGCCGCGCCCTCGCCCACCGGGAGCCGCACGTGACGGAGACCGCGCTGGCCGCGCTGTTCGGCCTGGTGTCGGCGCTGGTGCCCGTGCTCAACGTCGAGGTGTACCTGGTGGGCGCCGCGGCGCTCACCGCCGACGGGGCGCTGTTCGCCATGGCGGTGGGGGCGGGCGCCGGCCAGACCCTCGGCAAGGTCGCCTACTACTACCTCGGGCGCGGCGCGCTGAACCTGCCGTGGCTCGCCCGCCGGGCCGAGAAGGGCGGCAAGTGGACCGAGCGCGCCGAGCGGCTGCGCGCGCGGGCCCAGGGCCGCCCGCTGTGGACGGCGGGGCTGGTGGGGATCAGCTCGTTCTCCAGCATCCCGCCGTTCATGGTGGTCAGCGTGCTGGCGGGGACGGTGCGCATGCCGCTGTCGGCGTTCCTCGCCGTCACCATGGTCACCCGCACCGCGCGGTTCCTGCTGCTGGTCTACGCCCCCGGCGTGGCCATGGCGATCGTCTAGGCGGGCCGCTCAGCGGGGGAGCCGGTCGCGCACCGAGTCGAGCGACAGCAGCGCCACGTGCAGCGACAGGCAGGTCTCGATGGAGTCGAGGTCGGAGCCGAGGACGTGCGAGATCCGGCGCAGCCGCTCGTAGAACGCCGGCCGCGACAGGTGGGCGTTGGCCGCCGCCAGCGCCTTGTTCCGCCCGGCGCCCAGGTAGCAGCGCAGCATCTCGGTGAGGTCGGTGCCGTGCCGGGCGTCGTAGGCCAGCAGCGGGCCGACCTCGCGCTCGACGTAGGTCTGCAGCCGCTCGTCGTCGCGGAACAGGTGCAGCAGGCCGCGCAGGTGCAGGTCGGGCAGGCGGTAGAACGGGCGGTCGTCGGCCTGGTGCACGGCGACGTCGGCGACCTGCCGCGCCTCCAGGAACGACCGCCGCACCTGGCGGATGTCGTCGGTCGGCGACCCCACGGCGAGCACCGGCCCGGCGCCGATCCGCTCGCGGACCCGTTCGGCCAGCCGGTGCAGGCAGCCGTCGGCGCCCTCGCGCGGCGGCAGCGCCAGGAGCACCCCCACCCGCAGGTCGTCGACCGACCCCACCAGCGCGGGCAGCCGCAGCTCGCGGCAGGCGCGGGCGACGCCCTCGGCGCTGTCGGCCAACCGGGCCTGGGCGGCGAGGCCGGTGCCGCCCTCGCCGAGCCGCAGCACCAGGCCGATGAGCGTGCGCCCGCTCAGCGGGACGCCGACGGCGCCGGCCCGCACCAGCGCCTCCTCGGGGTCGGAGTAGGCGCGGTCGAGGATGCCCGCGATGATCGTGCGGTGGGTCTGCCGCTCCAGGCTCTCCTGGTGGCGCTCCAGCAGCCGGACCAGCGCCAGCGTGGTGGCCGCGCGCTCGACCAGCATGGTCTGGCGCGGGGCCGGGGCGGCGCCGCAGATGAGGATGAGCCGCCCCCAGTCCTGCCCGCGCGCGCCGACCATGGTGGCCAGCCACCCGGTGGCCGGGTCGTGGACGGTGCGCGGGACCGCGGGCACCCCGCGCGAGCGGGCCTCCCACGCGGCGAGCAGCGTGCCGGGCTCCTCGCCGTTGAGGTCGCACGCCAGCACCTGGTGGGTGAGGTTCTCCAGCACCACGGGGCAGCCGGACAGCCGGGCGACCTCCTCCAGCACCCGCGCGGGGCGCGCGCCCTCGACGGAGAGCCGGGTGAACACCTCGTGCAGCCGCTCGGACTCGCGCAGCTCCTCCAGCTGCCGGTTGACCACGCGCACGTGCACGGCCTCGGTGATCTCCACGAACCGCGCCTCGCGCTCCAGGGAGACCACCGGCACCCCGGCGTCGCGCGCGGCGTCGAGCAGCGCGGCGGGCAGGTCGGTGGCGTACTTGCGGCCCAGCTCGACCGCGATGCCGCTGACCCCCGCCGAGGCGAGGTCGTCGACGTAGCGGCGCAGCGCGGCGGGGTCGTCGGGCATGGCGATCCCCGTGGTGAGCACGAGTTCGCCGCCGCGCAGCAGGTGGGCGAGGTCGGTGACCTCGGCGATGTGCACCCACCGCACGGCCACGCCGAGGCGGTCGGCGCCCACCACGACCTTCGGGCGCGCGCGCTGGACGGCGGGGAGTGCGAGCACGTCGGCGAGGGTCGGCAGCACGGGACCAGTGTAGGGCGGGCGCCCGCGCCGTCCGGGGCGGATCTTTACAGAGTGCTGGGGCGGCTCCCCGGGAGCGCGCCGCCGGTCGCCCCGGGACCCTGCTGCGACGCCGCGGCGCGGGCCGGGCGTGGGCCTCGGCGCGCTCGTCCGGACCGCCCCCATTGACACTCTGTCAACACCCGTATGCGGTCATCGACAGTGTGACGCTGGCGGTCGGCGGCCCGCGCCACGACACTGAAGCCATGTCGGAACTCCTCGCCCGCCACCGCGCTGTCATGCCCTCGTGGCTGTCCCTCTACTACGACGAGCCCCTGGAGATCACCGGGGGCAAGGGCGTCCGCGTCACCGGCGCCGACGGCCGCACCTACCTCGACTTCTTCGCCGGCATCGTCACCAACATGCTCGGCTACGACGTGGCCGAGGTCCGCGAGGCCGTCGAACGCCAGCTCGCCACCGGGGTGGTGCACACCTCGACCCTGTACCTGCTGCGCGGGCAGGTCGAACTCGCCGAGAAGATCGCCCGCCTCTCCGGCATCCCCGACGCCAAGGTCTTCTTCACCAACTCCGGCACCGAGGCCAACGAGACCGCCCTGCTGCTGGCCACCCGCGCCCGCGGCTCCGACCAGGTGCTCGCGCTGCGCAACAGCTACCACGGCCGCTCCTTCGGCACCATCGCCGTCACCGGCAACCGCTCCTGGAAGAACTCCTCGCTGTCGCCGCTCAACGTGCACTACCTGCACGGCACCGACCGCGACGCCCCCGCCTTCCGCGCCATGGACGACGCCGCCTACATCGAGGCGTGCGTCGCCGACCTGCGCGACGTCCTCGCCACCGCGGCGGCCCCCGACCTCGCCTGCCTCATCGCCGAGCCCGTCCAGGGCGTCGGCGGGTTCGCCACCCCGCCGCCCGGCCTGCTCGCCGCGTACAAGGAGGTGCTGGACGAGGAGGGCATCCTGTTCATCGCCGACGAGGTGCAGACCGGGTGGGGCCGCACCGGCGCGTCGTTCTGGGGGATCGGCGCCCACGGGGTCGTCCCCGACGCCATCACCTTCGCCAAGGGCCTGGGCAACGGGTTCGCGGTGGGCGGGGTCGTCGCCCGCGGCGACCTGATGGACGGCCTCACCGCCAACGGCGTGTCCACCTTCGGCGGCAACCCCGTCGCCATGGCGGCCGCCAACGCCACCCTCGACTACGTCCTCGACCACGACCTCCAGGCCAACGCCGCCGCGCTGGGCCCCGTCGTCCTCGACGGCCTGCGCCCGCTGACCGCGCTGCCCAGCGTCGCCGCCGTCCGCGGCACCGGCCTGATGTTCGCCGTCGAGATGGCCGACCCGGCCACCGGCGCCCCCTCCCCGGCGCTCGCCGCCGCCGTCCAGGAGGCCGCCCGCCGCCGCGGCCTGCTCATCGGCAAGGGCGGGCTGCGCGGCAACGTCCTGCGCATGGCGCCGCCCATGGTCGTGACCGGGGCCGACGCCCGCGAGGGGCGCGACATCCTCGTCGACGCGGTCACGGAGGTCGACGCCGCCGCGACCGCCTGACCCCCGTCCGCCCGGCGGCGCCCGCCGCCCCCCGCGAGTGAGGACCTCCATGAGCACGCACGTCACCCACTGGATCGGCGGCCGGCCCCACCCCGGCGCCGCCGACCGCCGCGGCGACATCCACGACCCCGCCACCGGCCGGGTCACCGGCACCGTCGACCTCGCCGGCCCCGAGGAGGCGGCGGCCGCCGTGGCCGCCGCGCACGCCGCGTTCCCCGCCTGGCGCGACACCTCGCTGTCGCGGCGGGCGGCGGTGCTGTTCCGGTTCCGCGAACTCGTGCACGCCCACAGCGGGGAACTGGCCCGGCTGATCAGCGCCGAGCACGGCAAGGTCGTCGCCGACGCGGCGGGCGAGGTGGCGCGCGGGCTGGAGGTCGTGGAGTTCGCCTGCGGCATCCCGCACCTGCTCAAGGGCGGGTTCTCGGAGAACGTCTCCTCGGGGGTCGACGCCTACTCGGTGCTCCAGCCGCTGGGCGCGGTCGCCGGGATCACCCCGTTCAACTTCCCGGCGATGGTGCCGATGTGGATGTTCCCGGTGGCGATCGCCTGCGGCAACACGTTCGTGCTCAAACCCAGCGAGAAGGACCCCTCGGCGTCGGTCCGCATCGCCGAGCTGTGGGCCGAGGCCGGCCTGCCCGACGGCGTGTTCAACGTCCTGCACGGCGACCGCGCCGCCGTCGACGCTCTGCTCGCCGACGACCGGGTGCGCGCGGTCAGCTTCGTCGGCTCCACCCCGATCGCCCGCCGGGTCTACGCCGCCGCCGCGGCCGCCGGCAAGCGGGTGCAGGCGCTCGGCGGGGCCAAGAACCACATGCTCGTGCTGCCCGACGCCGACCTCGACCTCGCCGCCGACGCCGCGGTCTCGGCCGGGTTCGGCTCGGCGGGGGAGCGGTGCATGGCGGTCTCGGCCGTCGTGGCGGTCGACTCGGTCGCCGACGACCTGGTCGAGCGCATCCGGGCGCGCGTGGCGCGGCTGCGCGTCGGCCCGGGCGACGACGACCGCAGCGAGATGGGCCCGCTCGTGACCCGCGAGCACCGCGACCGGGTGGCCGGGTACCTCGACTCCGGGGTGCGCGAGGGGGCGGTGCTCGCCGTGGACGGCCGCGACCACCCCGTTCCGGACGGCGCGCCCGGCGGCTTCTGGCTCGGGCCGTCCGTGCTCGACCGGGTCACCCCCGCCATGGCGTGCTACCGCGACGAGATCTTCGGACCGGTGCTCGGCCTGCTGCGCGTCCCCGGCTTCGACGCGGGCCTGGAGCTGATCAACGCCAACCCCTACGGCAATGGGGCGGCGGTGTTCACCGGCGACGGCGCCGCCGCGCGCCGCTTCCGCAACGAGGTGGAGGCGGGCATGGTGGGCGTCAACGTGCCGATCCCGGTGCCCATGGCCTACTACTCGTTCGGCGGGTGGAAGCAGTCGCTGTTCGGCGACTCCCACGTGCACGGCACCGAGGGCGTGCACTTCTACACGCGCACCAAGGCGGTCACCGCGCGCTGGCCCGACCCGCGGGGGGCGGCCGTCGACCGGCGCGCCGGGGCGGTGCGGGCCGGCGGCGTCGACCTGGGGTTCCCCGTGAACGGCTGACCGCGGGCGCGGGAGGGGCGGATCTGCGCTACTGCCGGTCGGGCGGCGGCTACAAGGAGTATCGTGGGTGCCGCTCGCCCACGGCGGGGCCGCGAGGCCGCGCCGCGCGGGCGTCGTGGACCATGCTGGACGACGCGCTCAATTCCCCTCCTCCCCCCACGGAAGCGGGTGCGTCACGAAGGCGCTCCGGGTCCTCTCTCCCCCTGGACCCGGAGCGCCCTCTCCGCCGCCGGCGGGTGTGCCGCCGAACCGGCGCACGCCTGTGGTCAGTGCGCCACGAGCGCGTGCTCCAGCGTGCGGGCCGCGTGCGACGCGGCGATACCCGCGCAGTCGTCGCACCCGTAGACCTCGCCGCCGTCGGCCAGCAGGCCGATCGGGTGGCGGGGCCGCGGCCACTTCACGTGGCAGACCGCGCAGGCGTCCCCCATGATCTGCGCGGTACTGAGTGACCCTGAATCGTAGAGGTATCCGTCATCTGCGTCCGCATTGGCTGCGCCGGAGGCGCACATCATGCTCAGACCGCTCAACGTCCCTGCTCCCCCCGTGGTTTAGGACAGTCTGGCGGGCCTATAGTGATCGACTCTTATTCAACCAGAGTGAGTCTGGCTCGGGAATAGGTCAGGCCGATTTTTGTGACTGTGAGCTTAGATAGAATAACTCTCAGTAGCGCCAATGGGAATATGTCCGCTGTTTCCGTGGCGAGTTAGGTGACATGTCGCTTTTGTCGGTTCGGCGGGTGATGCGGTACACCCCCGCCGGTGCGGGGCTTCGGTCCACGCAACGGGGGATATCGGCGCCGACACGCCGAACCCGGCCCCAAACGCCGCGCGGCCGACGGGGAGCCCCCCGCCGGCCGCGCACGCGTCCACCCGCCTAGAGCCGGGCGAACGCCTCCTCCAGGATGCGCAGCCCCTCGTCGAGCAGGTCGTCCCCGATCACCAGCGGCGGCAGCAGCCGGATCACGTTGCCGTAGGTGCCCGCGGTGAGCAGCACCAGGCCCTGCGCGTGGCAGTGGCGGACCACCTCGGCCAGCGCCTCGGTGTTGGGCGTGCGGTCGCCGCCGCCCGCCACCAGCTCCACCGCCACCATCGCCCCGCGGCCGCGCACGTCCCCGATGACGTCGTACTCGGCGGCCAGGGCGCGCAACCGGGACAGCAGCGTGGCGCCGATCTCGCGCGCCCGCTCGACCAGGCGGTCCTCCTCGATGGCCTCCAGCGCGGCGAGCGCCGCCGCGCACGCCGCCGGGTTGCCCCCGTAGGTGCCGCCCAGGCCGCCCGCGTGCACCGCGTCCATCAGCTCGGCCCGGCCGGTGACGGCCGCCAGCGGCAGGCCGCCCGCGATGCCCTTGGCCGTCGTGATCAGGTCCGGCACCACGCCCTCGTGCTCGCACGCGAACATGTCGCCCGTGCGGGCGAACCCGGTCTGCACCTCGTCGGCGACGAACACGATGCCGTTCTCGCGGCAGAACTCCGCGATCGCCGGCAGGAACCCGGCGCCCGGCTCGATGAACCCGCCCTCGCCCTGGATCGGCTCGATCACGAACGCCGCGACGTTGTGCGCGCCGATCTGCTTGGTGACCTGCTCCACGACCTGGGCGGCCGCCTCGGGACCGCAGTTCTCGGGGCCGGTCGGCCAGCGGAACGGGTACGCCATCGGCATCCGGTAGACCTCGCCGGCGAACGGGCCGAACCCCTGCTTGTACGGCATGTTCTTCGCCGTCAGGGCCATCGTCAGGTTGGTCCGGCCGTGGTAGGCGTGGTCGAACACCACGACCGCCGAGCGCCCGGTGGCGCTGCGCGCGATCTTGACCGCGTTCTCCACGGCCTCCGCGCCGCTGTTCAGCAGGATCGAGCGCTTCTCGTGGTCGCCGGGGGTGATCCGGTTCAGCGCCTCGCACACCTCCACGTACCCCTCGTAGGGGTTGACCATGAAGCACGTGTGGGTGAAGCGGCCGAGCTGCTCCGCGGCGGCGGCCACCACGCGCGGTGCCGCGTTGCCGACGTTGGTCACGGCGATGCCCGCGCCGAAGTCGATCAGGGCGTTGCCGTCGACGTCCTCCACGATGCCCCCGCCCGCGCGGTGGACGTAGACCGGGAGCGTGCTGCCCACGCCCTGGGCGACGGCCGCGAGCCGGCGCCGCTGGAGCTCCCGCGACTTCGGTCCGGGGATCTCGGTGACGATCCGGCGCTCCTGCGGGACCTCGGTCGTTGCCATCGGCCTGTCCTTCCTCTCCACGCTCTGCACGGTGATCGGGCTCGACCCTATGGGCGCGGGGACCACGCCCCCATCGCCGCCGTGGATAAGATCGGACCAGTTCATTGGCCATTCCGGTGGGGGAGAGGAGGCGGGCGCGTGCCCCCCAGCCTCGGTGCCGTCCTGCGGACGCCCCGCCTGCGCCTGCGCCTGCTCACCGGCCACGACGCCCTCGACCGGCCGGTGCGCTGGGTCGCCGTCAGCGAGCTCACCGACCCCACCCCCTACCTGGAGGGCGGCGAACTCGTCCTCACCACCGGCATGCGGTGGAGTCCCGACCAGGGCGCCGCCGCCGTCCGCGACTACGTCGGCGCGCTCGTCCGGCGCGGCGTCACCGGCCTCGGGTTCGGCAGCGGCGTCGCCCACGACGACGTGCCCGACCCGCTCGTCGCCGCGGCCGAGGCGGCCGGCCTGCCGCTCCTCGAAGTGCCCCGCGCCACCCCGTTCATCGCGGTCGGCAAGGAGGTCTCCCGGCTGCTCGCCCGCGAGGAGTACGAGGGGCTGACCCGGGCGTTCGCCGCCCAGCGGCGGCTCACGCGGGCCGCGCTCAGCGGCGCCGGCCCGGTGGTCGACCGGCTCGCCGCCGAACTCGGCGGCTGGGCGCTGCTGTTCTCCGCCGACGGGGCGCTGCGGCACGCCGCGCCCGCCGACGCGGCGCCGCGCGCCGGCGCCCTCGCCGACGAGGTGCGCCGGCTGCGCGCGTCCCAGCGCCGCGTCGGAGCCTCGGTGAGCGCGGACGGCGCGGCGGCGTCCCTGCAGCCGCTCGGCGCGGGCGGGCGCACCCGCGGCGTCCTGGCCGTCGGCGCCGGGCACCGGCTCGGCTCCGACGACCGCACCCTCGTCAACGCCGCGATCTCGCTGCTGTCCCTGGAGCTGGAGCGCACCGCGCCCGGCCGCTCCGACGGGCTGCGCGGCGGACTGCTCGCCGCGCTCCTCGACGGCGCCGTCGACCTCGGCCGGCCGGCGGCGGCCCCGCTGCGCGCGACCCTGCCGCCCGAACCCGTCGTCCTGGCCGTCGCCGCGGCCCCCGCCGGGGGGCCGCCGCACGACCCCGACCTCGACCCCTGCCTCACCGCCGACCTCGACGGCCGCGCGGCCGTGCTCGGCCCGGCCGCCGCCGACCCCGGCGCGGTCCTGGCCCGGGTCACCGGCGCGCCGGTCGGCGCCGCCGACCCCGGGACCTACGCCGCGCTGCCCGCCGCCCGCGCCCAGGCGCTGCGCGCGCTCGACGCCGCCGTGCGGGGCGGCGCGCCGCTGGTGCGGGCGGCCGACCTGCCCGGCGGCTTCCTCGGCCTGGTCGACACCCCCGACGGCGCCCGGCTCGCCCGCGACCTGCTCGCCCCGCTCACCGGGCACCGGTCGGGCGACGACCTCACCGCGTCGCTGCGCGCCTACCTGGCCGCCGCGGGCCGCTGGGACGCCGCGGCCGAGGCGCTGGGCGTGCACCGGCACACCCTGCGCTACCGGATCACCCGCATCCGCGAGCTGCTGCCGGGCGACCTCGACGACCCCGACTACCGGGCCGAGCTCTGGCTGGCCCTGCGCACCCTCGACCCCTGAGCACCGCCGGCGCCGTGCCGGTCACCCGTCAGCGGGGAACCGGGTCTCGTTGATCGCGACCTTCTCGCGCAGCGCCGCCTCCAGGTCGACGTCGAGCACGTCGGCCAGGCGCAGCAGGTAGCTCAGCACGTCGGCCATCTCCAGGCGGACCGCGGCGGCCTTCGCGGGGTCGGCCATCACCCGCGCCGACTCCTCCGGGTCGAGCCACTGGAACTCCGCCGCCAACTCCCCGGCCTCGCCCGCCAGGGCCATGGCCAGGTTCTTCGGGGTGTGGAAGCGGCCCCAGTCGCGCCGGTCGGCGAAGTCGGCCAGCAGATGCTGCATCGTCGGTATGCTCACAGCCCGACTTCTACCATCCCGACCGCCGGGCGCCGGTGCCGGCCGTCGCCGAAGCGTGACCACGGCGCCGGGAACCGGTGCGGTACCGGTGGCGTCTGTACTGGTCGGCGGTCCGTGCCCCCGCCGACCCCCCACCTCCCCGTCCCACCACAGAAGGTCCACACCGATGAACCAGCTCCAGTCGCTCACCCGGCTCTCCGTCCGCCAGCGGGTCCGGATGATGGTCAACCAGTACGAGGTGCGCGCGGTCCAGCCGGACGGCAGCGAGGGGGAACTGCTCGCCTTCGCGCAGCAGAAGCGCCTGGCCTTCAAGGAGCAGGTCACCCTCTACACCGACGACACCAAGCAGTACCCGGTGCTCGGCTTCAAGGCCCGCCAGGCCATCGACCTGGGCGCCACCTACGACATCTTCGACGCCTCGGGCCAGCCCATCGGCCTGTTCCGCAAGGACTTCAAGCAGTCCCTGCTGCGCAGCACCTGGCACCTGGAGCAGCCCAACCACCCGCCCATGGTCGGCCAGGAGCGCAACGCCGCGCTGGCGATCATCCGCCGGTTCATCGAGGCCGCCCAGATCATCCCCTTCCACTTTGACTTCACCGCCAACGGCGAGACCGTGTTCAGCGTGGACAAGAAGTGGGGGTTCCGCGACCGCTACACCGTCGACATCCCCAGCCCCTACGTCGACCGGCGCCTCGTCATCGCCATGTCCGTCGCGCTCGACGCCCTCCAGGGGCGCTGACGCCCGGCCACCCGGATACGGCCCGGCCATGACCGCACCGTATCCGGGTGGCTACAGGAACATCACCCGCCATTCGCCGCGTCCGCCTTCCCTTCACCGGGCCGCCTCCTTTATTACTCAGGAGTCACACCCCGCTGGACGGAAGGAACACCCCCGCATGCGTTTCCCCGCTCGACGTATCGGACGGTCCGCCATCGCCGTCGCCGCGGCCGCCCTCATCTCCCTCACCGGGGCCGGCGTGGCCAACGCCGCGCTCACCCCCGAGGAGCTGCGGCGCGTCACCGACCAGTACCTCTACGACTACTCGCTGTCGCGGTTCATCTCCACCCGCGACGCCGCGCCCAACGCCGACCAGCTCGACTGGAGCAGCGACTCCTGCAGCTGGTCGCCCGACCAGCCGCTCGGGTTCGACTTCGACCCCAGCTGCAAGCGGCACGACTTCGGCTACCGCAACTACAAGCTCCAGTCGCGGTTCACCGAGGCCGCGCGGCTCTCCATCGACGACAACTTCCGCGACGACATGTACGGAGAGTGCGGCGGCAACTGGCTGTGCAACGGCGCCGCCGACCTGTACTACACCGCCGTCCGCCAGTTCGGCGCGTCGAGCGCCACCACCGCCGAGGCGCTGGAGCGCGACGGCACCGAGCGCAAGGTCGAGGAGCTCGCGGCCACCGCCGAGGACCTGGAGCGCGCCGACACCCAGGCCGAGGCCGACGCCCTGGTCGCCGAGTTCGAGCGCGAGAACGACGTCGAGATCGCCCGGGAGTACCCGGTCACCGGCTGACCCGGCGTACGCCCCGCGCGGCGCGGCGGCCCCCTCGATCACGGGGCCGCTACGCCGCCTGGCAGGTGGGGCACCAGTACAGGGTGCGGGCCGCCAGCGCGGCCTGCGCCACCGGCGTGCCGCACACGCGGCACGGCTCGCCCGTGCGGTAGCAGACGTAGAGCGTGTCGGGGCGGGCGACCGGGTACGCGTCCGGGTCGGCGCGGTGCTCGGGCCGGGTGGTGACGATCTGGCCGTCGCGGACGCCGTCGCGCAGCAGCCCCGCCAGGTCGGCCCACAGCGCGTCCCACTCGGCGCGGGTGACCGCGCGGCCCGGCCGGTAGGGGTCGATACCCGCGCGGAACAGCGACTCCGCCCGGTAGATGTTGCCGATTCCGGCCACCACGTCCTGGCGCATCAGCAGCGCGGCGATCGAGGTGCGCGACGCGGCGACCACCCGCCGCGCCCGTTCCGGGTCGGCGTCGCCGCGCAGCGGGTCGGGCCCCAGCCGGGCCTGCACCGCCAGCTTCTCCTCCTCCGACACCACCTCGCACGCCGAGGGGCCGCGCAGGTCGGCCCAGCCCGACGCCGACGCGATGCGCACCCGCACCTGGCCCACCGGCGGGGGCGGGGCGACGAAGCCCTCGGCGTCGCGGGCGAGTTCGCGGCGCTCGCCGCCGGCCGCGCGCGGCGCGCCCAGGTGGCGTTCGCCGTCGGCGTCGCCGAACGTCCAGGCGCCGTACAGGCCCAGGTGGACGCGGAGCCATTCGCCGGAGTCGAAGGCGCAGAAGAGCTGCTTGCCGTGCGCCTCGGCGCCGAGGAGGGTGCGGCCGTCGATGCGGCGCGCCCCGTCGGCGAACCGCCCCTGCGGGCTGGTGACGCGCACCCGGGCGCCGCCGTAGTGCTTCGTGAAGTGCGCGGCGAGCCGGTGCAGCGTGTGGCCCTCGGGCACGGCGGTCCTCCTCGTGGCGGCGGTGGCCGATGCACTCTACCCGGACGTGCGCGGTGGCCCGGCCGCGGCACCGGCGCGACGGGGGAGGGAGGCCGGGAGCACCTTAGAGTTGTTCGCCGACCATCCGTTTCCACCCCCAGTGAGATAAGAACACCGCGATGACCGAGATGCCCCCCGCCCCCTCGATGGCCACCGGCCGCCTGAGCCTGGGCTACCTGATGTTCCTCAGCCGCTGGCTGCAGGTCCCCCTCTACCTGGGGCTCATCGTCGCGCAGGGGGTGTACGTCTGGCTGTTCATGCAGGAGCTGTGGCACCTCATCGCGGAGGTCGCGGCGGGCCACGTCGACGAGACCTCGATCATGCTGATCATCCTCGGCCTGGTCGACGTCGTGATGGTGGCCAACCTGCTGATCATGGTCATCGTCGGCGGCTACGAGACGTTCGTGTCGCGCATCAACCTGGACGACCACCCCGACCAGCCGGAGTGGCTCGACCACGTCAACGCCAACATCCTCAAGGTGAAGCTGGCGACGGCGATCATCGGCATCTCCTCCATCCACCTGCTGAAGACGTTCATCGAGGCGTCGCGCACCGACGTGCAGACGATGCTGTGGCAGACCGTGCTGCACCTGACCTTCGTGGTCTCGGCCATCGCGCTCGCGCTGATCGACCGCATGCTGGCCCGCCCGGCCCACCCGGCGGCGCCCGCCCCGGTGGCGCCGGCGGCCCCCGCCGCCGCGGCCCCGGCCGCCCCCGTCGACGGTGCCGGCCAGGCGGTCGCCCCCCGCGCCTGACCCGCGCCGCCGGGCCCTCACCCGACGTCCGCCGCGATCCCGGCGGCCGTCCCGGCGGGGTCGTGCAGGCAGCGCCAGGCGGGCACGCGCACGGCGGGCAGCCCCGACACCCGGGCCACCAGGGCGCGGTGGTCGAGCAGGCGGCGCAGCGCCGCCCCGGTGGGCGCCCGGTCGACCAGCACGAGCACCGTGCCGCGCGGCCCGTGCACGGCCAGGTCGGCGGGCACGCCCTGGTACTCGGGGCCGACCGCCACCGCCGCGCCCCGCTCCCGCAGCGCGGCCGCCAGGGCGGCGGCCGCCGCGCCGGGCGGGGGTGCCACCGCCTCCTGCCCGGCGGCCCGGCACAGGTCGCCGAGGACGCCGTCGTCGCCGCCCCAGAGGCCGCGGTCGCCCACGACGATGAGCCGCGCCAGGGTCCGGGTGAGCGGCACGGCCCAGCTCGCGGCGGCCCGGGCCGCCGCGAGCACCCGGTGCGGCGGGTCGTCGCCCGCGCACGCGGGGGAGAGCACCATGACGTCCACCGCGTCCTCGACGTCGTCGGCGAACGGCGCCGTCCCGCCCACGCGGACCGCGCGCCGGGGCGGCCGCCCCGCCAGCAGCCGGCGCAGCAGCGCCGCCTGCGGCTGGAACGGGGTGTGGACGCCCACCCGCACCCCTTCGGGCAGCAGGGCGTCGAGCCGGCGCACGAGGTCGGCGGCGGCCGCCGCCTCGGCCCGGTTGCGGCACGACCCGCCCAGAACGGGTTCGCACACCCCCGCCACGTGCTGCCACGGCGCGATCCGCGCCGCGCCGCCGTCCGGACCCGTGCCGCCGCCGCGGGAGCCCGGCCCGGCCGCCAGGGGGTCGGGGCGCTCGGCGGGGTCGCTGCGCACCGCCACCCGGCCGCCGTAGAGGTGGCGGGCCGCCGGCCGGGCGACGGCCGGGTGGCAGCGGTCGTGCTCGTCGAGCCAGACGGGCCGGCGCCCGGTGGCCCCGACCGCCGCCTCCGCCGCCCCATAGGCCGAGGCGGCCGACCGGAGGGGGTCGAGCCCCTGCGGCCACCGCGCGGCCGGGGGCTCCGGCGGTGCGGGCGCGGCGGGGTCGCCGACGACCAGCGCCCGCGCGCCCCGGTACAGCAGGGGCGGCAGGTCGGCCGCCGGCAGCCGGTCGGCGGCGGCCACCACAACGAGGTCGAACCGGGCCGCCGACGCGGGCAGCCCGCGCGCCGACGCCGGCGTGGCCGCCCACGCGGGGACCGCCGTCAGCAGCGGGCCGACCCCCGGCGCGGCGGCGTCGCGGTGCCAGTTCAGGCTCTCCAGGCGGCGGGCCACGGCCGTGCGGCCGAGGGCGGCCCGCGCGTCGACGGCGGTCGCCAGGTGCTCGGCGGCGGCGCGGCGGTGGGCCGCGAGGGCGGTCGCGAGGCCGGCGGTCGACCGCTCCGGCGGCCCGGTGCGGTCCGCGCGGTCGAGGGCCACCCGCCACTCGGTCTCGACGGCGGCCAGCCACCGCAGCCGGTCCAGGTTCCACGGGGACGGGTCGACCCCCAGTTCGCGGCGGACGGCCGCGCGGTGCGACGCGCCGCCGAGCCCGCCGGCCAGGGCGCGGTCGAGCCGCCGCAGCCACACCGCCGGGTCGCCGGGGCCGAACAGGGCGTCGGCGTCCCAGCCGAGGCCGGCCATGCGGCGCCGCTCACCGGCCAGCCGGGCGAGGTCGCGGCCGGCCGACGCGGCGGTGTCCAGCGCCCGCCACGCCCCGCGCACCGCCGCCCAGGTGTCGTGCGCGGTGGACCGGTGGGCGCCCGGGGCGGCGGGGTCGGCGGGGGCGCGGCGCAGCAGGGCCGCCAGGACGCGGGCCTCGTCGGCCCGGTGCCGGGCGCCGCCGCAGACCCGGATCAGGGGGAGCGCGGGCGCGGCCGCCGCCTGCCGGGCCGCCCGGTCGAGGACCCGTTCGTCGCCGCAGACCAGCAGGACGCTGCGGCCCGCTGCGGCGGCGGTCCGCAGGACGGCCCCGACCAGGCCGTCGGCGCCCGTGCCCGGCGGGGCCGCCGCCACCGTGAGCCGGTGGCGCAGCACCGACCGCAGGACCGCGTGGTGGGACTCCGCCACCGCGCCCGCCGCGACCGGGACCACGGGCGCGGCCGGCTGCGGGTCGTCCGCGCCGAGCAGTGCCGCCAGCGCCGTCCCGGCCACCTCCTCCAGGCGCGGGCCGTCGGGGTGCGCGGGGTCGAGGTCGTCGGGGACCGCGCAGCCGGGTCCGGCGTCGACGCGCAGCAGGACGGCGGTGTTGTGCGCCCCGGCGAGCGGCCGGTCGCCCATGGGCGCGGTCGAGAGCCGCTCCGGGTCGATGTCGTGCACCCGGCCGACGTCGAGCCGGTCGAGCAGCGCCCGCGCCGTGCCCGCCAGGTCGGCGATCGCGGCGGGGCGCCCGGAGCCGCCCCCGGCCGACCGGGGCACCCGGAGCAGCGCGGCGCGGTCGTCGGCGCGGTCGACGCCGACCGCCTCCAGCAGGGCCGGCGATACCCCGGGCGGGCCGGTGGCCCGCAGCCGCAGGCCGGGGCCGCCGGGCACCGCCGCGACGTCCACCGTGAACAGCGGGACCGCGCGCGGCGCGGCGCCGTCCGGGGCGCCGGGCAGCACGACGAGCGGGTAGCCGTAACGCAGCACCGCGCCGTCCCCGCCGGGGGAGCGGAGCGGCCGCGCCGCGGCGCCCGGCACCGCGAGGGTGTCCGCGGCGCCGCTGAACAGCGGCTCGGCCCGCAGCGGCAGCAGGACGGCACCGGCCGCCGAACCGGGTGCGGCGCGCAGGTCGATCAGGCGGCCGTCGGCGCGGGCGCGCCGCTCGGCGTCGCGCAGGTGGCGGTACAGGGCCTCGGCGCGGTCGCGCAGCGCGGCGGGGGCGGCGGACCCGGCGCCGCCGTGCCGCCGGTCGCGGGGCGGGGGCCCGGCCGCGCTCTCGGCCGGTGGGCGTGGGCCGCGGGGAAGGGCGTCGCGGGAGGTCACGGGCGCCGCACCCCCGCACCCCACCGGGCGGCCCCACGGTGGGAGGTCGGACGACGGATACCACGAAGGGTCATGGGTCATTCTCTCCCGGTGACCCTGGGCGTGCGGCCCGTTCGGCCGAACCCCTCGGGAGCGGTGCCCGATCTCCCCGCTGCCGGGCCCCGAGGCCGCGCGCCGGACGCGCGCGCCGGGGTTCAGGCGGGGGAGACCTCGCTGGTGACCTCCCAGGCGATGTCCTCGGCCAGGTCGTCGGTCAGATCGGCGCCCGACAGGCGCTCGGCCAGGCGCGCCGCCGTGTAGAGGACCGCCATGCCCTGGCGCTCGGCCTCGCCCGCGCTCGTGACGGTGTAGCCGGTCCAGTCGTGCGGGTCCACGGCCAGCACCGCGATGTCGCTGTTGTGCGGGATCGCGTCCGGCTCGTGGGCCTCGTGGATGTCGCGGATGTCGTCGGCCTCGACCACGGGCAGGTCCCGTTCGGACAGGTAGGCGTCCTGCAGGGCGTCGGCCTGCTCGGGGGAGAGCGCCCCGGGGTCGTAGCCGAACGCGTCGGCGTGCTCCGCGAGGACGCGCGCGATCGCGTCGATCTGCCGCCGCACGGCCTCGGCCCCCGCGGGCCCCAGGCACGCCGCGCGGACCCGCGCGGCCAACCGCTGGACGTCCGTCGTCCTCACCTCTTCCTCGTCCTCGCGGTGCCGATCCGGCACCGCGCCCCATGATCCCGCACCGGGCCCGCCGACCGGGAGTGACGGGGGACACGTGCGCGACGCTGGCGCGGCCGTGGGACGCGTGGTAGCTTTCAAGGAGTTGTTAGTCGTGATTTCGCAGTTGATGGTGTTCGTGTATCGCCCGCGGAGTTGTTGGCCGGCGGGCGTTTTCTTTTTCGGGGAACGGCTCGCGACAACGATCGGACGCTGCACCGTGCGCGTCCGAGCAGAGTCACCGAAGGAGACAGCATGGCTCAGGGCACCGTGAAGTGGTTCAACGGCGAAAAGGGCTTCGGCTTCATCGCCCCCGACGACGGCAGTGGCGACGCGTTCGTCCACTACAGCGCCATCGCGGGCAACGGCTTCCGCAACCTGGAGGAGAACCAGCGCGTCGAGTTCGACATCGTCGCCGGCGCCAAGGGCCCCCAGGCGGAGAACGTCGTCGCTCTCTAAGTAGTCGTCCAGCGGGCCCCGTACGTACGCGTACGGGGCCCGTCGGCGTTCCCGGGGGCGGGGCGACCCTCGGTGCCCGCGCTGTGACGTGCGGAGACAAGGTGGCCGAACCCGGCGATCGGGACAACCGGGACGGGTGGCGCGGCGTCCAACGCGCACCCCGTGCAACGGGGCGCACTCCGGTCCCTCGCGGACAGCGCGGCGCGGTACTCCCCGCGCCATCCCCCGAACGCCCCGCTCCGCCCCCCGCTCGGGCGCGGCAGGAGACCCCTGGACGTGCCCATGCACCCATCCCCCGGCCGCACCTCCGCCCCCCGGCCCGCCGACCGGCTCGGCCCCGGCGCCCGCGTCGCGATCGGCTGCGGCGGCGCCGCCGTGCTGCTGTTCCTCCTCGTCGGCTGCGTCTCCCTGCTGGGGGCCGCGGCGGGCGGCGGCACGGCCGCCGCCCCCACGGCGACGGTGACCGCCACGGCCACCGCGACGGTCGAGACCACCACTACGGCGACGGTCACCGCCGATCCCCCCGAACCGGAGCCGGAGTCCGAACCGGAGCCCGAACCCGAACCCGAACCGGCGCCCGAACAGGAGGCGCCCGCACCCCTCCCGGACCCCGTCGTGCCCGACGTCCACTACGACACCTGCGCCGACGCCGAGGCCGCCGGTGCCGCCCCGCTCTACGCCGGCGACCCCGGATACGGGGCGCACCTCGACCGCGACGGCGACGGCGCCGCCTGCGAGTCCTGACCCCCGTGCCGCCGACCGCGCCGGTCCGGGCCCCGCCCGGACGGCCCGGCCGCGGTCCGCCGTCAGCGCCGGGCGGCGCCCCGGTGGCGCATCACCGTGCCGACGATCCGGGCGGCGGTCGCGCCGGCGATCAGCGCCAGCGGGACCACGATCGCCACGGCCGGGGTGCGGATGGGGCGGAACTCCGCCTGCCCGTCGCGCAGCACGATGAAGCCGAGCGGCCGCGCCGACCCGCCGGCGCCCAGCCCGTCGCGGCCCCCGGCACCCGGGTCGGTGCCGCCGCCGAACCCGTAGAACACGCGCGCGACCGGGACGACGGTCACGTCCCCCTGCCGCACCGGTTCGCCGTACACGGCGCGCGAGCCCAACGCGCCGCCGACCCCCGCCACCAGCCGGTCGACCAGCTCCGCCGACCCGCGTGCGCGGGACTCCACGTCCGCCCGCACCGCCGCCGGAACGTGTTCCGCACCCATACGCCGTCCTCCCGCTCGCCTGTGGTCCCGCCCACGCTATCCCCGGGCGCGCCGCCGCCCGGTTCCGGCGGGGCGGCGGGGCTGCGACCATGGGGGAGGCCCGGTCGCGGGCCGGGACGACGCGAGTGGGGGAGACGTGGGCGGGGACGACGGCCGCGGAACGGGGCGCGGCGACCGGGGGGCCGCTCCGGCCGACGGGGCGGCGGCGACCCCGGACGACCTGATCGGCGCCGCGCTGCGGGCGCGCCGCGACGGCGACGAGGCCGGGTTCCGGTGGAACGTCGACCAGCTCACCGCGCGGCCCGACGAGGCCGCGTGCGCCGCCGCCGACCGCGCCCTCTTCATCCGCCTCACCGGCGCCGTGTCCGCCGCCGGACACAACGGGTGGCGGCCCGACGAACTGGTCCGGCAGGTGCGCCGCGCGGCGGGCGCCGCGCCGGCCCGCATCACCGCCGACGCGGTAGCCGCCGACCTGCGCCGCCACGACCCGGCCACCGTCGACGCCGACTGGACCGCCCGAGCCGAGGCGGCCGACGCCCGGACCTGGTGGGGCGACGACGCCGACTACGTCCGGGAGTGGACCCGCCGCGAGAACGCCCTGCGCGCCGAGTGGATCGAGTGGGCGCTCGACGCCCTGCACGCCGCCGCGGCCGTGCCGCCGGTCGCGCTCCTGGGGCCGCCGCCGGGCCGCGCCCGCCGCGCGGCGCCCGGCCCGGCGGGACCCGGCCCCGAGGGGCCGCGCAGCGGGGCGCCGGTCGACACGCGGGCGCTCGACCGGGTGCGGGCGCTGCTCGCCAAGGCCGAGGGCACCGACTTCCCCGCCGAGGCCGAGGCGCTGACCGCGCGCGCCCAGGAGCTGATGGCGCGGCACCGCATCGACGCCGCCCTGCTCGCCGCCGCGCCGGGGGCGGCCACCGGGGGGCCGTCGGTGCGCCGGGTGCCCGTCGACGACCCCTACCCGGACGCCAAGGCGGTGCTGCTCGACGTCGTGGCCGACGCCAACGGGTGCCGCGCGGTGTGGGACGCGGAGCTGGGCTGGTGCACCGTCGTCGGGTTCCCCGCCGAGCTGGACGCGGTCGAGGTCATGTTCACGTCGCTGCTGGTGCAGGCCACCGGCGGGCTGAGCGGCGGGCGGCGGGCCGGCCGCAAGGGCGGCGGGTCGCGGTCGCGGTCCTTCCGCCAGTCCTACCTGCACGGGTTCGCGCAGCGCGTCGGCGAGCGGCTGCGGGCGGCGGTCGAGGCCGAGCAGGAGCGCGCGGCGGGCGAGGCCGCCGCCGGGGACCTGCTGCCCGTTCTCGCGGCGCGCGACCGGGAGGTCGCCGACACCACCGACGAGCTGTTCCCGGCGACCGTGCGCGGCCGGGTCCGGGGCGTCTACGACCACGAGGGGTGGGTGTCGGGCACGGCGGCCGCCGACGACGCGGCCCTCGGCGGACGCGACCGGATCGCCCCGCCGGACCGGGGCCGCCGCCGCTGATCCGCCCGGTCACCCGCCCGGGGCGGCCGGGGCGGCCGGTTCCCCGGCCGGCGCCGCGCGTGCGGTGGGCGGGAGACCGGGACGGTGTGTCCGGTAGCGCCCGGCGGGGGTCAGCCCAGCAGGCCCCGGGCGACGACGTCGGACCGCAGGGCGGCCAGGATCTCGTCGGAGTCGCCGAGGTGCCCGGCGTGGCCGGTGGCCCGGCGCATCTCCGCGCGGATCGCGGCGACCACGGACGCGCTGCCCAGCACCTCCGCGAGGCGGGCCGGCGCCAGCGCCGCGCGCCAGGCGCGCAGGTCGTCCAGGCGCCCGTTGCGGACGGCCTCGCGGCTCAGGTGGAACAGGGTGTCGACGGTGTGCGCGCGCCGGTCCTCGGCGCGCAGGTCGACGTCGATGATGAGCGCCGACGCCGCCGGGTCGCCCTCGGGCAGGTGGTGGACCTGCCACGCGCACCCGTTGGTGAGGATGACCCACGGGGTGCCCAGCTCGGCGGCCTGCGCCTTGACCTGCCGCAGGTTGCGCACGTCGAGGTCGCGGCCGCACGGCTTGACCTCGATGAGCGCGAACAGCTTGTCGTCCAGGACGATTCCGTAATCGACCGATTCGCCCTTAGTGCGGTATTCGGTGGTCAGCTCGCCGTACTTGCTGTAATTCAGCGCGTCGCTGAGGAAATCGGTGACGAGCAGCCGGGTGTCGCCCTCGTTGGCGTCGCGCGCGACGAGTTCGGCGAGCGGCTTCGCGAAGCGCTGCAGCGCCCCGTTGAGGCGGTCCCGGGCGATGGCCTCCCACGGAGGCGGGCCCTCGGGCGCCATTCCGGTGAATTCCCCGGTCCGCGTCATAATCTGTGTCGCGTCGGCGTCCATCGGCCATTCCGTTCTCAGCGCGGTCCACCGGGAGCCGCGTACGCGGTCCCACCCGCCGGAACGATATCCCGCCCCGTCCGTCCCCCGCAAAGCCGCCCCCGCCGCCCGGCGCCCGGCCCGCGACCCCGGGGCGGACCGACGCGTCCGCCATGAGGCATTGACCACACGGCAACGGGTTCTTAACATCCCCGTAGCGGTGAATCGATTCGACGCGTCGGTGCACCCGGATGTCGAATCGATTCGACGGGAGGCGGTATGCCCACCATCAAGGACGTGGCGCGCGCGGCGGGGGTGGCGCCCTCGACGGTGTCCTACGTGCTCAGCGGGTCGCGCAAGATCTCCGACACGACCCGGCGGGCGGTCCAGGACGCCATCGCCGAACTCGGCTACCACCCCAACGCGGGGGCGCGGTCGCTGCGCAGCACCCGCACCAACGTCGTCGCCCTCGCCCTGCCGCTGCCCTCCCGCGGGTACCTGCCGGTCGGCGGCCGCTTCATGTACGGGCTGAGCGAGGCCGCGGGCGCGCTCGGCTACGACGTCCTGCTCATCACCGCCCGTACCGGCGGGTCCGGGCTGGAACGTGTGGCGCGCAGCCGCCTCGCCGACGCCGCCGTCCTCATGGGCGTGGAGATGGAGGACCCGCGCATCCCCGCGATGCGCGCCCTCGACCTGCCCGTCGCCGTCCTCGGCCGGCCCGCCGACGAGGCCGCCGCCCCCTGGGCCGACCTCGACTGGGAGGCGGCCGCCGCCCTGTCCGTGCGCACCCTGCACGCGGCCGGACACCGCCGCGTCCACTACCTCGCCACCGTGGAGGCCGACATCCGCGCCCGGCGCAGCTACTCCGTGCGCGGCATCGACGGCGCCCGCCGCGCCGCCGCCGAACTCGGCCTCCCCGTCCCCGTCCACCCCTCCAGCGGCGACCCCGCCGAACTCGCCCGCCGCCTCGACGCCCTGCTCGACGCCGACGCGCCCCCGACCGCCCTCGCCGTCCAGCACCCCGCCGCCCTCCCCGGAATCCTGCGCCACCTCGCCGCGCGCGGGGTCGAGGTGCCGCGCGACCTCTCCCTCGTGGCCATCGGCAACTTCCCCGAGGACCTCGGCGGGGTCGACGCCACCCGCGTCGAACTGCCCGTGGCGCGGATGTCGACCGCCGTCGCCCGCCTCGCGGTCGACGCGGCCACCGCCTCCGCCGAGCCGCCCGCCGGCCCGGAACCCGCCCCGCACGTGCTCATCCCGCCCGAGCTGACCCCGGGCGGGACCGTGGCCGCCGCACCGTGAGTCCGGCGGGCGGCCCCCCCGAGGCCCGCCCGCCCGGAACCCGACCCCGACAGCGCGACCCTGCCCCGCCGCGCGGCCGACCGTCCCACCGACGGAGGACCCCCATGTCCCACCGACCCCCCGACCGCCCCCGGCGCCGCTCCCGCCCGCCCCGGCCCGCCGCGCCGGTGCGCCCCGCCACCCGGCCCCTCGCCGCCGTCGCCGCCACCGCCGCGCTCGCGGCGGCGCTCACCGGCTGCGCGGCCGAGCGCGACCCCGGCGTCTACACGATCATGAACTCCGGCACCGACGAGCCGTACCACACCTGGGACCAGGAGGTGATGGACCGCTGCGGCGCCGAGGCCGGCGTGCGCGTCCAGCAGATCAGCGTGCCCGCCGACCAGCTCGTCCCCAAGGCGCTGCGCATGGCGTCCTCGGGGTCGCTGCCCGATGTGCTCATCCTGGACGGGTCGGACCTGCCGCAGTTCGCGGCGGCCGGCGGCCTGGTGCCCCTGGAGGACCTGGGGCTGACCACGGACACGCTGTCGCCGGGCGCGGTGGCGTTCGGCAGCTACGACGGCGTCTACTACGGCGCCGCGCGCTCGGTGAACTCGCTCGGCCTGTTCTACAACACCGCCCTCCTCGCCGACGCCGGCATCGACCCGCCCGAGACGTGGGCCGAGCTGAGCGAGGCCGCGGCGGCGCTCACCGAGGGCGACCGCTACGGCCTGGCCATCAGCGCGCTGGCCACCGAGGACGGCGTCTACCAGTTCCTGCCGTGGCTGTGGTCCAACGGGGGCGACGAGCGCGACCTCACCTCCCCGGAGTCGGTGGCCGCGCTGGAGTACGTCGCCTCGCTGATCGAGGACGGCTCGGCCTCCCGGTCCGCCGTGAACTGGACCCAGGCCGACGTCAACGACCAGTTCATCGCCGGCAACGCCGCCATGATGGTCAACGGGCCGTGGCAGATGCCGGTCCTGCGCGAACACCCCGACCTGGAGTGGGCCGTCGTGGAGATCCCGGTCCCCGAGGCGGGCGCGACCCCCGTCGCCCCGATCGGCGGCGAGACCTACACGGTGCCGGTCAACGCCGAGAACACCGAGCGGCAGCGGACCGCCGCCCGGCTCATCGCCTGCCTCACCACGCCCGAGGCGCAGCTCGACTGGTCGACCAAGGGCAGCAACGTCCCGGTCGACAGCGGCGCCGCCGAGGCGTACCGCGAGGAGGTGCCGGAACTCGCCCCGTTCGCCGACCAGGTGCAGACCGCCCGCAGCCGCACCCAGTACGTCGGCACCGAGTGGAACACCTATTCGCAGGCCATCGGCGGGGCGCTCCAGGCGGCGCTGACCGGGGAGGCCGCGCCCGAGGCCGCGATGGCCGCCGCGCAGTCCCGGATCGAGGCGGAACTGGAGGGCACGCCGTGACGACCACCGCACCCACCGCCCCCGCGGCCCCGCCCCGGGAGCGCTCCCGGGAACGGGCGGCCGCGTCCCGCGCCGCCCGGCGCCGCCGCGTCCTCGCCCAGTGGCTGTTCATCGCGCCCGCCGTGCTCTACATGCTCGCGTTCTTCGGGTACCCGCTGGTGCGCAACGTCGCGATGAGCTTCCAGGACTACACGTTCGCGACGTACTTCACCGGCGAGGCCCCGTTCAACGGCCTGGCGAACTGGCGGGCCGTGCTCGCCGACGAGCTGTTCGGCGCCTCGCTGTGGCACACCCTGGTGTTCACGGTCGGCTCCCTGGCCGGCCAGTTCACCATCGGCATGGCGCTGGCGCTGTTCTTCTCCCGGCGCTTCCCGCTGTCGGGGGCGATGCGGTCGCTGCTCCTGCTGCCCTGGCTCATCCCCATGGTGGTGTCGGGCACCGTGTGGCGGCGGGTCCTGGACGAGGAGACCGGCGTGGCCAACGCCCTCCTCGGCACCGGGATTCCGTGGCTGAGCAGCCCCGACCTCGCCCTGGTGTCGGTCATCCTGGTGAACGTCTGGATCGGCATCCCGTTCAACATGGTCATCCTCTACGGCGGCCTCCAGGAGATCCCCACCGAGGTGCGCGAGGCCGCCAAGCTCGACGGCGCCGGCCCCGTCCGCACGTTCTTCGGCGTGGTCCTGCCGCTGCTGCGGCCGGTGGTGACCGTGGTGCTCGTCCTCGGCTTCATGTCGACGGTGAAGATCCTCGACCTCATCCTCGCCCTCACCAACGGCGGCCCCGCCAACGCCACCGAGACCCTCGGCACCTTCACCTACCAGCTGTCCTTCCTGCGCCTGGACTTCGGGCAGGGCGCCGTGGTCGGCAACGTCCTCATCCTGATCAGCATGGTCTTCGCGGTCATCTACCTCCGGGCGAACCGCGACGGCTTCACCGAGGGGAGATGACCCCCGTGGCCGCCACCGCGCCGCGCACCCGCCGCTCCTACGCCGACATCGCCATCGGCACGGCCGTGCTCGCCGTGCTCCTGTTCCCGCTGTACTGGATGGTCAACACCGCGCTCCAACCCGGCTCCGGCATGGCCGAGCTGGCGTGGTTCCCCCGCACCCTCGACCTCGGCAACTTCGCCCGCGCCTGGGAGTCGCAGGGCGCCAACCTGGTGACGAGCATGCTCGTGGCGCTCGGCGCGGTCGCCGTGTGCCTGGCCGTCGCCACCCCGGCCGCCTACGCGCTGGCCCGGTTCCGGCCGCCCGGCGCCCGCGCGGTCGTGTTCGCCACCCTGATCACCCAGATGGTGCCCGGCATCGTCGTCGCCAACGCGATCTACAACGCCTACGTCGACCTCGACCTGGTCAACTCCTACCTCGGCCTGATCCTCGCCGACGCCTCGCTCGGCATCCCGTTCACGATCATCCTGCTCCGCGCGTTCATGGTGTCCATCCCCGGCGAGGTGGTCGAGGCGGCGATGGTCGACGGCGCCGGCCGGCTGCGGGTGCTGATCGGCGTGGTGCTGCCGATGAGCCGCAACGCCCTCATCACCGGCGGGCTGTTCACGTTCCTCTTCGCGTGGAGCGACTTCCTGTTCGCGCTCACCCTCAACACCACCGACGACGTCAAGCCCGTCACGCTCGGCATCTACGAGTACATCGGGGCGCACGTGGGCGACTGGGGCGCGGTGATGGCCGTCGCCACGCTGTCGTCCATCCCCGCCGCGGTGCTGCTCGTGGTCGCCCAGAAGTACGTGGCCGCCGGCATCTCCGCCGGCTCCGGCAAGTGACCGCCCGCCCCGCCCCGCCGCCCTCCGCACGCCGCCGAGCGGCCGCCGTCCGGCCGGCCCCCGAAGAGCAGCCCCTCACAGAGCCGTCCCCCACAGAGACGAGGACCGCACCCATGCCCACGCCCGACTTCCCCGACCTGCCCGCCGGCTTCCGGTTCGGCACCGCCACCGCCGCCTACCAGATCGAGGGCGCGGCGGCCGAGGGCGGCCGCACCCCCTCCATCTGGGACACCTACTGCCGCACGCCCGGCAAGGTGGCGCGCGGCGAGACCGGCGACGTCGCCTGCGACCACTACCACCGCTACCCCGAGGACATCGCCCTGCTGAAGGAGCTGGGCGTCCAGGACTACCGGTTCTCCACCGCCTGGCCGCGCATCCGGCCCGGCGGCAGCGGGCCCGCCAACCCCGAGGGGCTCGACTTCTACGACCGCGTGGTCGACGCCCTCCTGGCGGCCGGGATCGACCCCGTCGTCACCCTCTACCACTGGGACCTGCCCCAGGAGCTGGAGGACGCCGGCGGGTGGCGCTCCCGCGCCACGGCGGAGCGCTTCGCCGAGTACGCGCGCATCACCGCCGACCGCCTCGGCGACCGGGTGACCCGCTGGATCACCCTCAACGAACCGACGTGCACCGCCTTCGTCGGCTACGCCGTCGGCCGGCACGCCCCCGGCGCCCGCGAGGGGACCCCCGCCCTGGCGGCCGCCCACCACCTGCTCCTCGCGCACGGGCTGGCGGCCCGCGAACTGCGCGCGTCGGCCGCCGCCCGAGGCGGCACCGCCGAGGTCGGCATCACCCTCAACCTCGATCGACTGCTCCCGGCCACCGGTTCCGCCGCCGACCGCGCCGCCGTCGAC
Organism: Nocardiopsis trehalosi NBRC 14201; assembly: GCF_001552555.1. GTDB lineage: Bacteria > Actinomycetota > Actinomycetes > Streptosporangiales > Streptosporangiaceae > Nocardiopsis_B > Nocardiopsis_B trehalosi. The sequence continues at coordinate 4,353 of NZ_BCRK01000018.1, read as the reverse complement.
CGCGCCGAGACCCTGCACAACCGGGTCTGGCTCGACCCGCTGCTGCGCGGCACCTACCCGGCGAACGAGGCCGAGACGTGGGGGGAGCTGGCCGACGGCTCCTACCGGCGCGACGGCGACCTGGACGTCATCGGGCAGCCGCTCGACTTCCTCGGCATCAACTTCTACCGGCCCGTCGTGCTGCGCGACGCCCCCCACGATGAGCCCGACCCCCGCCGTCGCACCGCCGTCGACATCCGCACCGAGGAGGTGCGGATCGAGGGCGTCCGCCACACCACCATGGACTGGCCGGTGGTGCCCGCGGCGCTGACCGACCTCCTCGTGGACCTGGACGAGCGCTACGACCTGCCGCCCGTGTACATCACCGAGAACGGGTCGGCGGAGGACGACCGGGTCGGCCCCGACGGCGTCGTGCACGACACCGACCGCATCGCCTACCTGCGCGACCACATCGCCGCCACCGCCGCCGCCGCCGAGAAGGGGGTGGACGTGCGCGGCCACTTCGTGTGGTCGCTGCTGGACAACTTCGAGTGGGCCTACGGCTACGACCGGCGCTTCGGCATCGTCCGGGTCGACTACGACACCCTGGAGCGCACCCCCAAGGACAGCTACCGCTGGTTCCGGGAGCTCATCCGCCGGCACGCCGAGCGCCACGGCGGCGCCGCGTCCTGACCCGCCCGGCGGAGGGGCGGGCCACCCGCCCGCCCCCCGCTGCGGCGGCCCCCTCGCCCCACCACCCCTGGAAGGCGGCCGATGAAGTTCACCGATGGTTTCTGGCTCCTGCGGGAGGGCGTGCGCGCCCACTTCGCCCGCGAGGTCCGCGACGTCGACCTGCGCGACGACCGGTTCACCCTGTACGCCCCCGTCCGACCGGTGCGCCACCGCGGCGACACCCTCAACGCCCCATTGCTGACCGTCGAGTGCTGGTCGCCCGCGCCCGGCGTGATCGGCGTCGAGACCACCCACCTCGCCGGCGGCGTCCGGCCGCACCCGGCGACCGCGCTGACCCCCGACCCCGCTGCCGCGCCGCGGACCGCGCGCGACGGCGGCACCGTGGAGCTGACCAGCGGCGACCTCACGCTGCGCGTCGACACCGCCGCCCCCTGGCGGCTGGAGTTCCGCTCCGGCGACCGCGTCCTCACCTCGGCCGGCGAGCGCGGCACCGGGTTCGTGCACACCCCCGACGGCGCCCACCACATGGTCGCCCAACTCGCGCTGGGTGTCCGGGAGCTGGTCTACGGGCTCGGCGAGCGGTTCACCCCCTTCACCCGCAACGGGCAGGAGGTGGAGATCTGGCAGGCGGACGGCGGCACGAGCAGCGAGCAGGCGTACAAGAACGTGCCGTTCTACCTGACCAACCGCGGGTACGGCGTGCTCGTGGACCACCCGGGGCGGGTGTCGTTCGAGGTGGGGTCGGAGTCGGTGGGCCGGGTCCAGTTCAGCGTCGAGGACCAGCGGCTGCGGTACTACATCGTCCAGGGCGACACCCCCAAGCAGGTCCTGGAGCGCTACACCGCCCTCACCGGCCGCCCCGCGCTGCCGCCGCCGTGGTCGTTCGGGCTGTGGCTGTCGACCTCGTTCACCACCGACTACGACGAGGACACCGTCACCGCGTTCGTCGACGGCATGGCCGAGCGCGGCATCCCGCTCAGCGTGTTCCACTTCGACTGCTTCTGGATGCGCGAGTACCACTGGACCGACTTCACCTGGGACCCGGCCGTGTTCCCCGACCCCGAGGGGATGCTCGCCCGGCTGAAGGAGCGCGGGCTGCGGATCTGCGCCTGGATCAACCCCTACATCGCCCAGCGGTCGGCGCTGTTCGAGGAGGGCGCCCGGCTCGGCCACCTCGTGCGCCGGCCCGACGGCACCGTCTGGCAGTGGGACATGTGGCAGGCGGGGATGGCGCTGGTCGACTTCACCAGCCCGGAGGCCCGCCGGTGGTACGGCGACAAGGTGCGCGGGCTGCTGGAGACCGGCGTCGACGCGGTGAAGACCGACTTCGGCGAGCGCGTGCCCACCGACGTCGTGTGGGCCGACGGCTCCGACCCCGAAGGCATGCACAACCACTACACACAGCTCTACAACGAGACCGTGTTCGACGTGCTCCGCGAGGTGCGCGGCGAGGGCGAGGCCGTGCTGTTCGCCCGTTCGGCCACCACCGGCGGCCAGCGGTTCCCGGTGCACTGGGGCGGCGACTGCGCGTCGACGTTCGAGGCCATGGCGGAGAGCCTGCGGGGCGGGCTGTCGCTGGGGCTGTCGGGGTTCGGGTTCTGGAGCCACGACATCGGCGGCTTCGAGGGCACGCCCGACCCCGCCCTGTTCAAGCGGTGGCTGGCGTTCGGGCTGCTGTCGTCGCACAGCCGGCTGCACGGCAGCGGGTCCTACCGGGTGCCGTGGGAGTTCGACGCGGAGGCGGTCGACGTCGCCCGCGCGTTCACCCGGCTCAAGTGCCGGCTGATGCCCTACCTGTACGGGGCGGCCGCCGAGGCGCGGGACCGCGGCGTCCCGGTGATGCGGGCGATGCTGCTGGAGTTCCCCGACGACCCCACCTGCCACCACCTCGACACCCAGTACATGCTCGGCGGCGACCTCCTCGTCGCGCCGGTCCTCGATCCCGGCGGCGAGGTCGAGTACTACGTGCCGGAGGGGGAGTGGACCCACCTGCTCACCGGGGAGGCCGTGCGCGGCCCGGCGTGGCGGCGGGAGGAGCACGGGTTCGCGTCGCTGCCGCTGCTGGTGCGGCCCGGAGCGGTGCTGCCGACCGGCGCGGTCGAGGACCGGCCCGACTACGACCTGCTCGACGGGGTGACGCTGCGCGTGTACGGCGCGGCGGGGGAGGGGGAGGCGGCCACCGCGGTCCCCGGCCCCGACGGCCGGCCCGCGGCGGTCTTCCGCACCCGCAGGGGCGGCGGCGAGGTCGTGGTCGCCGCGGACGCCCCGCCGCCGACCGGGTGGCGGGTGCTGCTGGTGGGCGTGCGCGGCGGGGTGCGTGCCGAAGGCGCGGAGGCGGCGGAGACAGCGGAGGGCACCGTCCTCACCGCGGCCCCGGGCACCGCCGCGGTGCGCGCGGTCCTGGGATAGGCGGCGGCGCCCGGTCCCCGCGGCGGCAGGGCCGCGGGGACCGGGCGCGCCGACGAGCGCCTCCCCGGCCCGCCGGGTGCCAGGGGCCTCCCGGGGGCGATTGGGTCCCAGGGCCCACGACGCGCGATGCGGTAGGGGCTTAATCTCACCTGATTATTCATATTTCGACCCTTCTGGGGGCGTCGGTGGGAGATCCGGGGAGCGGGGCGCGGGCGGGCACGCGCCCATCGGGGGACACCGGCGCCGGCCTGACCGAGTACGCGGGGGTCGTCCTCCTCGTCGCCGCCATCGCCGGCGTGGTCCTGGTCGCGGGGGTGCCCGACCGGGTCGGTGCCCTCCTCGACACCGCCGTCTGCCGGGTGGCCGGCGACGCCGCGTGCGCGGACGCCCCGGGTGGCGACACCGCCGCTTCGGGCGGCGAGGACGGGGACGGCGGCGGGCTGACCACCCTGCAGTACCCCGTCGACGACGGCGGCAGCGAGGTGTGCAGCCCGCTGTGCGAGCCCTCGCCCGGCGCGATGAGCCTCGTCGAGTGGCCGTCGCCGCCGATGCACCCGGAGACCGCGACCGCCCTGGAGTCGGCCGAGGAGTACGACAGCAAGGACATCGGCGAGGTCTCCGGCTGCGACTTCTGGACCCTCTGCATCGACCACCAGATCCAGCGCGAGTACCGCGACGTGCGGATGTACGCCAACGGGGGTGCGCTGCGCGGGCAGCCGAACGCCTCCGAGGCCCTGCACCACTTCCTCGACGGCAGCGGCGAGACGCTGGAGATCGACGTGGACGACCTGGTGGCGGACGTCCCCGAGTTCCAGCGCGAGATCGAGGGCGCGCACCGCGACATCGGCCGCCGGGCCATCGCGGACGCCAAGGCGCAGGGCGTCGACGGTCCCGTGACCTACCCGGTCAGCACCGAGTGGAACTCCTTCGGGTTCAACGGGACGAGCACCGGCACGGGCACCGGGTACGTCTACGACAACGAGGACTGGATCAACACCCTCGGCAGCTGGAACTACCAGCACACCGGGGAGGTCCGGGTCTACCCGCCCGAGGAGCCGGGCGGCGAGTGGCGGTACGAGGTCTCCGCGGCGACCAACGTGCAGAAGTACTACGACTGGGACGAGGACCGCACCACCCCGGCCGTCGGCTCCCCGATCCCGTCCTCGTTCAGCGAGCAGGACCTGTGGAACATGCACCGCGCCGGGATGGGCCAGGAGTTCTGGACCGAGGGATCGCACACGTCCACCAGCGAGGGAACCGCCCCATGACCCC